>DASRRM010000137.1:0-18923 GCA_035695715.1 Tepidisphaeraceae bacterium
AAACGGGTTGCGTCCCGTATGCACCGCCGAAGGTATCTTCACACGCAGCCGGGATTTACATTGGTCCCAAATAATACGGCACCCGACGGTTGTTTAGTGCAACTTTTGCGCCGAATGTCGCAATTTGGAAACATTCTTGCCCGAAGCGCGCGAAGAATGCGGTTCCTAACGCATCATCCGGCATATCCGGACTTACCGGCTTGCATACGGCATATGAGGAAATCCCCCGGCCGTGCTGTCATTTCCGCCCCGGCCGGGACACAACGGCCGCGTAAGCGAGGTCGGGCACACGGCTTGTTAATGCCTGTGCGGAGTATCCACATGGCATTTATCTACAAGAGACACTTCTGGGACAAAAAGGTAAGAATCGCAATTCTTGCACTGGCCACTTTTATTGCATTGTGTTAGCCGGGCTTGTCCGACGCCGACTCCGCCCGCTCGGCACGCTGCGCCTCGGGGCTGAGCCCGAAGATGTGAAATTGGTGGGACAACGGACTGAACCCGTGCTCCAGGCAGATCTCATCGCGCAATTTCTTCAACTTGTCGCTGTTGAATTCGATCACCTTTCCGCTGGCAACGCAAATCAGGTAATCGTAAGTTTGCCGCCCCGCAATCACCTCATAAAGCGACTGCTTGTTGTCGAAAAACACCTGTTTTAAAACTCCCGCATCCTGTAAGTGCGACAAGGTCCGATAAGCTGTCGCCCGGCTGACGTTGTGTCCCAGCCTCTGCAATTCGCCGACCAGGCGTTCGGCCTCAAAAAGCCCGGTTTGCCGAAGCACCGCATCCAGGATCATGGCGCGCTCTGGCGTAAACTTGAGCTTACGCCCGTGCAAATATCGCCGAAACAAAGCGCAGACCGGCTCATAGGGGAGCGACTCCTGCCGGACCGTTGCCACCTTCGGGAGATTGGGAAGAATGCGTGCAGCTTCTGACATGAATGGAGTATAGCGCGCCGGATGAAACGGCGGAAGGATGCAGAAGCCACGCCCCTTTCGCCGATTTGTTCCCAAAGAGGAGTTCTTCATGGATGTCGTCATTGTCGGAGCGGGCGGACACGGAAAAGTCGTGCTGGATATTCTTCGTGCCGAGGCGAAGCACAAGGTTGTCGGCTTCGTCGACGCGGACTTGTCCCTGGCCGGCGCCAATGCGGGGGGATTACCCGTACTGGGCGCGCCGAACATGCTTCCCAGGCTGCGGCAGCAGAAGGTTCGCGGGGCGATTGTGGCAATCGGCGACAATCGTGCCCGCCTTGAGTATGCCGAACTGCTGAAAGAGCACGGGTTTGAGCTGCTCAATGCGATTCATCCCTCGGCCAGCATCTCATCCAGCGCATCGCTTGGCGTGAATATCGTTGTCGCGATGCAGGCGGCCATCTGCGCCGAAGCCCGGATTGACGATTCAGCGATTATCAACACCGCGGCTGTTGTGGATCATGAATGCGACATCGGTGAAGGCGCGCATATTTGTCCCGGCGTGCATTTGGCGGGGCGCGTGCGCGTCGGCGCCTGCGCGTTCGTGGGAATCGGGGCGAACGTGATTCAGTGCCTGACGATCGGTGAGCATGCCATCATCGGCGCCGGGGCCGTGGTCACCTCGGATGTGCCCGATTACGCCACGGCCGTCGGCGTTCCGGCGCGGGTAATCAAAACTGCGGCAATTTCGCCGAAATCTTTTGCGTGCGCATAAGAGCGCCGATCGAAGCATAAGTTTTCGACGGGCGATAATCGCTCAAAGTGAGCGGTTGTTTCGGAGAATGCCTACACGCCGGGGCAAGCGGCGCGCGAAACGCTTCGTCTTGGAAATAGCTTTATCGCCGCGCCGCCCCGGATTTAGGAGCGCTGCGTAAATCCGGGGCGGCGCGGCGATTGGGTTGTTTTCGCGAACCACGGTCGTGCGCGCCGCTTGCAACGGCGTGGAGGCTTGTTCGACTGGTGCGACCCAATTTCATGTAGGATACTTCAAAGCGCTCCGAAACCGCTCAGTTTGAGTAATTAATAAAAACACCGGCTCGCCATTCACGGCTGATCTGGGTTCGGCTTGCTGGCCCGGCCGATTTCCTCCTGGACTTTTCCGACCGCTTGTTGAACTTTGCCCTTGATCTGCTGGCCGGTGTTTCCAGTCACCCCACCGGCGATGTCATTGGCTTTTCCCTTCACTTGCTTCACTTTTCCGGCAACGACGTCTTGTTGTCCCATGACCAAACTCCTTGGTTAAACTGCAGGGGAGTGGAGCAAGGGCTGTGCCGAAAGCTGAGTGTGGTGGTGCTTGAAAGCCATGATCCAACTGTCTCAATTTCACATTGCATCTGCGGTGACCGGTTCAAATCCAGCCTTGCTGCGCGTCGCGATCACCCGCCGGAACAGCAATGCCCCGGCGATCAGCAGCAGGATGCCGACAAAGATGACGGTGTGCGTGACCAGTTGATGAAGCACGAGGTACAGCCCGGCGGCGAAAGTGCCGGCGCCAAGAATGACGCAAACCGGCAGGGTCAGCACCCATGCCAACAGGAGATTGCGAAGCGTCGCCACCTGCAGCCCCGACTTGTTGGCGGCCATGGTGCCGGCGACGCCGGAGGAAAGCACGTGCGTGGTGCTGACGGGCAGGCCGAGATAGTCGGCGGCGCCGATGGTGAGCATGGCGACGATCTCGGCCGATGCGCCCTGGGCATAGGTGAGATGGTCCTTGCCGATCTTTTCGCCGACGGTCATGACAATGCGCTTCCAGCCGATCATCGTGCCAAGGCCCAGGGCCAGGGCGACGGCAATCTTGACCCAGGTTGGAACATGTTGGGTAAAGGATTGCAATTGATCTTTAAACGCGCCCTTCTTTGCCAGATCGTCGAATTTTGAGTCCTTCGCTTTTCCAAGTTTGCCAACGGCTTCCCCTTGTAGATATATCGCGCTGCGCAGCTCCCGGCGTTGATCGGTGGAGAGGGATTCGAGGGAATCGCGCCCGCCAAGCGCCGCTGCGATCTTCCCGTCAACCTCCGCCATCGCGGCAAAAGTTTGATTGGTCAATTTGCCATCGGACTTGATATAGCTGGACAGGTCGGCCAGTGGATCGGCGCTGACGGCTCCGGAGGCGCTTGCGACGAAGCGCGTGCGGGTCGAATTGGCCGAGGCTTCCAGATCGCGCAGGGCTTGGGAATTGCTTCCCATGTTCAGGGCGTAAGTGGCCGGCAGGATGCCGATGAGAATGAGGAGCATGAGTCCCATTCCCTTGGCGCCGTCATTGGAGCCGTGAAAGAAGCTGACGCCGGTGCAGGTGAGGATCAGGATGCAGCGGATCCAGAAGGGCGGCGGCGCATCCTTGGGCGGAGCCTTGAACAGCGCTGGGAGCTTGATGAACCTTTTCGCCAGCAGCAGCAAGCCGCCGGCAAGGACGAATCCAAATATCGGCGAAGCCAGCAAGGATTTGAAAACCTTTACCACCTGTTCCCAGTTCACGCCTTCACCAAAGCCTCGGCCATTCATCAAGGCGTTGGCCAAACCGACACCCAGGATCGATCCGACAAGCGTGTGCGAACTCGAAGCCGGCAACCCGAGATACCAGGTTCCCAGGTTCCACAAAATGGCCGACAGCAACAGCGCGAAGACCATGGCAAAGCCCGCGCCCGATCCGACGTTCAAGACCAGGTCCACCGGCAGCAGCGCCACGATGGTGAACGCGATGGCGGTGCCGCCAAACATCACGCCGGTCAGGTTGCACAAGCCCGACCAGATCACCGCGACCCAGGGCTTGAGCGTGTGCGTGTAAATGACAGTCGCGACGGCGTTGGCGGTGTCGTGGAAGCCATTGACGAATTCAAAGGCCAGGGCCATTCCAATCGCGATAATGAGAAAGAGCATGGAGCCGGTGGTAAGCGTTTGTGCCAAGAGCATAAGTGTGTTGTCCCGGAGTTTGACTGAGGGTCACGCGCGTCAGAAAATTCCGATCGGTAAACCGGCGGGACAACATCCTGAATTCCCCGCGCGCGTGCAAGAAAAGATATAGCCAATCTTTCGTTAAGATTGAATTAAAGCGATGGGAGATCGAAATCCGCGATGATGGCGAGCGGCAACGACAGAACTCAGGTGAAACGATCGCCCTGGCTTTCGCGAGCCGATTTGTGTTTGCCGGCGGGACAAATCCGCCGCCGGCCGTATGATAGTTGTATCCCCATGACCCGCACAGCTTCACATCCACCGGCGGTCAACCTCGACGATGTTCAGCACTTTGTCATGGAGGACGCGAGTTGGGACCTTTACGAGAAGCTTCTTCGTGATATTGGCGATCGTCCGATTCGGGTGACCTACGACCAGGGGAGGATGGAAATCATGTCGCCGTTGCCAGAACATGAGCACGATAAGAAGTTGATCGGCGGCTTGATCGAAATGCTGGCTTTTGAGTTGAATATGCCGATGGCGTGCCTCGGCTCGACGACATTCCGGCGCAAGACAAAGGCAAAGGGCCTGGAGCCGGATGAATGCTATTATTTTCACAATGAAAAGCAGATGCGCGGGAAGAAGCGGCTGGACCTGCAAAAAGACCCGCCGCCGGAATTGGTCGTGGAGATTGATTTGACGTCGCGATCGGTCCCGCGGCAGCCGATCTATGCCGCCCTCGGTGTTCCGGAAATCTGGCGTCTCGCGGGATCTCAGTTGGAATGCCTTCACCTGGTAGGCGGAGAATATCGCGTTCAGCAACAGAGCCTGGCATTTCCGTTTTTGGAACCGGCGCTATTGAAGCCGTTCATTGATGAGGGGCATGCCGACGGACACACGGCAATGCTGAAGAGTTTCGTGGAGTGGGTTAGGAAGAATGGTTGGAGCAAATGACATCCGATCCCATCCAACTTGAGCTGATGCGCAACCTCTTCGAAGCTGCGGCGGAGGAGATGGGCATCACCCTGCAACGCGTGGCGTTTTCGGCGAACATCAAGGAGCGTCGCGACTTTTCCTGCGCGCTGTTTGACGCTGGCGGGGAATTGCTGGCGCAGGCGGCGCATATTCCCGTGCATCTTGGGTCGATGCCGGCATCCGTGCGGGTCGTTCTTGATCGGCTGGGGAAATTACACGCGGGCGATGTGGCGATTGTGAATGACCCATTTGCCGGGGGGTCGCATCTGCCGGACATCACGCTCGTTTCGCCGATCATCCACGGCGACGCCGTCGTCGGATACGCCGCCAACCGGGCGCATCATGCGGATGTGGGCGGCGTGAGCCCTGGGTCGATGACGCTCAGCCGGCATATCGACGAGGAGGGAATCCGTATCGAGCCGGCCCTGTTTTGCCGCGGGGGTGTGCGCGATGAGGCGCTGCTGGGGCGGATTTTGAAGGCGGTGCGAACGCCGGATGAACGCATCGGCGACCTGGAAGCACAACTGGCGGCCAATCATGTTGGCTCAGCCGCCATGCTGCGCATGATCGATCGGCATGGCGTTGAAACCGTCATGCAATACGGCCGGGCGCTGCTCGATTACGCGCAGTTCTTTATGGCCAAAACCATCGCCGCCATTCCGGATGGCGAATATCGTTTCGAAGACGCGATGGACGATGACGGCGCGGGAAATGGGCGCGCCCTGAGCCTGTCGAACGGGCCTGCCCTGAGCTTGTCGAATGGGCCTGTGCCGATCGTCGCGGTTATTCGCAAGATTGGCGATCGCGCGGTAGTCGACTTGACCGGCAGCGCCGGTCAGGTGGCGGGGTGCATCAACTGTCCGCCATCGGTGGCGAAGTCGGCGGCGTATTACTGCTTTGCGTGTTTGCTGGAAGAAGGCGTGCCGCTGAATGGCGGATCGTTTCGCAATATCGAAGTTCTCACCCGGCCCGGGAGCGTGGTTCACGCGGTTTACCCGGCGGCTGTCGTGGCGGGTAACACCGAAACCAGCCAGCGCATTGTCGATGTGGTTTTCGGCGCTTTGGCCGCGGCGCTTCCGGAAAAAATTCCCGCCGCCAGTTGCGGAACGATGAGCAGCGTGGCACTCGGCGGGGAGGGATGGACGTATTACGAAACCATCGGCGGCGGAAGCGGTGCGTCAGCCCTGGCCGACGGCGCATCATGCGTGCAATGCCACATGACCAACACGCTTACCACGCCCGCCGAGGCGCTGGAATTGCAATATCCGCTGCGCGTGAGGCGATTCGAGCGTGCCATCGGATCGGGAGGCGCCGGCAAGCATCGTGGCGGTGACGGAATTGTGCGCGAGATCGAGGCGCTTGAAGACTGCTCGGGAACACTCCTGGCCGATCGCCGAAAGCGAAGCGCCTACGGATTGGCCGGCGGTCTGGAAGGAAGCGTCGGTAGTGATGGAATCACCATCGCCGCCACGGGAACTAACACGACCTTCTCCAGCGGCAAAGTTCAATTTGCGCTGAAGGCCGGCGATGTGCTGATGATTCGCACGCCGGGCGGCGGCGGGTGGGGGTAGGCAGGCGTTTCCGAACGCTGACGCTGCCACGGGGCCATTTACTCAAGCGGAGCGGTTTTTGATCGCTATGGCAAATCCTGCACCATATTCCGTCGGATATGTCGAAAACCCTCCACGCCGGGGCAAGCGGCGCGCATAACCGTGGTTCGCGAAAAAACGTCATCGCCGCGCCGAGATCGGATTTACGCAGCGCTCCGCAAATCCGATCTGGGCGCGGCGGGAAACCCGTCTCCAAGATGGAGCGTTACGCGCCGCTTGCCCCGTTGTAAAGGCATTCTCCGTGGAAAGCGCTCAGTTTGAGCGTTTACTTTTGCGCCGCCTTTACCCGCCCGGCCATTTTCTTCCCGAGCACTTTGGCGTTTCGCTTCAGCAGGCCAAGCGAGCTTCCGCCGAGAAACAGGCCGAACCAGGCCCGGCGCTTCAATTTAAAGGGGACGGGTTCATTTCCGGGCATGTGGATCGAGCCATCGACTTCAACGCAGGTCGTCCCGCCGAAAAGCATCGCGGCGGGGCCGAAGATATAGCGGAGAAAGCGATTGCCGGGAATGATCTTCGCCACCCGCATGTAGATGATGGGCGCCGAATCATCGGCGGGCGGGTCGAGGCGCAGGTCGAATTTCTTCTTCATCCGCTGGGCCAGGGTTTCCGCCAACTTCTGCAAGACTGGGCCCGGGTTGTACTTGGTGCGAATCTCAGCGCCGTCGGCGGAAATGACCAGAAATAGCGGCGGACAGTCAGACTGGCGAAGCTTTTGCGGAATGGTCGTGGGAAAATCGATCGCGCCCGCTCCCGGCGATGCATAAGCCAGCGGCTGCTGCTGATGCAGCGGCGGCGGGGCAGCGGGTTCGGCGGCGGTGTATTCGGGCGTTTCATCGGCGGGAGGAGCCTCGTCGCCGGCGGTATCGTAGGCCGGCTCCTGCGATTCAGAGGGTTCGTAGCGCGGTTCGGGCTCCGGCGCGTGCTGGGGAATTTGTGCGGCGGCGGGGCGGGGCTGGGCGCGAAGCTGCGGGGCGGCGGCTTGCGCAACATGCGGCGCCGGCGCAGCAGCCGGCGCTGCCATCGCCACCGTCTCCAGCATGGGAACCTTCACCGGCTGCTTGCAGGCGGGGCATTTGCCGGTCCGGCCTGCGTAAGCATCGGGAACATTCGTCACCTTCCCACACGCGCATGTCACCTTGATCGCCATCGCTGGTACTCCTCAAGAAATCTGATTCAAATCGCTCTCGGCCCATCCTCGCAAAAGCCCATCGCGATACCATCCGCCGATATCCGCCGCCTGTCAAGTCTGCCGGGGGGAAGCACAGCGTGAAACGAGGGAGTTTGATGCGCTGTATGCCGGTTTTGCTTGGGGTAATGGGCGAAAGGGCGTGTGAGGGGTGGTGCGGGGAATGGTGGCGCAAAGATTCCGATAGTGGAATTGCGCGAGAGAGGTTGCGTCGCGAGGATCGGTGGTCCGGGAATGTGGCGCGGAGATTCTGATAGTTAGATTGCGCGGGGGGGGTCGGTGTTTGGCTCGCGAGGATCGGTGGTCCGGGAATGTGGCGCGGCGATTCTGATAGGTAGATTGCGCGGGGGGGACGGTTTGGTTCGCGAAGCCGCAAGCGGCAATCTTTGGGTTATTTTGGGGGGTCGACTACGGCGCTGACGATGCCGTTGACGTGAACCGTCATCCCTTCGCGCGAGTTGTGGGCCATGTCAAATTCGCTGAATGTGCCGCTCAGCATGACGGTCATCACCGGAGCGTTACCCGTAAATGTGACCGTCATATCGGTGGGCTGCAGATAATAGCGCTGGCCTTCGAGGAAAATGCCGTTGGTGCTGTCTTCGTGCTCGTCGCTGATGGCGCGGTAGTGCCATTGATACCCGCCAAGCTGGTCGGCGAAGTCATCACCCAGCTTGATGACCATGTAATAGCTGTTGCCGGCGTAGTTGGATTCGATCGCGTTCTTCGGATCATCACTATATAGGACGGCAGTTTTGGTCTCCCGATCGATATGCAGCCGGGCCGGCGGGAAATTAAACGCCAGCGGCTGGGGAGAACGCGAATCCGATAAATTCAGAGAACTGTGGGGCGGCTCGGCGGGTTTGGTCGCGGGCGTTGCCGCGGGAATATGTGCCGCCACGGCCATGGGGGGCTTGGGATCGGGAAGCGTTGAAGAAGGTTGCGGAATACTGGGCACCGCGGTTTGGTTGGAGCGCGCCGAACTCTTGGACCGGTCATCACACCCGGCGAGCACCAAAAGCCCGATCGCCGCCGCTATTGCAATTCGTTTGCCTATCATGACCTTCTCCTCGCCCGGCCCGTCTAAGCCCGGTGAAGTGCCACTGCCGGCCGACTCCCTCAGCCGTTCAGTGATGCTATGCATAGCATAACACAATGGAAACCGCGCGTACAAAGATTCCGGAAGATTCCACTCTGCTCTGCGAAAACTGCGGCTACACCCTCACGGGCTTGCCTGAATCGGCCAAATGCCCCGAATGCGGACAGGATATTTCGCAAAGCCTGCCCAGCCATCGCGGGCCGTCCACCTGGGAACGGCGTGGAAATCCACTGGTGCGATTCGTTTCAACCACCGCTCAGGTGCTCTTTCGCCCGTCGCGGTTTTATCGGACGCTTGCCACCCGCCGGCCCCGACGCGATTCCATCGGCTTTGCCATGCTGCACTGGATGATTGCCTCGCTTTTCTTTGGCTGGGCGGCGGCGGTGCATATCAGCTTTGTGTTTTTTGACATTTCGATCATTGAAATTATGCACCGCAGCCTGCTGTTGGCAACTGCCATTTTCGCCGCTTGCTCTTTCGCGCTCTTCGCGATTACCACGCCGATTGCCTCCTGGCTGACCGCTTGGGAAGCCCGCTATCGTGGCCTGCGGCTTCCGCTGTCAGTCGTCAAACGGGGCCTGGATTATCACGCCGCCGACTATCTTCCGGTTGCCATGTTCAGTTGCTTCACGATCGTGGGGTATCGCTGGCTGACGGATCACCGATATGTCGATTCGTCATACGATGCCAAATATCTTTACCTCCTCTGCGCCGAAGTGATTGCGGGGGCTGCATATTTATTTAATGCCTATTGGATAGGGATGCGAAAAATGATGTATGCGAATGCGTGAGGGCGTTGTCCCAATCCGACCCAACCCATCGTGCAAGCACGCTTGGGCGTTATTCACCGATCCTCCCAACATTCCCTCATGTCCTCCCCGCCCAACGACCGATAATAACGGTGTTCAGACCTTGGAAAGGACCCGTCATGAGCCAATTCGATTCCAGCGGCACGCAGGCGGCAAGTTTGTATCAACTGTCCGTCTGGTCAGCGGCAAACCTGGCCGGAATGGTCAATGATCACCTCGCGGCCCGCCAGCCGTTCTTCAAGCGGCTCATGAAGAAAATCGCACCGAATGGCGCCAAGGCAATCTTCAAAGGCCGCCGGCCATCGAACCAAGAATCCCTGCCCTTGCTGGCTGATGCGGTCGTCGGATCGAGCCGCACGACGATTTTCGCCGTATTCGGCCCTCCCGGCGGCGTTGCCGTCACCGCCCCTCCCGAAGAACCCGGCTCAGCCGTCTGGGAAGCCGGCACCTGGTACTATTCCCTCCCGCAAAATGGCTCAATGGCGATGGCGGTCAACTTTGATGATGACTATGCCCATTGCGTGGAATTTTTTCAGATGCCAGAATGAGGGAGGATTCGCGTGCGTTTCCCCATCTATTAAACCGCCAGCGTGACCTTCTTACCGGAGCCGCGATTTTCGATGACCAGGTTTTTCATCCGCTTGGTTCCGAGTTGCTCGTTCGCATTTAGCAATTCGATTCCGTAGACCTTGCCATCGGCATCGAGGTCAATGTTGAGTTCGTCGGAAATAACCCGCGTTGTGACCTTTGCAGATTTCTTCCGCAGGCGAATATAGGCAATGTTGCACGCCGGATCGTAAGTGAGTTGCATGTCGGGTTCCTTAAAAATATTTTACGATGACTGTGACGACCAGCCAGCCGTCAGGGATTGTAGTCGCAAAGACTTCAATTTGCTGGCGAGGATAGTACTTTGCGTTCCACGTTTTCCCGAACGGATGGATGCGGCGGAATTTCGTGCGTCCGAACTTCGCTGGTAATTTTGTCCCATTTAAGACCGTATCGCGCACGTGGGCGATGGTCGCACCGCGCTCGCGCATACGCCGTGCAGCGTGGGGATGAATCTTGATCTTCATGATGTCGTCTCTTCCGCCATTTCGGCCGGTCGCGCGTCACGGCTCACATCTGCTCCGGATGCTCTATCCCAAGTAACTCCAACCCCAGCGCCAACGTCCGGCGCGTGATGTCAATCAGCAACAACCGGCTCGACCGCATCGGCTCTTCGCTCTTGAGCACTTCGCAATTTTCGTAGAACGAGCTGAATTTCCCCGCCAGTTCGTATAGGTACGTGCAGAGATAATGCGGCTTCAACTCCCGCGCGACGAGGTCGATGATTTCCTGAAATCGCAGGACTTGCTTCGCCAGCGACTGCTCAAACAATGTCTCCAACTGCGGGGTGAAATCTCCCGTAACGACACCTCGCCCACCGGCCTTGCGGAAGATCGACGCGATTCTCGCATAGGCGAACTGCATGTACGGGGCGGTGTTTCCCTCGAAGCTGAGCATCTTGTCTAATGAAAACTGATAATTGCTAGTGCGGTCCTTGGACAGATCCGAGTATTTGACCGCCCCAATTCCCACGGCGTGGGCAATCGGAGCCAATTTCTCCTCGCCCAATTTGAGATCCGCGGGCCGTTCGGCGTTCTTGACCTTTACGACTTCGAGCGCGCGTTCCTCTGCTTGATCGAGGACGAATTTCAGCGGAACCGGGTCGCCACTGCGCGTCTTGAAGGGCTTTCCGTCTTCCCCCAGTATCGTCCCGAATGGCGCATAGTCGAGTTGAACGCCATCCGCCCAATGAAGCAGCTTCACCACGGCAAAAAGCATTTCGAAATGCTCCGCCTGGCGATCGTCATGGGTGTAAATAATTCGCTGGGTGTGGAGAGTCCGCGCGCGATAGCGAAGGGCCGCCAAATCGAAGGTCGGGTATTGGTAGGTGCCGTCGCGGCTCTGGATGATGAAGGGGCGCGGCTCATTCTCCTTATTGACAAAGCCGGGCGGGAAGATGCCGATAGCACCGTCAGTGTCGGTGGCGACGCCTTCATTGCGGAGCGAATCCACCATCGCATCGTACTGATCTGAATAAAAGCTTTCACCGCGCACATCGTCTGGCTTCAGCAAAACGCCAAGTCGATCGTAAAGACCCTGGGCCGTTCCAAGTGTGATGGCCCGTGCATGTTGCCAGACGGTCAGTTGGTCCTTGGTGGTCTGCTGAAGTTTTCGCGTGGCTTCAATGATTTCTGAACGAAGCGCGGGATTTTCCTTTGCCTCCACCGTAATCTTCTTGTACATCGCTTCGAGTGCATCAAGGTCCACTGAATCGAGCTGCGATTCCAACCCCGCCCGTTTCACGGCGAACGTCACCATCCCCATCTGCAAGCCCCAGTCGCCAACATGATTCTGTCGGATCACGACATGGCCCATAAACGACAAAATGCGCACGAACGCATCGCCGATAATCGTGCTCCTTAAATGCCCCACGTGCATCTGCTTGGCGATATTCGGCCCGGAATAATCAACCACGACCGTTTGCGGATTCTTTGTTAGCTCGATCCCCAGCCGTTCGTCCTTCGCTATGTCACGCAGTTGCAGAGCCAGCCAGAGCGGCGACAGGCGCACATTGATAAACCCCGGCCCGGCGATGCTGATTCCGTCCTTGTCGGCCATTTCGCCAAGCTCGAGCTTGGCCTTGATTTGCTCGGCGACGGCGCGGGGATTGGGTTTCTGGCCGGTTTTTTCGACCAAGACCTTCGCCAGGCCCATGGCGGCGTTGGACTGATAATCGCCGAACTTCTCGTTTTGGGCGACGGTCAGCAGGGGGTCGGCATCGAGGCCAAAGGCCGCGGCGATGGCGTTGCGGAAGGCGGTTTCCAGTTGCGAGACGATCGTTTGCATCGTCCCGATGCTACAACAGAAGCCGCCGTCGCGACAACATGGGCTGCAAATGCCGGGTATAGAGGAAATACAGGTTTTTGCCCACGTGCCGTTGGGTATGTTGGATAAAGGGGCGATAGAATAGAGGCGAATTAGAACTCCGCCGGTCGCCAAGCGTCTCAATGGGATAAATGTTGCATTGGAGCCCGCGGTTGGTTTGACCGCCGCTATCGGCGGTTATATTCTTTTGTCATCGCCGCCTGCCGACGTTTTTTTGAAGCTGACAGAATTTGTCAAAGGATCATCCCATGAATCGTGTTTCGCGCGCCGGGATATTGGTCGTCGCACTGGCGCTCATCGGCGCAATGGTCCTTATCAGACCCGCTCCCACTCGCGGCGCAAGCGAGCAGCAAGTCGCCTCCGTCGAGCAACTCAAAAACGAGGCTTTCAAAGCGCTGCGAAGCGGCCAGTTCGACCGCAGCAACGAACTGCTCGGCCAGGCCGCCGCGCTTTCCCACGACCCTTCCGTGCAGCGCATGGCGGGCTGGACCAGCCACTTCGAAAATCAGCGCCAGGAATTCGCCACCGAACGCCACGAGCAATACAAAAAGTCGCTCGGCAATGTCGAATTGCTGATCAACAAAGGCCATCCCGATTACGCCATCGACGCGGCATCGCGGGCCTGGCTGCTGTCGGGCGACAAAGCCGCGTTTCGCAGCGAGCCGGGCGTCGACCAGCTCATCAAGGATTCCATCGAGCGTGCCGCGAGCTACGACCGCCACGAGCAGTGGATCAAATCGTTGCGAATTTATTCAGATCTGACCATCGTTGAGCCGGCCCTCCCGATTTGGAAGGACGACCTCAAGCAGGCCACCCGCCGCGTTCGGCTGCTGGCGCTCTACACGCCTGATGTTCTCAAGTCGATGCAGGACGGCGACTCCAAGGAGCGCGAGGAAGTGGAGGCGATTTTGAAGGCCGCCGCCACGACGCAACCGGCCACCCAGCCGTCGGCGGCCGCTGAGCACCCCACAACCCAGCCGGTCGCCGACAAGGACAAGGAAGGCGACAGCTTCAAAGTCGACTGGCGCGAAACCCTTCGCGGCATCCGCCTCGATATGCTCTGGGATGCCTTGGTCGACGCCAAACAAAACTACTATCGCGAAGTCACCTTCAAGCAACTGGCCCTTGGCGGGCTGAATGGCGTGCAAGCCGTCGTCAGCACCAGCGGCTTGGAAAAAGCATTTCCCGGCCTGGCCGACCCTGTCAAGAAAGCCGCCTTCATCCAGGCGCTCGATGACGCTGTCGCCGCCAATGGCAAAGCCGATGATGACAACAGCCAGCGCGTGACCCTCCGCCGAACGCTGACCGACCTGAAGACAATCAACGATAAGACGGTGAAGATTCCCGAGGAAGTTTTGGTCAGCGAATTTGCCGACGGCGCGTTTGCCGTGTGCGACCCGTTCACCAACATGATCTGGCCCAGCGATGTCGAGGAATTCAAGAAAGTCACCGAAGGCGAATTCAGCGGGGTGGGCATCCAGATCGAATCCGGCGAAGATGGCAGCCTGAAGGTTGTCAGCCCGCTGGAAGACACGCCTGCGTACAAGGCCGGCATTAAGGCTGGCGATGTGGTCACCAAGATCAATAACAAGAGCGCCAAGGGCATCAGCCTGAACCAGGCCGTCCGCACCATCACCGGCCCTCCCGGCACGATGGTGAAGTTGACGGTGAGGAGCCCCGACGGCACGACCAAGGATTACGACATCAAGCGCGAGACGATCAAGGTTGCCAGCATCAAGGGCTATCTGCATAAGCCGGGCGGCGGTTGGGATTACATGGTCGACCCCGAGAGCAAAATCGCCTACATCCGCCTGACCAATTTCACCAAGGATTCGCCCAAGGAACTGGACAAGGCGATTGACCAGATCAAGGAAGCCGGCGGCAAGGGTATTATCTTCGACCTTCGCTACAACCCCGGCGGCCTTTTGAGCTCGGCCACTGAGATCGCCGACAAATTCCTGAAGGAAGGCGTGATTGTCTCGACCCACCCCGACCGCGACACCGGCAACCCGCCGACCGTCGCCGTCGCCAAGCCGCAGGATAGCGACTGCAATCTTCCGCTGGTGGTGCTGGTGAACCAATATTCCGCCAGCGCCAGCGAAATCGTCTCGGGCGCGCTCAAGGACCAGAAGCGCGGCCTGATTGTCGGCGAGCGCACCTTCGGCAAGGGAAGCGTGCAGATGCTCTTCCCCCTGGCCGACCGCAGTGCCTACTTGAAGCTGACGACAAGCCACTACTATCTCCCCAGCGGCCGCTGCATTCACCGCGAGGAAAACAGCAAGGAATGGGGCGTTGAGCCGGATGTGACGGTTGAAATGACCCCGGAACAAATGCGCGGCGCGATTGACGCAAGGCAGGCTCTGGATATCCTTCGCGCCGCCAACGAGCCGGCCAAGGGCGAGACCCCCAAGCTGGAAAAGCCGGCGGAAAAAGGCGAGGAGAAGCTGGATAAGAAGCCGAAGAAAGACCTGCTTTCCAGCGACCCGCAGCTTTCGGGCGCGGTGTTGCTTCTGAAGTTGGAACTGGCCGGGGCGCAAATCTGAGCGAGTAGGGGCGCGCAGGTGAAATGAAAGATAAGCCGGGCGGAAATCGAAAGATTTCCGCCCGCTTTTTTTAGAGGCGTAATCCGGAGACGAAGGAGCCGCGCACGAAGGGTACTCCCGTAGTAAGCGGGTACCGAAACCGCTTACTGCGGACTACCCTTCGTGCGCGGCTCCTTCCACCCTGGGTGCGAAACGGACAACATCATGCGGCGGGTGTGTGAGAGTGCCGAGGGAGGCGTAATGTTTCGGCCCCATCGCTCGAATAGAAATCCCGGATAAGAAACCCACCTCAACTTGCGACCGTACTGTAAGTAATACTTTCGTGGCCGTGCGCTGCGCCTTATCCGCGGCTCGAAATCACGACAACTCTGCTTTCAGGAACCTACCCATGACCCGTACCGGCCTCGTTCCGCCTGTGGCGCCCTGCATCGTGAGCCATAATATGGCCCTTGGCGGCGCGCAAACCGCCATCCTCCGCATGATCGCGGCCCTCCCACAATGGGTGCGCGAGCGGACAACGCTCTACTGCCAGTCGGCGGATATGCCGCTGCTTCAAGCCGCCATCGACCGGCATGGCTTCACCGTCGGCAAGATCACCAACGAGGCCCCGGCCGATCCTTCCTGCTGGGTGCTGAGTTATGGGAACCTCGAAGGCCTGCCCCAGCGTCCCACCTCGCTCATTTTGCATTCCTGGGATGATGAGGGCTGGCGATATATCAGCCGAACCTATGGCCATCTTCGCGGGCTGACGGTGGCGGCGGTTTCGCAGCAGGTGGTCAACCGCTATGCCGACTGGATGTCGCAAGGCGGGCATCGGCTGGCGGGATTGCTTCCGCCGCCGGTCACGGAGTACTCCATTGCGCGGGGCGAGAAGACTGCCAATCGCATCGTGGTTGGCTGGATGGGCCGCCCGCTGGAGAGCAAGGGGCTGATGTCGCTGCCTTATCTGCTGGCGCTCGATCCGCGCATTGTCATTCGCGCCTGGACCGGCGCAGAGACGGCCGGTCTGGAACACACCCGCCGGGTGCAGGCGCAGGCGATGGAAAAGATGCTGAAGCTGGCTACAGACCTCGGCGTGATCGACCGCCTCGACCTTCGCCCGCTGGATTTCGATCCATTTGCCTATCGCCATCGCCTCCAAGGCTGCCATGTGTTGCTCGGCAACAGCCGCAAGGAGGGCTTTCTTCTGACGGCCGCCGAGGCGCTTAGCTGCGGCATTCCCGCCGTCGTCACGCGCACGTGCGGCATAGCCGACTACATCGCCGAGGGAATCAACGGCCGCCTGATCGACTGGGACGAAGACCCCAAACGCCTCGCCCGCGCAAGTCTCGATGGAATCCTCAAAGCCGTCGACATTGATTCACTGGCCTGCCTGCAATCGGTGCGCGATCTGTCGCTGGCGGCCAACTATCGCGAAGTGTTCGGCCCGGCCCTGGCGCAGCTTACGCACACCAGCCTGCAGGGCGTCGCTCCGCGGGTGACGGTGGCCGTGCGCATTCACAAGGGCATGGAAATCTCCTCGCTCGATGAAGCGATCAGCAGCTTGGCGCTGCAAACTTATCGGCGATTCAAAACCGTCCTTCTCGTCGACGGCCCATGGGAATACGGCGAAATGCTTTCGCGCCGATATCATCTGCCGCTGCTTTGCACCGGGCTTGAGCCGGACATCACGCATTGCTCGGCCCTGCACCGCCAGGCGGTGGCGATGTGCGACACGGAGTTTTACAAGCCGCTCGATTACGATGATCAGCTTTTGCCGGATTATCTCGAGCGCGCCGTCGCCGCGATGGATGAAAAGAAGCTGGACGTGTATGGCTGCCTGCTGATGACGCTGGAAAACAAAGAATTCAGCGAGCGAAAGTGGCCGCACAAGCCGCTGGAGACGATGTTCACCGGCAACAGCGATGACAACATGCTGCCGCATTCGTCGGTGCTGATGCGGACGGAAATCTGCCGCAAGGCCGGCAGCTATCAGGAGCGAGCCGTCGGCCTTGGCGCCGACGATTACAACCTCTGGTACCGGATTCACAACGCCGGCGGAAAATTCTGGCGCGACGACAAGCGCAACGTGGTCTACCGGATTCACGAGAAGAACTCCCTGAAAATCCGCAAAGCCCGCTACGGCCCCGCCGCCCAAATTCCGCCAACAACTTCCGCGCATCCTGCAGCGCCGTCGCCCACATCCCCCAATCGCACGCGCATCGCCGCAGCCACCGCCGCCGCCGCGGCCGCCCTCGCCCTCGCCGCCACCCCCGCCTCCGCCGCTCCGGCGCGTCCGCCGTCTATCGCCTCAACGCCAACCGATATCCGCCAGCCCACGGGATTGCTGGACCGTTGGAAGTCAAAGATGAAGTCCACGCTGGAGAAGTTGAACAAGGTCCAACTTCCGGATGCGACGCCCAAGAAGGGAAACGCGAAGATCCCGGGGAAAATTCCGACGGCGGCCGTGCTGCCGCCGCATTCGTGATGGGAACGGCGGTAGATGTATTGGTTGGACATTTCGGTGAACGTCAAACAGACACGGGCGCCCGCCCATTGGGGAAATTCGAACTCGTCCGGTTTTTCTTCCCCATTGGTTGCCGTATTCAACAGTAGGAAAGCGCTCGTTTAGTTCCTTCCCCTCAAAGACTTGACCTCCCAAACCAGCGTTTCCCCGCTCGTTGCATCTGCGATTGCCACGCGATTCTCATCAGGGCTGAAGGCAACCGCCGCGACTTCACTGGCCATAAATGTCTGGACGCGCTGGCCGCTGACAAGATCCCATATTGCAGCGCCCCGTTCCCTGCTATGGCGCTCGGCGTCGATATTTTCAAAGCCGCCGAGAAGGAATCTGCCATCAGCGCTGATGGTGCGTGCGAAAACATGGTCTTTAATGGCTCGGCCTGACGGCTTGCCGGTGTCAGCATCCCAAAGCGAGCCATCCTGCCTCGGCGAGTAGACGCGTTTCCCCTCGGCGGTAAACTCTGCCGAGAACAAACCCTGGTCGGCTAGCGGATCAATCTGGCGAGGCTTGTTGTCCACCAAGGCTCTTCCGGTCTGGGCATCGTAGATCGTAAACCAGGCAGAATCCGCAACGACCAGCCGTTTGCCATCTGCAGAAAACCCGCCGGGGATCAAACCCGATGCCGGGCTAAAGGCATATTGGTAACCCGAAACTATCGGGCGTATGGTTTCCTTGCCCGAGTTCGAATCCCAAACATGGAAAGTTCGCTCATTGCTCCCGGTCTGTTGCACCGTCAGAACGCGGACATTGTCCGAGGCGAATGCAACGTATTCCAGGCCGAGCGTATGAGGCAACGTCGCCTCGAGCTTCCCACTTGCCGCATCGAAAACCTGTATGCCCCAATTCCGATGAGCCAGTGGATCAGGCGGCAACACCACAGTAATGGCCAGCCGGGAGCAGTCAGGGCTGATTGCCGCCGGCAGCAGCGACGCTCGATCGGTTTTGTAAACTTTTCCCCGAGATTGGCCGGTGCGGCTATCCCAAAGTCGCGCTTCTGCGCTGCTGGCGGTGAACACATCTTTCCCATCAGCCGAAAACTCAGCCACTTGGATTTCCGCCGCGTTCCTGATCGGCTCGATGACCGCCATAAACGTGGCGGCATTCAAAACCCTCGCTTCATTGCCGGCGACCAGTAAGAGGAGCGAGCCGTCAGGACTGAACCGAACCGCCGTTGTGCCACCACGTACCCGCGCCACCGGGACCGGCTCCGCGCGCGCCTCCGGCCGGTCCGAAGCGTACGCCGAAACGGAAAAAGCCAAGGCGGCGAGCGCAATAACCCCGTACAGTGATGCCACCCTGGATGGACAAAGCGGGACGGACGGACAAAGCGGGACGGGTCCGATTTTCACGTTTTCGCCTCACTTTCGGCCGAATTTGTGGAGGGATACCGCGGCCGGCCATTGA
>DASRRM010000138.1:0-10142 GCA_035695715.1 Tepidisphaeraceae bacterium
AAGGCAAACTTGTACCCGTTGTAACCCGGCACGTTATTCAGGGCGTTGTTGCCCCAGTTGTTGAAGCGCGCCACCCAGGGAATATTCTGGTAGCCATTGGGAGTAATGACCGGGCCGCCGAAGACGCCGGCGCTGGTGCCATAGTTATTACCCGATCCAGAAACCGAAGCGTAGGTCACGCGGTCGATGGGCAGGATAAACAGGGCCGAGCGAATATCGGGCGAACCTGCCTGGGCCTTATCCAGGAAGTCGCCGCTGCCCGGATAGGCCGACTCATTGGCCATGTTCGCGCCGGCCGTATTGTAATCGTGAGATCCGAAGACCGATTGGAAGCTTGAGGCGGTATTCCCATTCGGAGCCGGGCTTGTCGCCGCAGGCGCGCCGGGCGGGCGGGTGGAATCCGAAGGCGTTGGAGAAAGATTGAACTCGCCAATATATGCGCTGGCGGAAGTTGATCCCGCGCCGCGGATCTGGGCGATCAACTGTTGCGTTTCGGTAATATCTGCGCTGCTTGACGTGCTTTCGAAGTCGGCAAACACATAGCTGATCTTGTAAGACGGCGGGGCCATGCCTCCGGCCATTGCGGTGCCGAAGACGATGTTGGCAGTCGACGCACTGATCGGGCCGTTGACCTTGACGGCCAAAACCGATCCGGCGGGCTGCGAGGCGAGATAGTTACGCACATCCATCGCCGACGCATCCGTCAGGAACGGGGCGGGCGTATATCCGGCCGCCGTCGTGCTGCCGCCCGGCGTATTTGGATTGCCGGCACCCGTCACGCTCCAGTCAAACACTGGGCCTGATTGGGCGTTGGCGCTGGATGCATTCATTCCGAATGCACCGATCAACGCTGCCGCCGCGGCTGCCACGACGAGTGTGGACGATTTCCTGCGCATTTTCATCAGACCCTCCATTAATTGCCGGCTGCTTTGCATTGTTACTTCTCCCCTATCCTGCATACCCAGGATAGGCAATTCTAAATTTTTTCCCTTACGCCGACCAAAGATTTGAATACAGCATCAGGCAAACTATCTAGATTTTTCCGCAGTGTCAAGAAAAACTTCTATCATTTGCGAATCGGCTGAACCGCATCAAATTCATGCTCGTAAATTCTTTGCGATCCCTCGGATACACGCCGCCAATCTAATCATGCCGACTATCTATTGCAACCGTTAAATTGCCAGATAAACAAAATTTGAGTCCGGTTAAGAATATCGCAGAACTCGATTGCCATCGGCCGCACGCCGATCATTATAAGCTTATTCTACGCAATGCTTTACAAGAGACGCGGGCCAAACGTTTCAAGTTGCCCATCTTCTCATTTTCATTCACATCCGTTTATACCTTTAAATTGACCCGTTGCCGGATCGCCCCGGCGTACCGCTTGCGAATCGGATCAACCACCTTGGAAACAAACTCCTCGGTCTGCTCCGGCGCCCGGCCAATGAATCGCCGCGCATCCAAAACCTGATCGAAACGCACATGCGAAAATGCCGGGTCCGCCTGAAGACGCGCTATCAGATTATTGGGCTTCCCTTCCATCTTCACCTGCTTTGATGCTTCCTGCGATTGTTTGCGAATCCGCTCGTGCAGTTCCTGGCGATCGCCACCGGCGAGCATGATTTCCTCAGTCGCCATGAACGGCAGTTCCGACTTCACCGCCGCGTCGATCGTGTGCGGGTAAACTTCCAGCCCGCGGGCCACGTCGATCACAATCTGCAAACATCCATCGATCGCCAGGAACGGCTCGGGAACCGTCAGCCGCTTGTTGGACGAATCATCCAGCGTGCGCTCGAACCACTGCTCGGCCGCGGTTTGCAACGGCGAACTCACCAGGCTGATGACAAATCGCGCCAACCCAGTCGCCCGCTCGCAGCGCATCGGATTTCGCTTGTACGCCATCGCGCTGCTTCCCACCTGCTCCTTCTCGAACGGCTCGTCGATCTGCTTCATTCCCGCCAGCAGGCGAATGTCGTTGCAGAATTTGTGCACGCTGGCAGCCACCCCGCCGAGCGTCGAAACGATGGCCGCGTCCACCTTGCGCGGATAGGTTTGCCCGGTGACGGCGAACGATTCGGCAAATCCAAATTTTGTCGTAATCATGCGGTCGAGTTTTTCGACCTTCGCGTGATCGCCGTTGAAAATGCCCAGGAATGAAGCCTGCGTGCCGGTGGTGCCTTTCACGCCGCGAAAGCGGAGGTTGGCGATGCGATATTCGATCTCTTCCAGGTCAAGCGCCAAATCCTGCGCCCAAAGCGTAGCGCGCTTTCCCACAGTCGTAAGCTGTGCCGGCTGAAAATGCGTATAGCCCAGCGTCGGCAGGCCCTTCCACGTCACGGCAAATGTACCCAGCGCATCGATCGCCGCCGCCAGCCGCTCGGCCACCAGTTTCATCGCCTCGCGCATGATGATCAGGTCGGCATTGTCAACCACATATTGGCTGGTTGCGCCAACATGGATGATTCCCTTGGCGGCCGGTGCTGCCTCCTCGAAGGTGCGCATGTGGGCCATCACATCATGGCGGACGCGCTTTTCCAGGGCAGCCGCCCGCTTGAAATTGATCGTGTCAAGCGCCGATTGCATTTGCGTCAGGGCATCAGCACTGATTCGCTCCGCCCCTTTGTGGTCCTTCAGGCCCAGTTTCCGCTGCGCCCGGGCCAGTTCCAGCCAAAGCCGCCGCCACAAGCCGAACTTATATTGTGGAGAAAACAAGCGAAGCATCTCGGGACTGGCGTTTCGCGTAACCAGGGGGGATTCATAGGTGTCGTGAGCCATGGGAGGGGTGATTGTAGGGGAGGAGTGGAGGTGCGGGAATAGGCCGAATGAAGAATGAAGAAATGAAGAATCACAACTGACAACTGACAAATGACAAATGACAAATGACAATTTTCCCTTTGCCCGCGATGCCGCGTCGGCTAAAGTCTGAGCCACGTTTTTCCCAGGAATGATTCATGGCGCTTTCGTTTCAAGTCAGTTCCGTCGCAAGGACCGCCGCCGCCACCACCACGGCGGCGGCGACCGTCGTCTTCTGGATCTGGCGAGTCCTCAAAAATCGCACCATCCGCCTTATCCGCAACAAGCTTCGCGCCTTCGGGATCACTGACGAAAAAGCCGTCCACGAATGGATGTGCCAATGGCGCGACGACACCGGCGGGAAAATGAGCGGCGATCTTCTGAACGACGAAAAAAAACAAGCCGCGCTCGAACGGGCATTGGCCGACCTCGTCGGCAATCGCGAGTTGCAGCAGCTCGATGGAATCATGGCCCGCGCCGCCAGGCCGCTGTCGGCATTCAGCTATTTGCTCTTCCCGCCGTCGATTGGCACCCAGGAGCGCGAGACGCTCGACCTGCACGCCGCCGCCGTTTTGCAATACCTGCGCCGTTCCAAGCCCCTCTATCGTGCCGGGCGCGTCTTTCACAGCGGCAAGGAACGCCTGACCCTCAAGCGGCTTCTGAAACTCGCCAGCTACGGCGAGGCCTGGCTGGCCAGCACCGTCGAACCCGCCAGGCCCGAGAGCGACGTCGCCCCGCAGGATCGGCGGATCGTCCATTTCCTCACCCGGTCCGATCCGCAAAATCCCCGGCCCGACCTGGCCTCCATGCAACAGGAACTCGCCCCCCTCTCGCACATCGATGGCATCCTCCACACTCACATGGGCGCTGACGGCGACATCCCGTTTATCACCACCGAATACATTCGCGGCGGGACCTTGAAGCAGTGGCTGGCGAAGGACGAAGATCAGCGTGTGAAGCTGAACAAGGATGACGTGATGGCCGCCGTGATCGGCGCACTGGCCAAGGCGCATGCCGCGAAGATTTTCCATCGTCTGATCTGCCCGTCGCGAATTCTGTTGACAGTTCCGTTTGAGCCGGGGCGGACGGCGGTGAATGTTCAGGTGAAGCTGGCAGATTTCTGGCTGTCGCGCCTGCCGGGCCAGTCGGCCGATCCGGTTTATCTTCCTCCCGATTCCAAGCGCGATGCCCTGGACAGGGAAACGCGGGAGGCGAAAAATGACGTCTTTGCCCTCGGCGTGATGTGGTATCAATTTCTGATGAGCGACAGCGACATGGACCGCCCGCCTTACGACTTTTACGATCAACTGAGCGACACCGGTCGCTCGGCACGCGAGTGGATCAAGGGATGCCTGGCGTATTCAGAAGCCAGGTTCGACGATGCCGCCCGCCTGCATGAGAAGATGGCCGGGGCGGCAAAGGATGTTCCCACGCAGGGAAAACCGGCGCTTGCGGTTTTGGAGGGATTCTATGATGTGTCCGATCTGCTGCACGATTTTCTGGCAACCGTCTAGGGGAAGTTTGGCAATTCAAGCTGATCAGAATGAGCAATCCTCATCGCGTTGAGGCAACCTGCTTTGTTTTTTGTATAACACGCCGTCTCTCGTTGTTACGCAGGCAATTGGACGTTTCGCCGGACCGGCATGCTTTTTAACTCGCTTTCGTTTCTTCTATTCTTCCCGCTTACCACGGCGATCTATTTTCTGCTCCCGCGGCAGGTTCGATGGGTGCATCTGCTGGCGTGCAGTTGTGTTTTTTATGCGGCATTCATCCCCGGCTACCTGCTGATCCTGCTGGCCGTCATTCTGATCGATTACATCGCAGGGTTGTTGATCGAACGCTCGAGCGGCGAATATCGGCGGGCATTTCTGATCCTCAGCCTCGTGGCCAACATCGGCCTGCTGGCGGTTTTCAAGTATTTCAACTTCGCCAACAGCAACATTCGCGCCCTCGCCGAGTTTCTGCACTGGCATTACCCCATCAAAAACCTGGGCATGATCCTGCCGATCGGACTTTCGTTTCACACCTTCCAGTCGATGGCGTATACGATCGAGGTTTATCGCGGCAATCAGAAAGCCGAGCGGCATTTGGGGATTTATTCGCTTTACGTGATGTTTTATCCGCAGTTGGTGGCCGGGCCGATCGAAAGGCCACAACATCTATTGCATCAGTTCCGCGAATACCATCCGTTCGACGCCGAGAGGGTGTTTGATGGATTGAAGCAGATGCTGTGGGGCGGGTTTAAAAAGGTGGTGATTGCCGACCGGCTGTCGGCGATCGTGGATGCGATTTATGCCCAACCCTCCCACGTCGGCGGCGCATATCTGATTTTGGCGACATGGTTTTTCGCGATTCAGATTTACTGCGATTTCTCAGGATATAGCGACATGGCGATCGGCGCCGCCCGCGTGCTGGGATTCCGCCTGATGACCAATTTCGACCGGCCTTATGCATCGCAATCAGTCGCTGAATTCTGGCGGCGCTGGCATATTTCGCTGTCCACCTGGTTTCGCGATTACCTGTACATTCCGCTGGGGGGCAGCCGGGTGACGCTGCCGCGCTGGTGCTTCAACGTGATGGTGGTTTTTCTGATCAGCGGTATGTGGCATGGGGCGAGTTGGAGTTTTGCGGCGTGGGGCGCGTTGCATGGATTTTATCTAATCGCCGCGCGATTGATCTCGCGCTTGCGACGCAAGCCGGATCTTGGCGCGACAAGCGCCGGCAATGCATTTTCAGCCGTGCTGCTCAAGGCATTTCGCGTCCTGGTCACCTTCAATCTCGTCGCGTTCGCGTGGATCTTCTTCCGCGCTCCCACGTTGGCTGATGCAGGGACGATTATCCGGCGAATTGCCGGTCGGCATTTCTGGGAATCGGCGGCGTTTACCGTGGGCGATCTGAATTCTCCTGCCTTTACCATCGTCACCTTAATCATCGCCGCCGCGCTGATCGTGTTTTTGCTGCTGGCGGAATGGTTGCTCGCCCACGGCGATATTCGCGCGCTCAACAACAAGCCGATTTGGGTTCGCTGGGCGGCATATTACAGCATGGGCCTGCTCATCCTCTGGATCGGCGCACTGGGCGCGCGGTCGTTTATCTATTTCCAGTTTTAGGTCGTTTGAAATGACACGTATGCCGTCAGTTTCTGATTCGTTGAACCCACCGGCGCCGCCCGCGCGCCCGGCGGCGCAGTCGCAGCGCGCGGAATTCAGGAAATTCCTCGCCACATCGACGTGCTTTCTCGCCGGCTTCCTCGGGCTAAGTCTTGCGCTCAATGGCATCCTCGGAAAATATCTGCGCTGGATCGATCATCGCGGCGGGCTTGGCGGCGAAGTGCAGTTGGCGATCGAGCATACCGAGAAGAAAAGGGACAGTGTGCGCGTTATCGTCCTCGGCGACAGCGTCGCCCGGCAATTATTCAAGCAGGGCAGCGAGCCGGGACCGCAGGTGCGCTTTCTCACCACCAACCAGGCCATCACGATGGCCGGGCAATGCTATCT
Organism: Tepidisphaeraceae bacterium; assembly: GCA_035695715.1. Lineage (GTDB taxonomy): Bacteria > Planctomycetota > Phycisphaerae > Tepidisphaerales > Tepidisphaeraceae > RYN-428. The sequence goes on from DASRRM010000138.1 coordinate 6,291, forward strand.
GGCCGAAGGGGCATTCAAGCAGTGTCCCCATATCACGGATGTTTACCTGTTCTATTTGCCCGCGGCTTTCATGAACAACATGCCGCGCGATTTCACGCATGATTATTTCTGCGGCCATTTTCACGCCGCCGCCCAGGTGATCGAAGTATGGAAGATGAAGCGCGATATCGAGTTGTCGTTTGCCCATGCCGGGCGATGGCTCTGGCCGAACATCATGGCGGCCAACAGCCTGTCGCGGCCGGCGTTTTCACTGGAGCCGGGGTCGGCGACAGTCGAAACCGCCGCCGGTGAAACCGCTCCCGTGCCGCCCGATCCGGAACGGCTGTTGACGCAACTGAGTGGGCTGATGGCGCCGCCCGATCCGCACATACCGGCCGTGCCCGCGGGCAAGGCCCCGGTCGTGCTGTCGCCGGTGTCGCAATACTATGTGGCAAAGCTCAGGGGCGACTGCACCGCGCGCGGCATTCGCCTGCATGTGCTTCCCTGCCCTGTCTCCACTGAGAAAAATCATATTTTGTTCGTCGATCCGAATCATATTTATGATGGGCCGATCATCAGTGATATCCCCGCCAACCAGTTGATCGACTCTGTACACTTCAAAAAAGGCGGTCCCGATGGCGACAAAGGAATATCATTCGTGCAAGCCGCCCGGCAGCGCATGATTCGCCTGTATGGGCTGGATTTTTTGAAGTGATGGAGGGGCAAATCAGGCGTGCAAATCGGCAACGCCCCCTTTGCGAACTTCCTGAGCCGCCGGGCAATGCAAACGCGCACTGCTGCCTTTGGCCTGCAATTCGCGCGTCGGACCGCTTGCCCGATGCCGGGGTCTCCTGTAGATTTCTGCACCTTGCTTTTCCGGTATGCGCTGCGCGTATCGCATCGCGTCCGTCATTTTGCACCCCAAACCGCATTCCATTGAAGGAGCGATTGTGACCCCCGAATTCCGCCGCAGCCATCACTTGTTTACCAGCGAATCCGTCACCATGGGCCATCCCGATAAAGTGGCCGACCAGATCAGCGATGCCGTGCTCGATGCCATCCTGGCGCAGGACCCCAAAGCGCGGGTGGCATGCGAAACTTTGGTCACCACCGGGCAGGTCGTGCTGGCCGGGGAAATCACCACCACCGCCTACGTCGATGCCGCCCAAATCGCCCGCGACACCATCAAGGAAATCGGCTACACCCATCCCGACATCGGATTTGACTTCGATTCCTGCGGCGTGCTTTCCGCCCTGCACAGCCAAAGCCCCGACATTGCCCGCGGCGTCAACAAAGCCGAGGACAACGACAGGGAACAAGGGGCCGGCGACCAGGGCCTGATGTTCGGCTACGCCTGCGTGGAAACCGACACGCTGATGCCGCTGCCGATTCACCTCGCCCATCGCATCGTGGAAAAATTGGCCGAGGTGCGCCAGAAGAATAAGCTCCGCTGGCTGCGCCCCGATGGCAAAAGCCAGGTGACGATTGAATATGTCGATGAGCGCCCAACGCGCGTTCATACCGTGGTCGTTTCCACGCAGCACGATGAATCGGTGCTCGATAAGAAGAAGGATGTCATCAGTGAAAAGGCCAAGCGCGAGATCATCGAGCAGGTGATCCGCCCGACGATTCCGAAGAAGCTGTGGAACGATGACATTATTTTCCACATCAACCCGACGGGAAAATTCGTCGTTGGCGGTCCGCACGGCGACACCGGCCTTACCGGCCGCAAAATCATCGTCGACAGCTATGGCGGCCGCGGCGCACACGGGGGCGGCGCATTCAGCGGCAAGGACCCGTCGAAGGTCGACCGCAGCGCCTGCTACATGGGCCGATATATCGCCAAGAACATCGTCGCCGCCGGGCTGGCGCGCAACGCCGAGGTGCAGCTGGCCTATGCGATTGGCGTTGCCAATCCGGTGAGCGTGACGGTGAGCACGGAAAACACGGCGGTTATTCCCGAAGACCAGATTGCCGAGTTGGTGATCGAGCATTTCCCCCTGACGCCACGTGGCATCATCAAGCACCTGGATTTGCTCAAGCCGATTTACAAGCAAACCGCCCGTCACGGCCACTTCGGCCGGTTGGTCGGCGCCGACGGCGGGTTCTCGTGGGAAAAGACGGACAAAGCCGCAGCGCTAAAGAAGGCGGCGGGGATCTGAAGATATATACTCAAACTGAGCGGTTTTGAACGCTTGATCGTGACATGAATGTGAAACCCGCACCGGATGTCCGGTGCAGGTTTTGTTTGCGCCATGCTCCAAGGCATTGGATTCATCGCATAGACGCACCATATCGCGGCCATTTCGTGATATTGTGGCAATCGGTCCCCACAATCCAAAGGAAACATTGCCATGGCCAATCCGCCAAACGCTACCGGCATCATCCCGCTTCTCATCGCAACTTTGTTCCTGTCCACCGCCGCACTCGCCCACGACGCTCCGGCGTTTCCGCTCAAGATCGGCCCGACCGGCAGATATTTGGTCGATCAGAAAGGCACGCCGTTCCTGATTGCCGGGGAATCGCCGCAGGCGATGATGGTGAATGTTTCGGAGAAGGACGCCGAGCTTTTCTTCGCCAATCGCCAGTCGCATGGGTTCAACACCGCGTGGATCAACCTGATTTGCGCAAAATACACCGGCGGCCGGGATGATGGCAGCACCACCGACGGCCTGCGTCCCTTTAAAAATGGGTTTGATTTTTCCGAGCCGCGGGAAGACTACTTCGCCCGCTGCGATCGCATCACCCGCATCGCGGCGAAGCATGGAATCATGATCATGCTCGACCCGGCCGAAACCGGCAGCTTCCTCAAACCGATGCAGGCCAATGGCGTCGACAAGTGCCGCGAATATGGGCACTGGCTCGCCAAGCGCTACGCCTCGTTTGACAACATCTTGTGGTTTCACGGCAACGATTATTACGACTACACGCCGGCCAATGACAAATTCGTCATGGCGGTCGCGCTGGGCATCGAGGAATTCGACAAACGCCATCTCCACACCATCGAGAATTCCGACCACGACGGCGGCCATACGTCGCTCGACGATGAGCGATGGAAGGCGCTTCTTGGCCTCAGCGGCGCATACAGCTATGGGCCGGTTTATGTGCCGATCTTCCGCGATTACAACCGCAAGACCGACCGCCGGGTGCCGACGTTTATGGTCGAATCGAGCTATGAATTCGAGCACCTCGGCGGCGCGCAGCTGGGCACGCCAAGGCAACTCCGCTGGGAGGAATACACCTCCGATCTTTCCGGAACCACCGGCCAGATGTACGGCAACAAATACACCTGGCCCTTCCTCGCCGGCTGGAAGGAAAAACTCGACACGCCGGGCGCGGTGCAGATGGCATATGTCACCGCCCTGTTCGAGCCGCGGGCCTGGTATGACCTGGTCCCCGACCAGGATCACACATTGGTCACCGCCGGCTGGGGCAAGTTCGGCGATTTCAGCTACGCCTCGGCCGGCCTTACGCCGGACGGAAAACTGGCGATTGTTTACATTCCCGATAAGCGGACGATATCCGTGGACATGAGCAAATTCGCCGCCCCGGTGACGGCGCGATGGTACGACCCTGCCAATGGCAAGTTTCAGGATATTGCAGGTTCGCCATTGGCGAATACAAGCGCGAAAGACTTCGCTACGCCGGGGAATAACGCCGATGGGGAGGGAAATGCGGATTGGGTGTTGGTGTTGGAGCTGAAGTAGGAAGCTAAATCAAATAGGCTTGCGCGACTACAAGCGGTTCGGAAACCGGTGATGTCATCCTCACGATACACGCCGCATGATTTTGTCCGTGTCGAACGCAAGGATCTAAGGAGCCGCGCACGAAGGGTACTCCCGGAGTAAGCGGGGCCGGCGAAACCGCTTACTG
>DASRRM010000139.1:0-3880 GCA_035695715.1 Tepidisphaeraceae bacterium
GGACGATTAATATCCGCTTGCTCCGGGAGTACCCTGCGTGCGCGGCTCTTTTTACTGAGAGTAATCTCCGTGCGATCTCAGCCTTCAGCCGCCGGAGGCTCAACATCCGTCGGCACGGCGGTTTCGACCTTGCGCGGCTCGATCAGGTTTCCTTCGGGCTTGACGCGGTCGCGCACGACAACGGTACCGGCGGCGAAATCGCCAATTCGCTGGCGCAGCGGCGAAAAAATGATCAGCACCAGCGGCACGCCGAACAATCCCACGTCCATCACCCGCAGGAAATTGCGAATCAGCAAAGCGGCAGGGTCGGGCGTGCCGCCGTCGAGGCGAACCACACGGAGGCCCATCAGCCATTTGCCAAGCGTGCGGGTGGTCAGAGTTTCGCTGGCGGCGGTGTGCAGCAGGTAGACGAACATTGCCCCGGCCAAAAGCCAGCCGGTTTCCACGCCGCTGGCGTTTGCGGCGATGGGATCGAGCGCTGCGGAATTTCCGGAGTGGATCGATTGCAGCACGAATACGATCGGGGCCGCGAAGGGAATCGCGTCGATCAGCCCCGCGGCAAGCCGCCGAAGCAGATCGGCCAATACCAACTTTTGCAGTTCCGTACCCGCTTCGGCAAGCTCGCCCCGCCGCCGCACCGACGCATAGACGGCAAACAGCAGCGCCAAAAACAGCCCGACTTTCAACATGATCGCGGCCATCGGCGGACTTGCCGCGCCGGGCAGCGTGATGGTCGCCGGTTTCTCAATCGCATAAGTTTGCGGGTCGTAATCATTTTCGACCGGCTTGCCATCCACCATGGCAATTTCGCGAATCAGGTTCACCGCGTAAACCGCCGTTCGCTCATTGATCGGCGCGCCGGTTTCCTTCAGGTTGATCGTCTTTGCCGATTCCCCCGCGGGCATCACAATCAACTCGTCGGCGGTTTGTCCGGCAATCCAGAGCGTCGGCGGCGTGAGCCCGGAAATCAATTTGAATGCCCCGGCCTCGGCCGGTGCACCGGCGTGGCCGCCATGCGTCCACCCCGTCGGCGTTTGCCGCAGGATATCAATCGTGTGATTTGCCCGCTCGACGGCAAGGTAAGGCGTGCTGTCGATGATCGCCAGCGACAGCGGCGCATCGAGCGGAACGTCATTCGGAATGGGCGGACCGCCTGCGGGCGTCCATTCGTTGGCCTTGCGCATGAAGAGCATGAGCCGATCGGCCGGCTCGATCGAGGCTGTCGTGGTGGCGGGCGCAGTGGCCGGCCGGGTCGAGGCGCTGGCGGCTTCGGTGGTGGCCGGCAGCTTGCCCGGCAGCGGCACGCCGACGCCGACGGCCCAGAGCGTATCAACGGTGCTGGTGATCGCGACGATCTTCGCACCGCCCGGCAATGGATCGCCCGATGACCCGCCGTCCCCCTCTTCATCTGCAAGCAGCATCCATTCCCCACTCTCAAGCACCACCGCGGCCTGTGCACCGAGATTTCCCAGGGCCGTGACGCGATTGGGCAGCGGGCTCAGTTCGTGCCATTCGTTTTTTCCGCCGGTGCGGAAGAAGATGCGGGTCTGCTCCGGCGTAGCCGACCCGGCGGGGTTGGGAACGACATGGGCAAGCCAGAGATATTTCTCCTTGTCCTTTCCAACGTCGTTGCCGTGGGCGAAGAGATTCTTCCGCAGCGACTGCGGCTGTGTGGTTGGCGCCTTGGCGGCGGGCTGCGTCGCCGGCTTCGATGCCGCCCGTGAAAGTGCGGGTATGCTCGCCATCAAGGCGAATGCGAATGCGAAAATCAGGACGGATCGCGGGAGGCGGGCCAGAGTTTTCAAATGATTCTCCGCGAAATGCCGTTCGGCCGGGATTTTCTCCGTGGGTATGGAGAATCGCCGATGCCGGTGCGAACGTGGCTGGTGCCGTCTTGCTGCGCCATTTCTACAATCTTGCTTCTGCACGAAATTGCTCTCTTACGTTAATTTCCGGCCGGTTGGCCAATCTGATAAACCTTGCTCACGCCCGGCTCGGCGGGGTTGGGCATTCGAAAGCTCCGCCGCTCCGGACGAACCACGTCTTGATCCGGTTCCGTCAACGCGGCTCGTTCGATTGTGAACGTCAGCTTCGAGCCGCTGGCGGGAAAGTAGAGATGATAGTTCTCCGGCATCCAGGGCCATTGGTCCTTGGAAAGGCCAGGCAAAGGAACCTGGCGATAATTCTTGATGTCGAACGTCGGTCGGCCATTGACGATCTTTGACTGATCGGCGAATTCCGCCCGAAGTGCCACCCGGCCGTTCATGTCATACAGCAGGATGAGCTTCGGCAACTTCGTCGTTCGATCGTACCACACTTCGCGCAGCGCCACCCACTGGGTCGGCGCTTTGCCGCTCCAGACGAAAACATAGGCGTCGGCGTACGGATCGAATCGCATCGTTGGCGCCGGGGTCGTATTGAAGTTGGGGTTGATCATGGTGATTCCCAGTACGTCCAGCACCATGTCGGGCCGGATGGGAATCTGCGCGTTTTGCGGATCGAGGGCATCGTAGTCGGCCCAGTTGCCCCAGTACATCGTGTCGCCGGTCTGCGGGCCCAGTTTCAGCCAATACGATTTGGGATTGCTGCCGATTTCGAAAACGGTGCCGACAACGGTGTTGTCGGCGGTCAGGCGCATGCTGTTGGGCGTCATGTAAAGCAGAACGCCGTCGCCGCTGACATGATGGTTTTGTTTTTTCTCGTCGACCACGTCAGCTTCGTAAAAATGATGGGCGGCCAGCGTCGGCAGCTTTGAGTTGTTGGCGTTGATCTCGGCCACAACCCTGACCATCGACTCAGTTGGGCCGGTGTAGGGCGCGGGGCCCGGGCATGGCATGCAGCACCCGCCAACAAGCAGCATCGAGAAAATCGAAATGAGGAATAATGGTTTCATGAAGGATTAAGCAGGCGGGAGGTTTGGTTGGTTCTGAGATCTTCCAACAAAAGCTGAAAAGTGAACGCCAAGACGCTAAGGGCGCCAAGAAAAGCCGCCAGGAATACGATGGATTTTCTTCTCTTTCTGAACTTGGCGTTCCTTGCGTCTTGGCGTTCAAGCCCATCTTGTTTGGAGCTCTAAATTTCCTCATTTAATATCTGCCCCAACTGCTGGCTGACCTCAGCCATCTGCTGTTCGTCCAGCTTCGGGTCGACCAGGTCCATCTGGTCGGTCTTGCCCTTGAGCCGAACCACCCATACATCCCCGCGCGGATCATGGCGGGTCGTGTCGTAAATCACCAGCCGCTTGCGCATCAGGATCAAACCCAGTACGAAGCGAAAGTTGATTTTGGACGGCTCAGAGGCATCCGACAGCCGCTCGAAAAGAGAACAAAGCACTTCATCATCGACGAAAACTTTTTTCTTCTCGCCGGCCTTCGGCATGACGGTTTGCCAGAACGCCAGGATGCCGGTCTTATCGAATCCTTCCCAGCATTCGGGGGAAACATCGGTGCGTTCGATGCCCAGCGGCGTTTCCCGCACGGCGGCGAAGTATTTCTCATCGGCGGCAATGGCGCGCCCGGAAACCGCGCATTTGCCTCCCCCGCGCGGCACCTCATACCCGCCCGGCCGGGCGGTTTTGGCGGGGGTTGCTGTGGTCGTGCTCATTAAAGTACCTCCATGTGGGGAGGGACTATAACCGGGGAGCGGGCGGTTGTCAGTCGTTGGACGCCCGTTGAATGGGAGCGGCAATCACGGGATTTTGACGCGGAGGCCCGAAGGGGGCGGCCGGTGGCCACGCAATAAAAGAAAAGAAGAATAGCCACGGAGTCACTGAAGCACGGAGGTGTGGTTCGACTGATGCGCGCCTTCGCGTACGAAACCTCTCTCTTTTTTGGTTTTTTATTCATTTGCGCAAAAGGAGCCGCGCACGCAGGGTACTCCC
>DASRRM010000140.1:0-13653 GCA_035695715.1 Tepidisphaeraceae bacterium
CGGCGAAACCGCTTACTCCGGGAGTACCCTCCGTGCGCGGCTCATTTGTCTGGCGCTATCGCAATCTGCGAGACCAAAACCGACGCCACCGTAAGCGTTCGCAAAAAGGCGACTAAATGACCGTGCGTGATTTGTGTAGAGCCCGCACCGCGGACCATTACGTTTGAGATGGAAAAACGCGGTCCACGGTGCGGACCCTACGAAGATTCGACGCGCCTAATCGCGCAATGTCATTTAGACCGCCTTGCGGATACTTCGCGGAAGTTTTTTCGCTTTCCAAAATCCAAATTTGACGATATACTTTACTGTGTAAAGTTATTGGCAATCCGTATCCACATTATTCCTTTATTCCAAGGATCTCACATGAAATCCCTCTCCATCGAGACAGTCTTAACCTATCGCCATCGCCTGATGGCCGTCGCTATTCTGGTTTTGTCGACCCTGATGTCGCTGGGGCTTCTGGTGGTGCGATGGCTTGCAGTCGGCCATCTGCTTTACCGGTTCCTGGTGTGGGATTTATTCCTTGCCTGGGTGCCCTTCTGGATTTCGCTGGCGATCTATGTGCTTCACGCACGCGGCAGCAGCAATCGGCGATTGCTCCTTGGGCTGAGCATCGCGTGGCTGCTGTTTTTTCCCAATGCGCCGTATCTGCTGACCGAATTCGTCCATCTGGGCTTTCGCCATGATGGCGCGTGGTGGTGCGATCTGGTCATCACCATTGGCTTTGCCTGGAATGGGCTGATGCTTGGCCTGCTGTCGCTTTATTGCATGCAGAAGGTGGTGCGCGAGCGTTTCGATGCACGCCGGGGCCGATGGATGGCGGCGGCGGTTTTGCTGCTGGGGAGCTTTGGAATTTCGCTGGGCCGATTCGAGCGGTTTAACAGTTGGGATGTGATCCGCCATCCTTTCTCACTCGCGGCTGGCGTTGCCGATCAGTTCGTCCATCCCGAGGCATATCCCAGGCCTTTTGCGATTGCCGTGTTGCTCTGCGCGTTCATGACGCTGGCGTATTTGGCGCTGTGGACGCTGGTGATGCTAAATCAGGATGAGGTTTGCCAAAGCGAGAGATGGACGCGCGAAGTGACTGCGTAATTACTCAAACTGAGCGGTTTTTGCGGAAAATGCCCTTCACGCCGGGGCAAGCGGCGCGAGTGCGGTTTCCACTTACAAGCAGGTCTATCGCCGCGCCGAGATCGGATTTGCGGAGCGCTGCGTAAATCCGGGGCGGCGCGGCGGCAACGTTGTTCTCGCTAACGACGGTTGTGCGCGACGCTTGCCCCGGCGTGGAGATTTCTTGCACTTCCTGGACGCAATTTAGGGCGGGGTTCATCGCTCTGACGCAAAAATCGCTCAGTTTGAGTATTTAGAGCGTTTTTCAGGTTGGAGCGGGCGGGCAATTCGTCATCCTGAGTTGAGGCACTCCGAAGGATCTATATGGCCTTGCGCGATTCGGCGCTTCGAATCCTCGTAGGGTCCGCACTGCGGACCGTCTTTTCCGCCTCAAACGTGATGGTCCGCGGTGCGGACCCTACACGAATTGCGCAGCGCTATTTAGCTCGCCTTCGTGTACCGGCAAGATCCGTCGGAGTACCTCAGTTCAGAGGGCGTGAATTTTTGCGTGGTATGGGCGGCCCGCCCATGTTTTCGAAGGGGAAACACGGACGGGCCGCCCGTGCCACCTTAAAAAGTCACACGCTCTCAGCTTCAGGATGACGGTCGCGCAGAGGCGCTAGCGACCTGACGAGCGCAATAAAAAATGCGAAGCGCATCATTTCGCGCAATGATATCGCGGCGCTACCACATTCCCGTGTAGTACCTCACATCGCTCTGGTCGCTCCTGGTCAACCGGCCCACGTGCCAGTCGGCGAAGAGGACATTGCTGGCGTTATCGTGGCGAAGCCATTCGTAGCTTTCGTCGGGGTAGTGGTTGGGCGGGGTCCATTGATACCAGGCGATGAAGGTGTCGCCGTTGCCGTCGAGGACGGTTTCATAAGCTTCCTGAACGACGATGAGATGATCGCCGTGGGTGATGTGGGGAATGGGCCGGCCGATCCACTCGGCGTCGCCGGCCGACACCGAGGTCGCCGTTGCGGGGTCTTCCTCGAAGAGGGCGCAGGCGGGCGCGGGGGAGCCGAAGAGCTTTTGGCGGGTTGCGCTGGAAAATCCCGACCATCTGCCGCCGTAGCCGTTGATGGAATAGCAGGTATAGACAAAACCGGCGGCGAAGGTGCCGTCGCTATCGGAGGATCCTCCGCCAAGATCGCGCGCTGACGGGCAGTTGAAGACTTTCATCTCAGCCCCGTAGGCCGAGTAAGGAACGCCCCAATAGGCGTCGGCGTTCCAGGGATTGATCTGCTTGCCCTTATTGGTCGGGTCGGTCCAGCGCGAGTAATCGCGCATGTTAAAGAGCCGATCATTGTTATCGTGGGCATAGGCGGCCATCGCCAGGCCGATCTGCCGCATGTTGGACGCGCAGGTCGTCATGTTCGCCTGCCTGCGCACCATACTGATCGCGGGGAAAAGCAACGCGACCAATACGGCGATGATGCCGATCACCACCAGCAGTTCCACGAGCGTGAATCCCGCGGAGGCGCGGCGGGATGAACGGCGATTGAAAATCCTCCTCGAAGAAGTTTGTATATTCCCGATTCCCAAGCCGATTTCATAGTTAAATTGAAACATAATTCATATCCACTATCATAGATTGCAAAAAAGCGCGATCGTCCCTGATCGATCTCGATCATGGCTTGGAACCATAGCGACAAAACGAAGAATCCGCGCCTGCGTTTTCGGTTAATTCTCCCGGATTAATCAAACTTAAGTCCAATCTTGGCTGAATTTCCATGCGCATGGCATTCAGCGGAAATTAATATTTTCATGAGATGTCAATTTGATTAATTGGCTGAATCCGAAGCAGATTTTCAAAACCTTAATATTCCGTTGCTCCTGTCAAAGCAGCGTCAGCGGCATTTCGTTTCCGCTAAGGGATTCCATAGATTCGGGTAACGGATAAAAACATTGTTCCCATTCTTTATTCGCTATGGTAATTACCCGCCCTCGCTCGGAAGGAAGTTGTTTATTAACAAACCATAACACAGGAATGGGAGCAACAAATAATGCGAATGGACTCTGTAATTGGCGTGAATCGGCGATCTGGCCGGCTAGTCCTTGCCGCGACTCTGGCGGCGGCGGGAATCTGGGCGGCGCCTCGAGGCGCTTCGGCTGGAACCTACAACTGGCAGGATTTCGCCGGGGATAACTGGAGTAACAACGGCGCATGGGATGTCGGCGCGCCGCTTGGAACCGATCCCACCACCGCTCTGGTTTTCGGACAGGGCGCAACGGCCATGTCCTACACCGCCACCGACGACCTCCCCGCCGGGGGCGGCGGAACCTTCACGCTGAACAGCATCACGCTGAACACCGTGGCGCCGGATAACTCCATCGGAAATATCACCATCGCCGCCATCAGCCCCGCCAATGTGCTGACCTTTGCCGGCACCAGCTCCGCGATCACCATGAACGGCGGCGGCGGCGCAACCGTCAGCTCCCCCATCGCTTTCAATACCAACACCCTCATCACCAATAACGACAGCACCGGCTCCACGCTCACCCTGTCGGGCATCCAGACCTACGGCGCCGGCACAACCGTCACCTTCACCGGCCCGGGCAACATCTATTCCGTCGGCGGCAGCGCCAATGCCGCGCAAACCTTCCAAAATAATTCCAGCATCCAATACACCGGCAGCGGAACCCTCACCCTCGGCCCCACCGCCGCCGGGTCCGCTTTCACCTTCGGCATGAACAATACCGTCAATATCGTCAACGGTGTGTCCGGAGGCGCATCGGGCGGTACGCTCGTCATGAATGACACGGCAACCGGCGCTAACTATTCCGGCACGAATGTCACCGTCAATCTCGCCAATTACAGCACCGGCTCGTTTTCCATCGGCAACATGAGTGGTGTCAGCGGCACCGTCAATATCAACGCCGGCACCGTGCAGTTCGCCGGCAGCACCGCCGGCGATTTGTTCGGCAACAGCATGATTCTCAACGTCGCAGCGGGAGCAACCTTCGACTTCGCCGGAAATGCCGAGACCATGGGCGGAATAACCGGCGCAGGACACGTGCTGCTCACCGGCGCCAACGTCACCTTCACCGAACCTGGCGACCGCACTTTCACCGGGGTTTTCAGCGGCTCCAACGGCGTCGCCCAGGACGTCGCCAATGTCCTCACGCTTGGCGGGGCCAACACATATTCGGGCAATACGACCATCGAAGCCGGCGGCACCATTCGCGCCGCCGCGGCGAATGTGCTTTCACCCAACAGCGTGGTGTCGATTGCGGCCCTGGCCGGAACGCTGGACCTGGGCGGGTTTAACCAGACCATCGCCGGCCTGACCGGCGGAGCGAGAGGCGACGTGATCAACCTCGCCGGCGGAACAACGCTCACAATCAGCGGGGCGATTGCCAACGAAACCTTCGCCGGCGGCTTCAGTGGGCCGGGAAATCTGTCTGTCACAACCTCCGCCGTCCAAAGTGTCCTGGGAAACAATACCTACACCGGCACCACTGCCGTCAACGGCGGCACGCTTCGCATCAACGCCGGAAATCTGCCCGCCAGCGCCGGCGTTTCCATCGGTTTGGGCGCAACGTTGGACGCCATCTTCCCGGCGAATGTTTCCTTCACAGCGCCGATCACCGGCACCGGATCGCTGATAACCGAAGGAGCGGGGACCGTCACCTTTTCCACGGACAACCCCGGCCTGAGTCTGTCCGGGCTGACGGTTCTTTCCGGCGGCGTGGTGCTTGATGACACCACCAGCAGCGGAAATCAGATCGGACCAGCGCCCGCCCTGACGGTCGGCAGCGGCTCGCTGCAGCTAAAGGCAAGTGCGTCAACCGCCAGCGTTCAGAGCTTTAGCGGCCTGACTGTCCAGGGCGGCGCAATCATCACCGCCGCCAGTGGCACGAGCGCTACCGCAACCATCAACCTCGGCAACATCACCCGCGGCCAAAGCGGCACGGTGAATTTTGCCTTGAGTAACGCGGCAAGCGCCTTTATCACCACCACAACCCCCAATAACGCCAATGGAATCATCGGCGATTTTGCCACGGTGAACGGAACCGATTGGGCCTCGGCAACCGGAGCCGGCCCGACGTTCAATATCGGAGCCCTGCCCGCCGGCAGTTACACCGCCGATACCTGGGCCGCCGGCAATCACACGACGGTCACGAAGAGCTCAACGCAGACCAACATGACCACCTATGACCTGCGTTTTAACGCTGCTGCGGCTACAACCGTCACGCTTGGCGGAACCAGCACGCTCAACGGCGGCGGCGTGTTGGTCACGCCAACCGTGGGGCCAAATCTGTCGAGCATCAACTCCGGCACGCTGGCGATTTCCGCCGGGCAGGATTTGATGCTGAATCAATACAATCCGCTTGGCGGACTCACGGTCGGCTCGGTCGTTTCCAATACGGTGGGTACGCCGGTCGTGGTTGGCAATGTGCTCGTCGGCGGCTCCAACAAATACAACCAGACAGTGACGGTTTCCTCGACAGCCGGGCTTTCGCTGGGCATGGCGGTTACGGGCGCGAGCACCATTCAGGCCGCGTGGAACGGCCACATCGTCGCGATTAATCCCGCGACCAACCAGGTGACCATCGCTTACATCGCCCCGGCGACATTCAGTTCCGCGACCGACACGCTCACCTTTACGCCGACAACAAATGTCACCAAATCCGGGCCGGGAACGGTGACGATGTCCGGCGTGAATACCTTCGAGGGCCTTTTCACGATCAACCAGGGAACGGTGATCACCGGAACGACGACGGGAATCGGCGCATCAAAATATGTCGCCGCCACCGCGCCTTATGGCTCGAGCACGCTTTATCTTAACGGCGGCACGCTCGATTCCACCGCATCATCCTTCAGCGCCGGCGATGGGCAGCAGCAATGGATCATCGGCCCAGCGGGCGGCACCATCGAAGTCGATTCATTCAGCAACAGCGTCACCCGCACCGGCAATGGCCTCTACGGCAGTGGCACCCTCACCAAAACCGGCTTGGGGATTCTGGCCGTTGGCAGCGACTCCAGCCCCTTCAGCGGGCAGATCAACATCAACAACGGCACCCTGCGAGTCACCAGCTCGCAGCTTGCCTCGGCGGGGAATGTAACGATCGCCGCCGGCGCGCAATATCAAATCAACGATAACGGTGCTGCGACTTTCACCTTCGGCGGAGGCAGTATTTTGTTCATGAACGGCAACGGCCCGAATTTCGGCACCAATGCCACGCCGGGCGCATTTGCCGAGACGGTGCAAAGCCCCGGCCCAGCGCCGACCTCCACGCTCCCCAACCTGATCAACCTCACCGGCGATACGCGCTTTGGCGATTATTCGGCCACCTTCACCGGAACGCTTTATACCGGCGCGACGGTTCTTTCCGGCCCGGTCACCGGGATCGGCGCGCTCATTAAGGATGGACCCGGCATGCTGACGCTGAGCAACGCCAACAACAGCTATGGTTCCAACACCACTCTTGCCGGCACGATTATTTCGCAGGGAACACTGGCTCTGGGAACCGACAATGCGATTCCAGCCACGTCGGTTTTGCAGTTTGGCGAGGTGAATCCGCTGTCGACTACGTCGAGCAATAATTCGGGAACGCTTGACCTCAAGGGCTTTAATCAGACCGTTGCCGGGCTGACAACCGCAGGCACCGGCCCTTCGCAGCAGATCGTGAATTCGGCAACAGCCGGCTCGACGTTGACGGTGAACTACACCAACACCGCCGCCGCCGACACCTTCGCCGGCCAGATCGGCGGCGGAACCGCCGCGGCTCCTGTAAGCAATAACATCGCCCTCACCAAAACCGGGCCCGGCACATTAGTTCTGAGCGGCTCCAATACCTACAGTGGCGCAACCACCATTACCGGCGGAACATTGCTGATTAACAACGTCGCCGGCTCGGGCACCGGAATCGGAAACATCGTCATCAACGCCAACGCCACCCTCGGCGGCAGCGGATCAATTGGCGCGCTTGGGGCGGCGGGCGGCGCGGTTACCGTCAGCGGCGGCGGATTGATCGCCGCCGGCCCGGGCGGTTCGACCACCGGAATGCTCAGCCTCCTGAGCAATGCCGGCGTCACCGCCAGCGGCGGCAGCGGATATCTGTGGAAGATGAGCAACGCGGCCGGGGCGGCCGGGACATCGTCCGGGTGGGACGAAATCGCCACGCAAGGTCTGAGCTTTACCTCGCTGTCGTCATCGACGCCGTTCACGGTGCACGTGGCAGGAACGCCATCTGGCTTGAGTGTCGGCACGAGCAGTTTCGTCATCGCCACCGATCCGGCCGGGCCGATCAGCATCAATTCGACCACCTATCCTTCGGGAAGTTTTTTGACCGGGCCGTCATCGGTCGTCTCCAACCTCTTCGCGTTCGACACCAGCAACTTTAACCCCGGCGGGCTGACGTCGTCATTCCAACTGGAGCTGGTTTCCGATGGGTCGGGTCAGGATCTGGTGGCCGTCGACACTGTTGTACCTGAGCCGGGGACGCTGATGCTTCTGGGAATGGGCGGCGGATTGCTGCTCATGCGAAGAAGGCGCCGCGCGTAATGCTTCGGTGAATGATTAAGGGCATTTATTTTTGCCGCTTGCGGCTTCGCGAATCGACAGCCGGGTTTCGCCGATCGTCCGATTGCGCCTCGTGCGTGGTCCGGCCAAATCCGTTTCCGATTCATCGCAGCGTCGGCGTAACACGATTGTCGATCCGCGAAGCCGCAAGCGGCAAAACTCACAGGACACTTTCCACCGCGCGCACCGCGCCGGCAAACCGCTGGCCCCACGTACCGCTAAGCAGCACATACCGCCGCCCGCGCATATCAAGCTCGCGCCGGCATCGCTCCAAAAATTCCCCGCGCCGCTCCGGCATATATCGCACCGCGTCCGCCACGAAAGGCACATCAACATCCGTCAGCAAATACAAGTCGTAACTGCGCCGCCCAGCCTCGGCAACAATTTCCGGCGGGCAGTTGCCAAATAGCATCTCGCTCCAAATCACGGTCGTGAGCAAATCGGTGTCGCAGAACAAGAGCCGGTTGGCGTTCGCCGCCAGGGAGTCTTCGCTGGCGATCTGTCCGCGGGCGATGCGCGGGATGTCGCCGGGATCAATTCGGCCTTGCTGCACTTCAAGGTGCGTTCGCGCATATTCGGGAACGAAAACTGTATCGAAATGTTTGGCCAGATCGCCGGCAAGGGTTGATTTCCCCGTTGATTCCGGACCGATGATGCAGATTCGCCGAACGTAATAGGGCCGGACGCACCGCGGGAGATAGCGCCAGTTTTTCATCGGATCGTTGCGAATCGCCGTCCCGCTGATGGGGACGATCTGCCGGGCTTTATCCACCGGCACGAAGCGTGCTCGCAGGATTTCGGCCAGTCTCGCCCCGTAATCTTCGGAGGCAAAAACGAAATCCGGCGCGAAGGGCAACACACGCCGCAAAGCCGTCTGCCAGAGGTTCCAAAATTCCGGGTGCTCGCCCGGCTCCTGCGGCAATTCGTCCGTTAGATGCACCACCTGGCAGGCAGGAAACATCTCGCGCATCCAGCCAAAGCGCAGTTCCCCCGGAATCGGCTCGCGCGCCAGCGAGCATACGACAATCGCCAGTTCATCGACGTAATGCCGGGCAAAATCGGCAAGATAAACATGCCCCAGATGCGGCGGAAGGAATTTGCCTAATAACATTCCGGTGGACATGCGCCGATCTCCGTACAGAATTGTTTGTCCACGAATGGACACGAATAAACACGAATAAGAGAAGACGAGACCGCAGCTTTGTGTGGGGCAGCTGTTCCAGATTCACCTTTTCACTTGTTTTACTCTAACAAGCCCATGTTCACGTCTGAAACCTCCTCTGCCTTTCTTTCGCTCTTATTCGTGTTCATTCGTGTCAATTCGTGGACGCAACGCTTCCATCCGTAAAATATTGCGGAGATATAGATGCAGCAACTTTTTGTCCGCCGGCCGACAAACGATTCCCGATCCGGCCAACGCCCCAAGCGTATTCTGCATGTCGAATTTCACGCCGGTGGCCTGAAATAGATCCATTGTACGGTACATGGCAAACGACTCATCGGCACCGCCCCGCCCGCAGCTTGCGCGGCACAAGCCGAGATAGGCCGCCCATCCATCGTTCTTTCCACTGCCGGTATTTGCGATGCGATCTTCCCATTCCGCCCGGCTCACTCGCTCGATGGGAATTCCAAATTCGCCCATCGCAGCGATCAATCCGCCGAGGGTGAGCGAGGTCGGATTGGCGATGTGGAATGTGGCCGGCAACGCGTTGGGTCGAAGCGATAATCGCGCCAAAGCTTTGGCGGCGAAATCGACGGGCGTGATGTCAATCGCCAGATCGTCCGGGGCATCGTTCGGGACGCATCCCGCCGCCGCCAGGCTCCGGACAAACAATCCGAATTGCTCACCCGCCGGGGCGAATCCGTTTTGCGAGTCGGCGGTGATCAGGCCAAGGCGGTAGTATGAGATTGAGCCGGCGCCATCATCGGCATTGCGCAACAAAACCTCCCCCGCCCATTTTGATTGGGCGTAGCCGCCGAATACGGTTTGCGTTTGCGACAGCGTATCGGATTCCAGGCAAACGCCGGTGTTGCGATCGGTGGCGACGAATACCGACAGCGTCGAGGCGTAGTGCAGGCGTTTGGGCCGGCCGTGGCTCATGAGCCGCAGAATCTCGCCATTGGCGGCGACGTTTGCCGCTCGCAGGGTCTGGTAGGAATCGACCATGTTGACGCGGGCGGCGCAGTGATAGATGGTGTCGGCGTCGCGCGCCAGATATTCCCAGTCAGCATCGTTCAGGCCAAGTCGCGGCATCTCGATATCGCCACACACCGCGGTTATGCGATGGAGGTCTTCCTCGCCGAAATCGTCGCCATTTCCGCGGGCGTGGGAAAATTCCTGTGCGCGCACAACTGGCGCGCTGTGCGCGATCTGGTGGGGCAGACATTCTTGTCTGCCTGAATCCGCGAGTGCGGGGCTTGTCCCCGCCGAGCGGATTCGTTGATGTTCGCGAGGGCATGAATCTCGTTGGCTGGATTCCGCCTCTGCCTGACCGTCCTGCGACCGCGGCCGAAAACTACCCGCATTCCCATGTGCAGCAATCGCCCTGTGAATCCGTTGCAATCCCTCATCCGGGCGCGAGGCCCGCACCAGACAGCAAATGTCGGCGGTGGTTGATCGAAGCAACTCGACCAGCAGCTGCGAGCCTAGAAATCCGGTCGCGCCGGTGAGAAAAATCATTCGAGGCGATCGTGCGGTCGCGTCATCACCCGCTTGATCGCGGTGGGCCACTGTCCCGCGTGAAGCATCGCGCCACGGCAGGATGGACGCTATATCGTTGCGCAAATCAGCACACGACATGCCCCCTGCCGCTTTGTCCCTCTCACCGCCGTCGTGCCGGCCCTCGATCCATTCGACGATCTGCGCAATGGTCAATCCCTGCGAAATCAACGGCGGCGGAATCGTCAACCCGCACGCGTGTGCCGCCATCACCACATCGAGCAGCGCGACCGAATCGCCGCCAAGCTCAAAGAAGCTTTCGTCCATGCCAACGGCGGCGACGCCGAGAACCCGCCGCCAGATATCGACGAGGACTTGGGCATTGGAGTTACCTGGCGCAGTCGATCCACTGGCAGCGCCTGCCGCAAGTTCCATCGCCTCCAGTGCCGGCAAATCAACTTTGCCGCTGGCAGTCATTGGCATTGACTCCAGTAATTCAAATCGCTGTGGACACATCCAGCGCGGCAGGCGCGAGCCGAGATGATCGGCTAATTCCTTGCGCCGCGGGGCCGCAGTCGCGCGAGTGATTTGCACAAACGCCACCAATCCCTCGCGCGGCGGATTCGCCGGCAGCGGGCGTTTCACCACCGCTGCCCGCGCAATCGCCGGATGCGTAGCCAGGGACGCTTCAATCTCCTCGGGCGCGATCAGCAGCCCGCGAAGCTTGATCTGCCGATCGACCCGGCCCAGAAATAGATACTGCCCGTCGGCCCGCTGCACGACGCGATCGCCGGTTCGGTAAAAACGTTCGCCGTCGTGCGTGATGAATCGGCTTGCCGTCAGTTCCGGCTGATTCGCATAGCCGCGCGCCAGGCACGGGCCGGCGATGCATAATTCCCCCGCCTCCCCCGCCGGCTGCGGCTTCAAATTGGCATCGAGAATCGCGTAGCGCACATTTGGAATCGGGATGCCGAGCAGCGGCTCATTCCATGTGGCCGGGTCGCAGATGCACAGGCTGGTGCAGACAGTTGCCTCGGTCGGCCCATAGACGTTGACCACGCCAAACGCCGCCGCCCATTTCCGCACGACGGCCGGCGGGCACGGCTCGCCGCCGATAATGATTGTTTCCAATGACGTCGGCATATTCGCCGGGTCCATCGTGCGCAACAGCGCGGGCGGAATATCGATATGCGTGATCTTTCGATCGCGGATCGTTTCGGCCAGCGCCGCGCCCGGGCGCAGTGCGTCGGCGGTTTCGATACACATCGCCGAACCGCTTAGCAGCGTCGTGCCGATGTCGGAAATGGAGGCATCGAAGCTCGGCGAAAGATAAAAGAGCGTGCGGCTGCGCTCATTCAGCCCGAAAGCCGCGATCTGCGCATCAAGAAGATTCACAATTCCCCGATGCGTCACCATCACGCCCTTGGGCCGTCCCGTGGAACCGGAGGTGAAGATGACGTAAGCGAGATCGCCAGGCTCGCCGGCGGGAATTTCGCCAGGGTCGGCCGCGGCTGCGGTCAACGCGCCTTCAAGATGAATGACGCGGACACTGAGCCCACCGAAACTCTGAGCGCGGGCGGAGGGTGCAAGAATCACTTCCGCACCGGCTTCGTTCACCATGTGCAGGAGTCGATCGCGCGGCAGCGTCGGATCGAGCGGCAGCAACGCAGCACCGGCCATCCACGTTCCCAGCATTGCCGCGATGTATTCCCCCGTTTTTTCCGCGCACAGCCCGACCACGCGCTCACGCCGGACGCCTGCGTGCATCAGGTAAGCAGCAATCGCCCGCGAGCGCCTTTCCAACTCGAAATAGCTGATCGCCCGTCCTGCCTCGATCAGCGCCGGCGCATCACCGCGCCGCGCGGCGATCTGGCGGAACGCCGGGATGAAGTGTTGAAAGGTCGTCACAAGCGCGCTCGGAAATGCCGTGGGTGGCCTGTCTGTCGATATCTCAAAGTCAGCGCCTCTTGGGGAAGTTGTCCACGCCGCGCCCCGGTCGGATTTGCGGAGCGCCGCGCAAATCCGGGGCGGCGCGGCGATAGCGTTGGTCTTGCTAACCGCGCCGTTGCGCGCCGCTTGCCCCGGCGTGGAGGCATCTTTTACTCTTCGAGCGTCACGCAAACCCATCCTTCTTCACCGCCGCCGCGTAGTCGCGAAGGGCTTGGCGCCAGGGGCGCATCGGGCGGCCGGTCAGTTTCGCGAACGGCTCAACATCCAGCACGCTGTACGATGGACGCACGGCTGACTTGGGGCGCATCTTGAACCACTCGGCACTGGTCGTCTGGCCGACTTCCGCCTGCACGCCAAATTCCTCCAACGCGGCTTTGGCAAACTCATACCAGCTCACCTGCCCGCTGTTGCTCAGGTGCCAGATTCCTGTCGCATCGCGATCAATTAACTCCAGGACGGCGGCGGCCAAATCTTCGGTATACGTCGGCGAGCCAATCTGGTCGTTCACCACTTTCAGCGGCTGATTGAGCCGTCCTCGCTCGACCATGGTGCGCGGAAAGTTCGGCCCGTTGCGGCCATAAAGCCAGGCCGTGCGGGCGATGATCCACTTCGCCGGCGGATTGGCCTGCAGCAAGTTTTCGCCAAGCAATTTCGACCGGCCATAGGCGCTGAGCGGCCCGGTCGGCTCGTCGGTCCGATACGGCTTTGTCCCCTTTCCATCAAAGACAAAATCCGTGCTGAAATGTACCAGAAACGAGCCGTGCTCTTTCGCCGCCACGGCGATGGTGCCCACCGCGGTCCCGTTGATGGCGTTGGCCAGGTCCTGCTGCTCTTCGCACAGATCGACAGCCGTATGCGCGGCGCAATTGAAAACCAGCGTCGGTTGGTATTTCGCGAACACATCGCGCACCGCATCAGGGTGGGTGATGTCGCAGGTATCGCGATCGACGGCTGCCGCTTTCAGTCCACGCGCCGCGAGATTGCGAATAAAGGCGTTGGCGAGCATGCCATAGCCGCCGATGATGAGGATGGAATCGTATGGGGTCATGGGGTTGCAGGATCGAACAATCGTGGGCGATCAAATCGCGGCGTGAGTTATCGTAAAGCGCCGGCAGTCCGTCAAATCGTTCGCTCGCGTCATCCATGTGAAGGGCGAAATTATCCCGCCGTGGACGAGCGCCAGCGAGGACGCGGATCCGTGCGCCGAATCGATCCGCGTCCTCGCTGGCGCTCGTCCGAGGCGTGTTATAGAAGTAGCGGCACCCACCACCGATATTCGATTCCCTCTCACGGATACCACGCGACCGAGCGGCGAAAACCGACAACTGTTAGTCTGGCGACGAAAAACATGGGGGGATTTACTGAGAATTTTGCAACCTCAACGTGACACGGGCGTCCCGCGCG
>DASRRM010000141.1:0-14861 GCA_035695715.1 Tepidisphaeraceae bacterium
GCTCGGGTAATATTTTCGGACTTTCGTGGCTTCGGCGGCGCAGGAAAGTGGCCCGCACCGCGGCGGCCGCTTCGGTCGCAGCGACAGCGCCGACTTCGATCAAGATTATCAGATCAACGAGATCTTTGGCGCGCGTGTTTGTGCGATTCGTCCAGGGAAATGTATACGCATGGACTTTTTCAGCAAACTGCTGAGCTTTTGAAATGGCCAGCACTTGTCCGGGGGCGATGCCGGCGAAGGAAAGCAGATCTTCGCCGACGAGTGTTTCGGGACGACTTCCCATCTCATCGCCGAAACCAACATCGATATGGAATCGGCCGTACATTTTGCCAGCCAGCAGAACCTCACAGGGAAATCGCGCCCCGCCTTGCGGCGCCCCAGTCAGTTCTGTCGCGGGCGCTTCCACAAGGAAAGTAAGATAGTCTCCAGGATCGATGGCGGCGGCGGTTTGAAGTTGTTCGCGAACGGCCTTAAGACGAATGGCGAGTGCAGTTTCACCCACAGTTGCGCATGACAAATCGATGTCACGCGTGGTGCGAGCGCGCGGACGATACCGAAGTTCCATCGCGTATCCGCCTTTCAGCAACCAAGGCGGATCTTGCGTTGCAAATAGCCGCGCCAAAAGGCGCTCGATAACGAGCTTGAGCCGAAGCGTGTTCAGCGGAACGCCTCTTTGTTCGGCGAGCACTTTCAACCTCGCCTCAAGGGACGTTTTAAATGCGGCGGGCGTAGCAAATGACCGAGGCATTCTTGAATCCTATTGGGAAGCGGCAAGAGAGCGATCCAGCGTTGATCTCATTCAGCGGCATTTCATGATGGCCATGACGTCGGATTGGCGAACCAGTCCTCGGCGCAACGCGTCTTGCACCGCGTTGATGAGCTGCTCCTGGGGAAAAGACGTGCTGGCGGCGACGTCGAGCAATGTACGAAGAGGCATCGTGACCGAATATCCCTCGCGTTCTTGAATGTCACGGGCCGACAGATTTGCCCGGCTCAGGATGCACCCTTTCGGCGGTCGCTTGCGAAATGAGGGCGGCACGGTCAGATGGATGCGATTCGGAAGCACATCGCTGAGGTCGTGCAGAAACAGCGCGCTTTGATGGGAGATGACGGCCTGTGGCACATCATTGCGGTCGCGGCTCCAGAGGCAAAGCCGAACGAAATCGTCGTTCTCGGAAGTCGGAACGGTTGGGAGGCGATAGAGCCCATGTCCCGCGCGATCGAAGTTGCCCGCGCGAAGGTGATATGCCAGGTGCGGGTAATCATAACCTGCCCGCGCAGCCTGCTTGGCGGTAAAGTAGCCGCCTTGTTCGACTGCGACGGCATAAATTGATCGCAGGGAGCTTTTGGTGTCGCGATAGATCATGCACAATCCTTAAAATTATTTTAAGTATTATGACAAGGATCGAACGAATGTCCAACGACTTCCTGGCAACCATTGCTGCTCAGGAACTGTAGAGGCGAACGGAACCCTTTGAGGCGCCGAGGTCGAACAGTCAGGGCATGACGGATACATTATAATTGTGACTCTTCGTGGAAAATACGCCGTGCCGTTGCTGCTCGTTCTTGCCGCGGGAATGTTTATCCCAGGCATCAATTGGGGCTTGCCTTCGGCGCGGGTGGATTCATTTCTCTTTGGCGGGCGGACGCCGTGGACGGGAAAGCAAATTCTGGCGCTGGCGGGCTCAAGTCAAGACGCCGACCGCGGGGCGGATGTGGCGAGCCATGCGGGGGTCGACCGGAATGTGCCTGTCATCGTAAATGCCACAGACGCGGAGCGGGCGCGGATCGTTCGGCGATATCGGCTGATGTCCTACCAGCCTGATGAGTGGAATACGCTCAAATCGCTTTCGGAAATGAATCCACGCCGGGGGAATTTCGATCCCAAGCTTTATCAATATGGCGGCCTGTGGGTTTATCCGGTTGGGGCGATGCTGAAACTTGCCTCGATGCTTCATCTCATCGACCTGCGCGCGGATGTGACGTGGTATCTCGATCATCCCGAAGCCTTCGGGCGGTTTTATATCGTCGCCAGGCTTTGGAGCGTTATGTGGGCGTTCGTTGGCGTTTTTGCGGTTTATGCGATCGTCCGGCGAATTACCGGCGGGCGATTTGTCCCCTTTTTGGCCGGGGTTGGATTTTGCTTGATGCCAGTCGTGGTGAATATGGCGCACGAGGCCAAGCCGCATCTGGCGGGGACGGTTTTGATGTTGCTGGCGGTGCTGGCGGCGGCGCGATATGCCGAGCTTGAGGGAAGATGGCGCTGGATTGGGGCCGGGGCGTTGTGCGGGGCGGCGTTGGGGATGGTGCTGACGACGATGCCGATCTTTTTGATCCTGCCGGGGATGGTGCTGTTGCGGAAATCGAGTTGGGGGGAAAAACTTCGCGCCGGCGGCGGGGCGGCGGCGGTGGGGATTTTGGTTTATTTGGTCACCAATCCTTATGTGCCATTCAATTTCATTTTCCATCGCGCGGTGTTGGAATCAAACCTGGGAAATTCCAAGGCGATGTATCACCCGGCCCTGACGCTGGCGGGAATAAAAAACGCCGCGTCTCTCATGGCGGCGGGGACCTCGCCGGTGCTGGCCATTGCGGGCGTGGTCGGAGCGATCGCGCTGGGAATTCGCGCGGTGCGCGTGCGCAAGCGGCGCGAGCCGGCGGAAATTCGCCGGCGGACCACCGGGTTGCTGCTGGCGATTCCGGCGCTGGCGATTTTCGGGCAATGCGTATTGGTGGCGGCGGGCAAGCCGGGGGAATTCGGGCGGTTTATGTTGCTGCCGGATATATTTTTGCTGATCGAGGCGATGGTGGCGATCGCAACATTCTGCTGGCCTGAGCGGCACGCGGTTACCGATGGCGGGCCGTCTCGCGGCAGTGCCTCGCCCGCGACGCATGAATTTCTCGTAGGGTGGGCGTACCCGCCCACCGTTTCGCCGCCGTCCGCTGGAAACGTGGTGGGCGAGTACGCCCACCCTACAGCCCGCGTGGAAAATACATCAAAAACTAGAGCACGGGCTGGAAGCTCGTGCCACTGGGAGTGGGCGGCGGCAATTTCACTCATCCTCGTCACCGCCATTTCCGGCATCAGCTATTTGCGCGCATTTATGCGCGACTGTCGGCCGATCACTTCCCGGCTCGCCGAAGCTGAGCGACTACGAGCGCTGAATCCGCACGGCGCAGAGACCTTGGCGACTTACGCCGACCCGGCACCGTATTGTCTGCCCCCGGTCGACTTGTTCGACGGCAAGGTTGTGTCGCTGGCGAAGGATGCCGACCCGGCCGAAGGTGTGAAGATGGGCGAAATATCCGTTCGCGCGGTGGACATCTCGGCAAAGGTCGATGGAAGCTGGACCGGGCTTTTCACCGCCACGCCAATCAGTTGGGCTGATAAGCAATTTGATGTCCGCACGAGAAAGTAAGCATGGCATCCGCCGCGGCAATTGGGTTACAATCCTGTCATGCATGAAGTGACAGCTTTTATTATTGCGTTCATCTTCGTGGGGATTATTTTTCCAAAACTGGTGAAGAACCTGCCGCTTTTTTATGGAGCGCTGGGGCTGGTACTTTTGGCGATCCTGATCGACTCGGTCGGGTCAATGTTTTCCAGCTCTTTTCGTTTCGCCTATTTTTTCGAAGGATTGCTGGATATTGCCGCGATCCTGATGCTGGTGATGGGGACAGGCGGACAGACGCTGGGGCAGTTGGCCGGGGAGATGGGCCGGTCCTTTGAAGCTGTCCGCAGCAGCGCCGCGCCGCCAACGGCACCTGTAACCCGGCCCGCGCCGCAGGCGCCCACGGCAGCACCCGCAGCCGCACCCGCGGCGCCGCCAGTATCCGCCCCGGCCAAGCCGCGATCCATAGCGATGCCCCCGCGAAAAACCGGCGACACCAGCATCCCAATGGATTGAACCGGCGGTTTTCCCCCGTACAATGGTTCATCTTCAATCAAGGGTTCTCAGACAGAGCCTGGTCCGGCGCATCGCGGAATTGCCTCCCAAGGAGACTCGATGGTTGTGTTCGACCAACTGCTAACGATTCAGGGCGGAGGGTACATCAGCACCCTCAAGGTCATCCCCATTCTCATCGTCCTGCTGGCCTGGGCCCGGCTGCTCACCTGGGCCGACGTTGACGCCCAAGCCGCTCACCTGCCCAGAACTGTCCTGAATCTGGGCAATCTTTCCGGGCTGGTGGTTGCCTTTGCTCTGTTCTTTTTACTGCCTACTTTCATTCTCGCCTTCCTGGCGTTGATCATCGTCGCCGGGGCTGAGGCCGGGGTATATCTGGCGCTTCGCAATAAACGGGTGGGACTGAAGGACCTGAACAAGCAGTTCAAGGCATGGCTTGCCAGCTTCAAGGGAAAGAAGGAAGAAACGAACGAAGCGGGAAAAGTGACGCTTTATGGAAAGGACGGGAAAGCCCTGCCGGTTCCCGACTCGTCATCGCCCGACCGTCCTGCATACGACGCGATCCAGCTCACCCTCACCGACCCAATCACCCGCAACGCACAACAGATCGACCTCGCCCCCGAAGGCGATTCGATGGTCATCAAATACATCGTCGACAATTTCACGCACGTTGGCGGCACGGTTGATCGCACGGTGGCCGGGGCGGCGATTTCATATATCAAATGGGCGGCGGGGTTGAACATCGAAGACAAGCGCAAGCCGCAAACCGGAACGCTAAAGGCCAATCTCGACAAGGGGCGTCACGACCTGAAGATTCAGACTGCCGGCACCACCAGCGGCGAATACCTTCGCATCCTTGTCGATCCCAAAGGCCGACATTCGCAGAACATCGATGAATTGGGATTGACCAAGGCCGAAATGGACGCCCTCACGAAATTCATCAAGGAAGACAAGGGCGGCATCATTCTGCTCAGCACGCCCAAGGGCCACGGCCTGACGAGCCTGTTTTATTCCGTGCTGCGGGCGCACGATGTCTTCCTCGAGCACGTGCAGACCATCGAGCGCGACCAGGAACAGGATGTCGAAGGCATCACCCAGAACAAGCTTCCCGCCAATGCAGCCGCTGGCGAGGAATTCAAGATGGTCGACTGGGTGTGCAGCCAGGAGCCGGACGTGGTTGGCGTGAGCAAGGTTGAAGATCCCAAGACCGCCGCGACGCTGGTGAACTTCGCCAGGAGCTCAAGGCGGGCGTACGTGTGCATGCGGGCCAACAGCACGTTCGACGCGTTGGAGCAATGGAAACGCATCGCCGGCGGAACCGAAGGCGTGAAGGCGGTGCTGAACGGGCGCGTGCTGCGAAAACTTTGCGAGGCTTGCAAGGAAGAGTTCACGCCTGATCCGACAACATTGAAGAAGTTGAATCTGAATCCCGAGCGGGTGACGACATTGTTTAAGGCGCGCGAGCAGCCGCTGCGCGATCCCAAGGGAAAGCCGATCCCCTGCGATTTCTGTCACGACCTGCATTTCAAGGGTCGCACCGGCGTGTTTGAGTTGCTGGTGGTGGACGATGACATCCGCCAGACGATGGACGCCGGCAAGGCGCTAAACCAGCCTTTCCGCAAGCAGCGTGGCCGGTATTTGCAGGAGGAGGCGCTGGACCTGGTGGAGAAAGGCGAGACCAGCGTGCAGGAAGTCTTGCGGGTGTTGAAGCCCGCGCCCGAAACCCAGGCCGCCGCCCCAGCCGCCGCCAAGCCAAAGCCCGCGGCGGGCGCGGCAGCGCCGGTAAGAAATCGGTGATGCGTCAGTGGTCAGTGGTCAGTTGTCAGTTGTCGGTGATCAGATAAGTGGAATCGCTGAAACAGCAAATGACAAATCACAAATGACAACCAACCACTGACCACTGACAACAAACAACAAACAACAAACAACAAACACTTACCACTTAACAACCCCATGGTCTTCACAATCTTTCTCGGCGTCCTGTTCCTTGGCGTGGTGTTTTTCCATTACGTCCAGGGATTCTTCAGCGCGACGCTATCGGCCATTCTGGCCATCATCGCGGCGGTGCTGGCGTTTTCCTGGCATGAAACGATCGTCGAAGCACTGCTGAAAGGCAAAGCCGCCAATATCGCACATGCCAGTGTTCTTGTCGTTCTCTTTGCCGCCATCTACCTGGTCCTGCGCATTATCTTCGACAGGGCCGTCCCTGAAGGCGTCACGCTCCCGGCCATCGTCGACCGCATCGGCGGGGCGGTCATGGGCCTGGTGGCGGCAACCTTCGCCATCGGCACCTTCGCCATCGCCGCCCAGGAATTGCCCTTTGGCGCATCGGTTGTCGGATATACCAAATATGATGCTGCCGATGTCGACGCCCAGTTGCAGCAGGGGGGCGGCGGGCAGATGCAACGCGGCTTCAATTACAACGAACTTCACTCCGACCTCGCCGGAAAATTCGACGAAGGCGACCGCCGGCAAACCTTTCCCGTCATCCTCCCTGGCATCGATGAAATCGTCGTCGACACCGTCTATCACCTCAGCTCCACCGGCTCACTTCAAGGCAGCCAGCCGCTGTCCGATCTTCATCCCGATTTTCTCCAGGAATTGTTCGGCCAGCGCATCGGAATTCAGCCAGGCGCGAAACACGTTGATTTGAATCTTGGCAAGGAGAAAGCGTTTGACATCGCCGGCGCGTACACCCTGCCACTCTATGCCGCGACGACCCCGGCCTCTTCCAAGAAGGCCGAGGCGCGCCTGGTTGACAGCGAAGCGCCGGGGGTGCGGCAGGGGGCGGGCGTGAAAGCGCCGCTCAAGATCGTCGACGATTACACCGTCATCACCGGCCAGAAAGCCAAGAACAGTTTCACCACGGAAAAGATAAAAACCGTCATACCGTCCAATCCCAGGCAGGTCCTTCTGGTCATCCGGATTCTCTTCGGCCCTGATGCCAGCGATATGCATGATGTGGTCCGAATCAGCCCCGGCAGCATCCGCCTGGCGCGCGGCCGGTTCGGCGACAGCGACGCGCCTGAGCCGCAGGACTTTTACCCGATCGGCACACTTGAGCCGGGAAACCCCTATCCCTTGCTGTACATCGACAAGCTGGACGACTATCTGATCGTCCCGATGGCAACCGAACCGGGATTTCACCCGGGAATGGACGCGGTTTTCGCGGTCGATGCCGATACGTTCTTGACCAAGGACAAGAAGCTGAAAAAGGGGACGTATATCGAGATCAAACGCATGTTCCGCGAAGACCTCAGCGGCAAGGCCGTCACCGTCTGGTCAGCCCCGGTGGGCAGCGGCGGAAACCCGCCGGACATCAAACTGGCAACGTTGCACCAGGCCCGCGGCATAAACCAGAAAATTCACGCCGATACCACCAGCTTCCCGCTGGAAGCGCCGGGGGCCGCACCGAAGTGAGGAATGCCCCCGAACGCAGGACGAAATGAGCCGCGCACGAAGGGTACTCCCGCAGTAAGCGGATCCGGAAACCGATTATTGCGGGAATACCGGAGTCCCCTTCGTGCGCAGATGTGCGATTGGATGATGAATCTGGATGAAACGCTGTCGAAGGAATGAAACATTCGTCCTTCAAGCCGG
Organism: Tepidisphaeraceae bacterium; assembly: GCA_035695715.1. GTDB lineage: Bacteria > Planctomycetota > Phycisphaerae > Tepidisphaerales > Tepidisphaeraceae > RYN-428. The sequence goes on from DASRRM010000141.1 coordinate 7,506, forward strand.
GTCAAGCGCAGCGCCGGCCCGGATCGGTTGGAGTCATGCATCATCCTCGCGCGAAAGATCGAGCGCTTTTAAACCGATCGCGCCCTTGCCACCGGATCCGGGCCGGCGCTGCGCTTGACCCGGCTTGAAGCAGGAACTTACTGGTCAAGACGTTTACGAATCCTCGAATTGAACACGCCCTTACTCTCACGCGCGGTTCGTCGGTCTGGAGCGCCGCAGGCTGACGTTTGTCGGTCTCCAAACGGCGCGTAGTCATGCAAGGTTGTTAATTTAGCGCGACCCGCCGACGTGTTGAAGCTGATTGAACTGATCCTGGATATTCTTGCCCGCCCCGTCCAGTGGAAGCTTGATCTGCTTGCCGTCGCGGATCACCTCGACCGACGCAGATTTCTCGTAGGCATCCAGCAGCATTGCCGACGCGGTGTCGGCATCGGGATTCATCGCCAGATCGTACTGCCCCTCGGAAATGATCTTGTCCCCTTTCTTAAACCCGTAGAATTTTTCCATCGCGCCATCCGCCTTGCATTCGGTGACGAGCAGGCTCTTTAAGCGGCCCGACGCGTCAAGGTCCGGCTTGGTCTTGATCGATTCCAATGCGGATTTCCCGTCAGCGCCGTGGCCGGAGAGCTGAGTTGCCTGATCCGTGGCCTTGGTTCCGCTATGGGAAACCGCCGCCGTGTAATTCGCCCAGACATACGCCACGATCACGCCGCAAACGAGCACGCTGACCAGTCCAAGTGCGCCGCGCATAAGAACTCCGGGTTAAGTGATGAATGAAGAGTGAAGAATTATAGCACTTTTCATGTTGGTGGCGCGACGTCCGACCGTCATCCTGAGCTGAGGTACTCCAAAGGATCTGGCCGGTACGCGCAGGCGAGTTAGAGCCTTCGGAGTACCCGCTCTGAAAATGTAGGGCTGGCACTGCCCGCCAACACCGTGCTCGGCGGGCAATGCCCGCCCTACGTGAGTCACTCTTCACTTTCATTTCCCCATTATACATCGTTTGGCGTCTTGACGACCTTTAAAAGCCGGTCGAGGCGGGTGATTTTCAGCAGTTGCGTCAGTTGCGGACTGACGCCGCACAGGACCAGTTGCCCGCCAGAGACGGCGGAGAGTTTTTTATGGAGGGTGACGATCATTCCGATCGCCCGGCTGGCCAACGTTTCAACCCGGGTGAAATCCAGCAGCACCCGGCCATTGGCCTGCCCGGCGGCGATGCGATCCAGCTCCTCGCCAAGCCGGTCGAGGTCGGCGGAATTCATCAGCGCCGGCGTCTGCAATGTCACCACCTTGAACTCGCCATGGGTGGAAACTGAGAGAAGTGTGTCCATGTCTTTCTTTATTTACCGGTTATTTTGCCGCCGGCTTTTGGGGAATCAGTGACAGGTAAGCCGTCTTGGGCTCGGTGCCGGCCGGCAGCGGCTCGGGCATTTTCTGGCCGTGCCTGCCCAGCGATTTGATGTACTGGTAAATCGCCCGCGTATCCTGTTCGCTCATCGCGTTCACCGCCGTCCAGGGCATCGGCGGGCGCTCGTGGCGTTCGTGCAGCATCTTCACCCACGCGTCCTCGGTCATGTCCGCCACCATCAGCCGAAGGTTCGACGCATACGTCGTTCCCCACGGCCCATACCACCCCACGGGATTCCCCGCCAGCCAGTCCAGTTCCGCCACCTGCCCGTTGGAAAACGAATAGCCCGGCGTGTGGCAATCATTGCAACCGGCGGTCATGACAATATACCGCCCGGCCTCCACCGGCGTTTTGGCCGCAACATGCGCATCGGGCGGGGCCGCGGGAACTTTTTCCACCACGCCCCCCGGTTCGGCCGCCGCCCGCGCCGAAAAACGCAGCCCGGCAAATGCCGCGCCGACGCCGGCCGCCGCGATCGCAAGCGTCCAAAAACCCTTGCGATACTTTTGGTGATGACCCGATGGCACAGTTGATGACATGACCCGCTCCTTTCGTCGCCGACAGATTACACCAACCTTCGCCGATTCTGTACAGTGTCAAAGTGATGATGCCTCTTCCGATTGACGGTGATTTGCCAAACATTACCGCCGCCGTGCGCCAGTCGCGTTCGCTGGTGCTGGTAGCGCCGCCGGGGGCTGGAAAGACCACGCGCGTACCGCCGGCCATCCTGCGCGCGGGGCTTCTGGGCAGCGATCATCCCAACCTCATCATGCTGCAACCGCGGCGCGTAGCCGCCCGCGCCAGCGCCGGGCGCATTGCCGACGAGAACGGCTGGCAACTGGGCGCACAAGTCGGCTACCAGATTCGCTTTGAGCGCCGCATGACCGATGCCACGCGCCTGCGCGTGATGACCGAAGGTATTCTCACCCGCCAGCTTTTGGACGACCCATTTCTCGAAGGCGTTGGCGCGGTGGTTCTCGACGAATTTCACGAGCGCAACCTGCACACCGACCTGGCGATTGCGCTCCTGCGCGAAATCCGCCAGACCGTTCGCCCCGATTTGATCCTGATCGTCATGTCGGCCACGTTGGAAGCCGAGCCGGTATCGAAGTTCCTCGGCAACTGCCCGATCATCCGCACCCAAGGCCGGACTTATCCGGTTGCTGTCTCGCACGCCCATGCGCTCCCCTTCGGCCAGACGCGGGATCTGCCGCACCACGTCGCCGATGCGCTGACGGAAGTGCTGGAAGAGGACTCAGGGACGCGGAAAGATGCAGATGCGGAGACACCCTCCCCAGACCACGGCGATGTCCTCATCTTCCTCCCCGGCGTTGACGAAATCCGCCGGACCATGACTCGCCTCGAATCGCTCGCCCAGCGGCATGATCTGCTCATCGTTCCGCTGCACGGAAGCCTAAGCGGCGACGAACAGGTTGCTGCATTGCGCCCGGCCAATCGCCGCAAGATCATTCTGGCGACCAACATCGCCGAGACGTCGCTCACCATCGAAGGCGTCAGCATCGTGATCGACAGCGGGTTGGCGCGGGTGGCGGGATACGATCCGCAGCGCGGGCTGGATCGGCTGGAGCTTCGCCGAATCAGCAAAGCCTCGGCCACGCAGCGCGCCGGCCGCGCGGGAAGAACCATGCCCGGGCGCTGCATTCGGCTCTGGTCGATGCAGGAAGAGCGGGGGATGGCGGAATTTGACGAGCCGGAAATCCGCCGGGTGGATTTATGCCAGACCGTGCTGACGCTTCACTCCTGGGGCAAGACCGACGTGCGCGGCTTCGGCTGGTATGAGCCGCCGCCGGAGCAAACGCTTGCCGCCGCCGAGCGGCTGTTGGCGATGCTGGGCGCGCTGACGGCGGAAAACGCCGGCCGCATCACGCCGATCGGCAACCGCCTGCTGTCGCTTCCGGTTCATCCCCGGCTTGGCCGATTGCTGATCGCCGCCGCCGAGCAAGGGCTGCTGGAGCAAGGCTCGGCCATCGCCGCGCTGCTTTCGGAAAAGGACATCATCCGCGCCAGCGCCCACGACGCCTCGGCCATGTATCGCCCGTCGACGCAGGCCTCGTCCGACCTGCTCCTGCGACTGGACCTGCTGGCAAAGGCTGAGCAGGATCGCTTTGGCGCGGGAACTCGGGCCCTCGACATCGACACCGGCGCGGCAAGACAAGTGGCCCGCGTGCGCGATGAACTGATGCGTCTGGGCCGGCGCATCGCCGGCGGAAACCCCGCGCGGCGCGACCCGCCGGAGGAGGACGAACTGCTCAAATTGCCGCTGTTGGCGTATCCCGATCGCGTTGCCCGGCGGCGGGGGGCGGATCACAACGCCGCCGTCATGGTGGGAGGCGGCGGCGTTCGTCTCGCCGCCGAATCAGCTGTGCAAAAAGCGGAGTTTTTCATCGCGCTCGACGCCCGCCAGGACCAGCGCCGTATCGCGCGCGAGGCACAGGTGCGCATCGCCAGCGCCATCGACGTGCAATGGCTGGAGGAATTATTTCCCGATTCGATTCGCCGCGAAAAAGGCGCTGTGTTTGATGAGCAGCGCGAGCGCGTGGTCGGTTTCACGGCGGTCTACTACCGCGATCTGTTGCTTCGCGAAGACCGCAACGCCGCCGTCGATCCAGAGCAGGCATCCCGCGTATTGGCCGAGGCGCTGCGCCCGCGGTCGGCGGCGATTTTTGCCGCCGACGAATTGGCGGCAGGCTGGCTCGCCCGGCTGGCGCTTTTGCGCCGGGCCATGCCCGAGCATCCCTGGCCGGAATCGGGCGATGAGCAATTGGCCGACCTGTTGGCTTCGGCCGCCGCCGGGCGGCGCGGGCTGGACGAATTGCGCAAAGTGCCGCTGGTGCCGCTGCTGCAAAGCACGCTGGTGTATCCGCTGGATCGGCTCTTCGAGCAGCACGCGCCGCAGGCGATTGAAGTTCCCAGCGGCAGCCAGATTCGCCTGGACTACGCCGCCGGCCCCAAGCCGATATTAGCCGCCCGCCTGCAGGAACTCTTCGGCTGGACCGACACGCCAAAAATCGCCAACGGCCGCGTCCCGGTCCTCCTCCACCTGCTCGGCCCCAACTACCGCCCGGTGCAAATCACCGAGGACCTGCGCAGTTTCTGGACAACGACCTATTTCCAGGTCCGCAAGGATTTGAAAATCCGCTACCCAAAGCATTCCTGGCCGGATGACCCGCTGACCGCCACGCCGGAGGCCAAGGGGAGACGGAGGAATGCTCCATGAACAGGGTATGCCGGCAATGTCACCGCATGCCGGCGTAGGTGGCAACAGCCTTCAATTGAGCTGTGGCTAACCATTTCCATAATCGAGCGTCATTTTCAATTTCGTGAAAGAAATTCTCGAAGTCGCCCTGGTTGTAGCCCCCGACGCTTGGAACGCTTTCCAACTCGCGGGTGATGTTGATTTTCTGTGACGCTGCGGTGCTGGGGAAGGTGAGCCGGACCTTTGAGGTGTAAGCAGTATCAGATACCTTCCCTGCCTTGTAGAAGCCGCGCGTCAGGCAGACCGTAAATTCGTGCGGCTGGCTCGACCAATCGAAGTGGTGGGAGTCATACGCTTCAAAAATCATGAGTTCTGAGTTGCATTCAATAGGAGTCCGGCAATATAGTTTGAATGCCGCTAGGACTGCCCGAAGATCGGCGGATGTTGGCGTGACTCCGGCGTCTGAGAGCAGATCGTTGAAGTACTTCGGAACGGCACTGGGCTTGAGCTTTTTTGCTTTTGCCATGGGGTCACCTGATGTGCGTCATTTACGCAGATCGAGATTTGACTATATCGCGTGATCGGCTGACCACAAGCCGGAGGCGAATGGAGACGAAGGAAGTGAGTTTAGGCTAAAATCTCCCGAATTGAAAAGCTATTTCGTCTTTGGGACCGTATATGTCAGCAGCAACAATTCAAACACCAAGGGATATTTTAGAGTCGGTTGCCGATCTGCCCCTGCCGCCCACCGAAGTTCGTCGACTCCAACAGCTCATGGACCGAAATACCGAAGGCAACTTATCGAAAGATGAACGGGAACAACTGGCCGCAGTGGTTGAGTGGTGCGAAAACATATCCCTGCTTTGGGCGCGCGCTCTGACAGTCCTGGCGCAAAGCCCTGGTGGCAATTTCGATTCAGAGGCAAGGCTTACCTTATGGCGCGCCGAATGAATCGAAAGATGTTCTATGTGGCACCGTTTGCTATCGATGGCGAACCCATGGGGATCGGGGAGGTTCTTTTGCCGAGCCTTTCGTTGGACCGCATCGTGTCATTTCAAAAATTGGTCGAGGACCATGGCGGAAACTTCCGCGTAAGTCTCGAAGGTTCGCTGAATCACATCGAAGTGAAGCTTACATCAGCGAGTGGTGCCGGCCTCGGGGCTTTTTACGCAAATGGACAGCTGGCGACTTCGGCGATGTATCTTCGCGGCGACGAACCAGAGGTCGAGGAGCAGCTCATCCACATGTTCCTCGCATCACTCCGAAATCTCAGACTCGTTCAAGAGTGTCAGTCGACACTGCTTCCATTTGAGAATATCACGAAAATTAAAAATCGGCCGATTCACTTCGTCGTCCCCATTCCCGACCCACGCGTCTCGGAAACCGACGAGGAGCTTATCTATGAGGTCGCGGCCCATTTTGCGGCCGCCTTTCTTTGTAGCGAAAGGGATTGAGATCGAAACGCGCCCGCAAAGGCGGAACGTACGATTCGCTCCCGAATCGCCATGGTATTTCATTTTAGAACGATCTATGTCAGCAACAACAGTTCAAGCGCCAAGGGATCTTTTAGCGTCGATTGCCGATCTGCATCTTCCGCCGGCAGGAGACCGTCGACTTCAAATGCTCATGGATCGAAATACCGAAGGCAAATTAACGAAAGACGAACGGGAGCAATTGGCCGCGCTGGCTGAGTGGTCTGAAACCATCTCTCTGCTCCGGCGGCGCGCTCTGGCAGTTCTGGGACAGAAGCCCCGATGACTCCTCCTATCACCTCAATCTGCGCAAACGCGTGGAATTTCGATATCACCTCCGTGCTTCGGTGCCTCCGTGGTTTATCGCTTTTTCCTTTTCCAAAATCTTGCCGCGATTGTAATGGAACTCTTACGCCGCTTCGTCGATGATGCTTGCGCTCATCCACTTTTCCAGAAAGGGCAAACCATGGGCCTCTACGATGATGACAATGCGGCAATCACCACCGGCGACCTTGCCATCCGCGATTATTGGCGGGCGAAATTCAACGACATGATGCTCGATCAGGCACTCAAATCGCGCCAGGCCGAGGGAGCGATTGCGATGGAGCTCATCAGTGCCGTGCAGCTTCTCGATGAATTGCTGAAGGTGTATCCCGGCCATGAGGATTTGAAGAAGTGGAAGCAGAAAGCCGTCATGATCCAGGGGAAGATCGGCCCGAATTTTGAACGTACCGGCGGGTTTACCCTCAATTGCGTCTGGAACCAGCATTCCTATCGCGAGGCATACGTCGGTTACAACTGCGGGCAACTTTTCGGCCAGCAAAATAACTGGCCCGAGGCCTTCGATTGCTTCCGCACCGCCGCCCAGAAGCTGGATTTCCTGCAGGACAAGGTAGGGCAATGGCCGCCGGAAACCGCGGCGTGGGTCAAGGAGAAGAAGCCGCAGGTCGACCAGTTGCGCGATGAGGCGCGGAAGAAAATATGAATGGATGTGTCGCGACATTGTATTGCAGGTGCGCTATGCCATCCGCGTCGCTGATGGGCTTTGACAAGGCTCGCGGATTTGCGTTTGGCGGGCCAAAGAGTTTTGACCATGGATTTCACGGATGCGCACGGATAAGAAATGCTCCAGCGTTCTTCCCATCCGTGTGCATCGGTGAAATCAGTGGTCAAAACTCTTCGACATTTCCGATCAATGGGTTGTGGGACGATCCACAGTTCGTCGTATGCAGGTACAACGAGCCGCGCACGGAGGGTAC
>DASRRM010000142.1:0-4544 GCA_035695715.1 Tepidisphaeraceae bacterium
GTGGGACGCAGTCGCCCCAGCGACGAGCAAGTATGCCGGCCTTGTCCACGGTTCGGAGAATTCGACCCGGAGGGATCGCGGTCCTCACGCGAGAAAGTGGATGCAGGAGGAGAAAGGAAAGTCAAAGGAAATGACCGATCCTGGCTGGAATTCTCCGAACCGTGGACAAGGCCAACAGACTCGCTTGTCGCTTAGACGACTGCGTTCCAGCACGGGCTTTCGCCGCCGGACGTAAAGATGTCCACACTTCGGAGAATTCCAGCCCGGATCCATTGCACCTGCCAAATGACCAATTACCAATGACCAATGACCAATAACAAGTCCTCGCCCAAATCCGGCTCATCATTTCGTCATTACGCGCCCCGGCCTGTTCTCAACCACCCTCAAATTTGTCCTCCCGGGCGGCGCGGCTAAAATAGAGGGACGTCGGATGGCGGTTGGGCTTTCGGCAACCTTGGAGGCGGAAAGCATCCCATCGCCCTGAAGTCCCTCGGAGAGACTATGCAGGATGAACAGTCAAAGTCGAAGAACCCCCCGATCCCCTCACACAAGGACATCACTCCCATCCTCAAAGGCTGGGATTATGAGCCGGGCACCATCAACGTTCGCAAAGTGACCGGCCACGACGGCTCAATCAAGCTTCAAATGCGGCTCGACCTGGGCCTGTTGCAAATGGAAATGACCGGCCGCCCCGACGGCGCGCGCCCGCACGGGTCAGAATCATTCCTCGATCACTTCGAGAAGCTCCTGGCCGAGCATCAAAGCCGACATGGCACCGAGATCGGCTTTGCCCTCGATCACAACCAGTGCCAGCTCCTCCGCGAAGAGGCGGCGATGTATTACTATCGCTATCTCAGCCTGTTCGTGCTGGAGGAATTCCCCGGCGTGATCCGCGACACGGCGCGCACCCTGCGCGTCCTCGATTTCTGCGGCAAGTACGCCGCCGACGAGCACGACCGCGTGGTGCTCGAGCATTATCGCCCCTACATTCTGATGATGAACGCGCGGGCGCGGGCGAACATCCCCTTCAAGGAGCAAAAGTACGGCGACGCCCTCAAAGCCGTCGACACCGGCCTTGCCCATATCCGCGAATTCTTCACCAGCGTCGGGCAGGAGCAACTATTCGGCCGATCGGAAGAGGTGCGGGTATTGAAGCGTTTTGCCAAGGAGATTCGCCGCAAGCTGCCGGTCGATCCGCTGGAGAAGCTGCACAGAAAGCTGGCGCGGGCGATCAAGGCCGAGGAATACGAAGACGCCGCGAGGCTGCGCGACAAGATTGCGGCGATGGAGCAATCCGAAACAACGCCGAGCGCGAGGAAGGTGAAGTGAGTTTAGTCTGGGCATAACGTCTCTCGGAAGTGTGCACTTTTCGCACAACGTCTCTCGGAACCGTGGACAAGGCCGAATAGACTTGCTCGTCGCCTGGGCGACTGCGGGCCCGACAATTGGCCCTGTCGCACCAGCTTAAGATGTCCACACTTCCGAGAGACGTTGTGCGAAGACTGGTAATTCTCCATGAACTCGCATCCCCTTCGCACCACCGTCATCGGCAGCTACCCATTTCCCGCATGGCTGGAATTTGCCTCGCAGAATCTCGACCGCTTCGGCTCTGCCGACATTGCCGAGATGCAGGATGATGCGGTCATCGCCGCCGTTTTCGACCAAACGCAGGCCGGCCTCGATGTCATCACCGACGGCGAGCAGACCCGGCTCGATTTCAACCTTTCCTTCTACGGATATTTAACCGGCCTTGAGCTGGAAGGCGCGCCGCCACGCCGCTGGGGCCCGCCGGCCCACGATCAGCGCGGCAAGCATCGCATCATCGGCGAAATTTCCGCCCCGCGCGGGCTGGGGGCGGTCGAGGAATTCAAACGCCTGCAGCGCCTCGCCCCGACAGGACCGACGCTCAAGGCCAGCGTCCCCGGGCCCTATACGCTGAGCGGCCGCCTTGTGCCCAGCGCCGCTTACCCCGACCGCTACGCCATCACCGAGGCGCTGCTCCCGCTGGTGCAAAAAGAGCTGGCGGACCTGGTGGCGGCCGGGTGCCGCGAAATCACGGTCGATGAGCCATCGATGAGCTGTTACGCCCACCGTGAAAACCCGCACCGCTTCGTGGATATTTTCAATCGCACGATTGAGCCGGTCGTCGGCAAATGCCGGCTTTCCACTCACCTGTGCTTCGGCAACTACAAGGGCCATCCGGTAGGCAAGCGCGATTACGCGCCGATGTTTCCCGCCTTCCTCGACATGAAAGTCGACGAAATCCACGTGGAAATGGCCAATCGCGAATTCTGCGACATTGCCATCATCGAGCAAATCGCCCGCGTGAAGGATGTGGCCGTTGGCATCATCGACGTGAAAAGCTATTACGTGGAAACCATGGCGGATGTGATCGACCGTGTTCACCTCTGCCTGCAACACGCCAAACCCCAGCGCCTGAGCTTCGCCCCCGACTGCGGCCTAAGCCAAACCGCCCGCTGGGCCGCCAGGCAAAAGCTGGCGAACATGGTCGCCGGGGTGAAGGCGGTGCGGGGAGAACTGGGGATTTGAGGGCGGCTGCCACAAGGGGTCTGCCCGAAAAAAACCGGTACAAATCTCCGCGATAGACTCCCAGGCGTCTTGGGAGAAATGCGAACCGCGCTGTCAACAAAAACTGCCCCACCGCGCAAGGAGTGCGTGGCACTTTCGACAGGTCTTCACGTATCATGGGCGTCTCGCCCATGTCCTGCGGTACCGCACGACTTCGATCGATTTTCCCATTGAAATCCGCAGGATCTGCCGCGTCATCAGAATCCGCGGCGCCCCACAACCCACCGACGCGAAACGCGGAAGAAGGTTTGACCACGGATTTCGCGGATGCACACGGATGGGAAGGAAATTCCGGCGTTTCTTATCCGTGCACATCCGTGAAATCCGTGGTCAAACTCTTTGGACGCTACATCCTTGTGAAAACTGCCCTATTATAATTGTGCGCGAGAAGAATCTGGCTTTCAGCGCTTCCACGGCCCGATCGCGCAGCGCTGAGAAAGATAATTGTGGTATCAGGAAACTCCTTCCGGTACCCGGTTATCATTCATTCACGCCGTGGACGAGCGCCAGCGAGGACGCGGATTTCGCGGAGTGCCCGTGCCACGTTAAAAACACGGATGACGTTCGCACCGCCGCTCACGCAACGGAGGACCTCACCATGATCCAACCCCTCCTTCAAGACCAGGCGTTCCTCGCCGACGTCGCGGCGGCGCGCATTGACCCCGATACCGTCCACCTCTGGTGGCTCGGCCAAAGCGGGTTTCTCGTGCAGCATGGCGGCCGGCATTTGCTGTTTGACCCCTATTTATCGGATTCACTCACGCGAAAATATCAGGGCACCGAAAAGCCGCACGTGCGCATGACCCAGCGCGTGATCGCGCCGCAACTGCTCGATTTCGTCGATGTGATTACCTCCACGCATAATCACACCGACCATCTCGATGCCGACACGATCGTTCCCATCGTCCGCGCCGCGGCACAGGCGCGCAACGCCGCGGTCTCGCTCGTCCTTCCCGCGGCCAACGTCGAATTTGCCACCAACCGGCTTCACGAAGCCCTGCCGCAAATCGCCGCCATTCAGGCGGGGCAGCATCTGAATGTCGCGGGGTTTGAATTCACCGCCGTCCCCGCGGCCCACGATCGCCTGGCAACCGACGAACGCGGCCGCCATCTTTACCTGGGGCTGATCGTGCGGATGGGCAACGTCGCCATCTATCACAGCGGCGACACGATCGTCTACGACGGCATGGCCGACCTGCTTCTCCCGCATAAAATTGACATTGCCATCCTGCCGATCAACGGCAAAGTCGCCAATATGGGCGGCGCGGATGCAGCGGGGCTGGCCTCTGACATCGGCGCGAAGTGGGTCATCCCCTGTCATTACGATATGTTCGAGTTCAACACCGCCTCGCCGGCGGAGGAATTTATCCCCGAATGCCGGCGGCTGGGGCAGCCGTTTAAGGTGCTGCAAGCGGGGGAACGATTTTCCGCCGACGGGTGTAGCGGCCGACCGTCATCCTTCTGAGACTATCCGGAGTATGGTAATAGGCGTCGCGCAGCGAGAACACGCGCAGCGCGCACACGCGCAGGGATGGAATTCTCTGAAGTGTGCACATCTTCTGCTGAGGAGTGAGTCGGGGTGGAGCGCCCGCAGTCGTCTAAGCGACGAGCAAGTCTAGACGGCCTTGTGCACGGTTCAGAGAATTCCATCGCGTAGTTTCGTAGGGTGGGCGTACTCGCCCACCGCGTTTGCGTCGCGGGCAAGAAAACGGTGGGCGAGTACGCCCACCCTACGAAAATTTCATGCGTCGTGGGTGAGGACTTCGGCAAGCTCCGTCGAGCCGTGCGGCTGGATGACGACTCGGGATGACAGTCGCGCAGCTGCGCCACCAACGTAAAGAGTGCTATAACATTTAGGCAATGTCGGTTGCGTTACCACAGGTCGCGGTACACGCTGATGAAAGAGCCGCGCACGAAGGGTACTCCCGGAGTAAGCGGGGTTGCGCAAATCCGCT
>DASRRM010000143.1:0-17915 GCA_035695715.1 Tepidisphaeraceae bacterium
CCTCAGCTCAGGATGACACGGCGCGTGCATTGGAAGCGCCTGTTCGCGCACGATAATTTAGTCCGGGAGCATCCGGAGCACCCTTCGTCCGCGGCTCTTTCTTGGGCTGTTCTGCATATTTTCCCATTTTTCGCGCTGCCACGGTTTCGCTGCGCGGCATATAACGGAAATCACAAGTTCGGCAGGACGTTTCTGCCGCACTGTTTTTTGAAAGGAGTGTTACAATGTCGCGAATGGGTGATACCGGAAACAGCGGACAAGTCAGCGGTGAAAATCTTGGCGAGGCCGCTCAGAAAGTGACGCAGGATCTGCGCGAACTTGGCGGTCAGGTTCGCGATGCCGCCCGCGAAAAATATGAGCAATACACCGGGCAGGCGCAGGATTATTATCAGCAGGGTCGCGATACAGTCCAGGAGTGGGAGCACGGCCTGGAATCATTTGTTCAGGAAAAGCCGCTGCAGGCCGTCATGATCGCCGCCGGCGTTGGATTATTGCTCGGACTGCTCTGGCGTTGAAGTTTGGCCGGGTGGACCCTTGACCAGGACACAACGTGAATACGCAAAAGGACGCTCCGCATCATTTCGCCAAAGAATCCGCGGGAACTGAAAAGGATCCGCCCGTTGATGAAACCGCGTCCGCTGCCTTTCACGATGCAGCCAAACGGCTGGCGGAAATACGCGAATACATCGGCTACTACATTGCCGTGCAGGCCGATGCCGCGCGCCTGGCCGTGCGCAACGCCATCTTTTATGCCGCCTTGGGAATCCTCGGCCTTTTTGCCGCGGCGGCGGCGGTGGTTGCGGCGGTGGTTTTATTCCTCATCGGCATCGCGCAGGTCATCGGCGCGGCGCTGGGAGGTCGGGTTTGGGCGGGCGAATTGATTGTCGGCGTCGTGGTTCTGGCGGCATTGGCGCTTGGCGCTAAAATAGCCAGCTCCTCGATCACTGGCTCCTCGCGCAGAAAGACGGTGCAGAAATATGAATCCCTCCAACGCAAGCAGCGCACCCGGTTCGGCCAGAGCGTCGACGACCGCGCCGAAAACCCATGAACCACCCGGGTGGCGCGCAGATTCGCCAGCGTCCCGGGCGGATGAGAAACTTTCCGAATCGGAATTTCTTAGCGAACAGGCCGACGCCGCCAAGGCGGCCATCGCCGGGGCATTTGCCGAGTTAAAAACCGACCTGGCCAAAGGCGCAGACCCGCGGGTTTGGATGAAGTCGCATCCATGGATCACGCTGACATCGGCTGCCGTCGCCGGTTTTGCGGCGGCGGCGACAGTTGTTCCTTCAAAGGAACAGCAGGCCCGTCATAAGCTACACGCGATGGAGCGCGCCATGCATCGCGCCAAGGCAGCCGAAGCGTCGTCCAATGGCAACGGCCACGATGGCAACGAAAAACGCGGATTTATCGCGATGATCCTCCACGAGTTATTCCAGGCGATAAAGCCGGCGGTCATCAGCCTCATTTCCACTCATTTCGCCCCGCCGACGGCTGCTCCTGAAGAGCCGGAGACGCAGGAGGCGACGTAGGGACAGATGCCAGAAATACCCCGGATTGCCCTGCTCGGCAGGTGAATCTTCTCAACATTAAATTTTTTCATTGGTCTTACGCCTGCGCCGCAGTAATCTAACGTAGCCGTCAGAATGGTCGCGATGTGTGCGGGATTCTCGGACGGTTGAATTGGCTTGGCTTACGGGTCTGGATCCGTTGCCGAGCCCCTCGTCCAAAGGCATTTTTATGCGATCCCGAGTTGCTTGCATCGTGCGATTCGCTTTACTGTCGGCCGTTTGCATCGCCTGCGGTTCGGCCGCTCCAAAATCGACCGCTCCCGCCCCATCGGCCAATCCTACTGATGCTCAAGCCATGTATCGGCCTGAAGTTCGCCTGCGTAAGCTGCACCTGGTTCGCCCTGATCTCATCCCATATCCCATTGCTTACGAGGTCTACTGCTGATTCTTCTGCATCGCCGGTCTTGAGTTATCCAATTCAATGCCCGGCGATGCAAATGTGATTTTTGGAGCATGAGCGATTCCCAGAATCATCCCTCTTCTTCTCCAGCGAACGACGACTCTAAAACCCCGCCCATGGCCAAGCCGCTCGGACTTTTGGCCTGGATAGCCGGCTATAAACTCATCAAGGCGACCATCGCCATTCTTGGCGGAATCGTGGTTTTGCGCCTCGGCCGCACCGATCTGGTGGCGATGGGGCACCGCTGGCTCGTACATATCGGACTTGACCCCGAAGGAAGGATTGGAACCCGGTTTCTGGCAGGCCTGGGTCATTTCGACCCTCGCCGGCTTTATTGGACCGCCGCCCTCTTTTTCGCCTATACCATTCTGTATTGTGTCGAGGCGGTGGGATTGGTGTTGGAAAAGCGCTGGGCGGAATGGCTCGTGATCTTCCAGACGGGGATCCTGCTGCCGATCGAGCTTTACGAGATGATTTACCGGCCCGGCCCAATAAAAGCCGCGGCGCTTTGCCTTAGTTTCGGGGTAATTCTATATCTGGTGTGGCGGATTCGCGACGATGCCCCGGAGGATGCCGGCGGCTTGCCGCGATAGGATCGGCCGGGTGTAACACCTGATTGCGGGCGACCGGCCGTGCGATCCTTACGGGCTTGATTGCCGATAATTCTGATTCTCGACTTTCGCCGTGCGGGAGCTTGACGTTGATATGGGAACATTGTATCTGCTGGTGGGTAAGTAGTGGGCGCAGGTTATGGGATTTTGGAATGGAACCCGACGAGATCAGGGCTCGAATCTCTGATGCCCGGCGGGCTTGCGCTGAAGTGGCGCAGGCCGATTTTGCTGGCGCAGCAAACACACCGACAGACGCCGGGAACGAGTCTGCCGCGCGTTCGCCGGTGGGCCGCGCAAATGCAGCGGCAGATTCCCTCGACCGACAAGCGACCGCCGAAAACATCGCCCGATTAAGCGCGGCGTTGGAACGGCTTGCCGATGCGGCGGAGTGGATTTTGACCGAGCGCGAAGCGATTGCCGACCGGCTTCGCCGCACGCCCCGGGTTCGTCCCCGGAACGACACGCTTGCCGCCAGCAGTGCTGATGAATTCCCCGATGCCGCGTCAAGCGCTACACCTTCACCGGCGCAAGACGCATAACCTTTTGTGCCGAGAGGCCTTTATCTCCCTGCACCATTTCGTATTCCACGGCTTCGCCGTCCTTTAAAGATCGAAAGCCGTCGCCTTCGATGCTGCTGAAATGAACGAAAACATCCTGGCCCTGTGGCCCGACGATAAATCCGAACCCCTTTTTGGAATCAAACCACTTCACCTGACCGCTGGTCATGGCTGCTCTCCAAAAATGTGTGGCCATCCAAGGCACACGTGGCAAAGCGATCCTTGCAGGACCCCGCAGAAATGCTTGGGCAAACCTACATCCGCCCAGCGCAATTTATTAAAATTGATCGCAAGAATCCAGAAAATATTGTGGAAAATTCCACTTTTCACGCTGCCGCCACGTGACTTCGCCAATCAATACGTCGGCCCCGCAATATGTAACGGATTGCCCGTTCCCAATGGCCGACCGTCCCATTATTTTCCAAAACGGCTTGAGGAGAAAACCGTGACCGCACTTAACGCCGACGCCCAAACGCTTTATGATTTCCAGTCTGTCCCCATCCTGGTCGTCGATGACAACGCCGTCGTCGCCGCGGCCCTTGCCCGAATCCTTGAAAACGCCGGCTTCAACCCGACCATTTGCCATCGCGGCGTCGATGCATTGGAACACGTCCGCGCTCATCCCTGTGCCGCGGCCCTGGTCGATATTCACCTCCCCGACCTCAACGGCCTGGTCGTCGCCCAGAAACTTCGCGAAATGCTCGGCCCCACCACCCCCATCGTCATCGTCAGCGGCGACACTTCCATGGAAGTCATCAACGCCCTGCCTCACGTAGGGGCGACCTATTTCTTCAGTAAGCCCCTGAATGCGAACGACTTATTGGAGCGAATGCGGGAATGGCTCGCAAAGGCGGATTGACATGATCAGCGCAGCAAAAAAGGCGACCCCTTTCAACCGGGATCGCCCTTCTCGTTCTATTGCTTGCCCTTGGCCGTCTTAGATGTTGATCCCAGTGATCTTCACCGTGAGATACTTTTGGCGATGCCCGATGGTCTTATGGAACCCCTTGCGGCGGGCGTACTTGACGGTGCGAACCTTCTTGCCCTTGGTTTCGCCAACGATGTCAGCGGTTACCGTTGCGCCCGCCACGGTCGGCAAGCCGATCTTCGGCTCCCCTTCGCCGCCGACGAACAGAACGCGGTCAAAGGTGATGGTTTTCTTGTCGCCGGTCGATTCGCCGGGGCGGTCGAGAAGAATGGTATCGCCGGAGGTGACTTTGAACTGCTTGCCTTTGTCTTCGATAATTGCGTACATGTCTTTTTCGCTTTCCTTACAATTGGGCGGGGGATTGTGACAAAAGACGAAGCGTTGTCAAGACCGCGGTCCGGATACGCGCGTGAAAGCACCTTGATTGTCATCGCCCCGCCCTGGAGCGCGACCGTTCGGCCCGGCGCTTTGTAATGACATCGTCCAAAGTTAGAGGGGCCGTACTTTCGGCGTCGGTGGGCATCCCAGCCTCGTCTGGATGGGGCATTTTGGGGTGCCGGGCTCGCCCTTCTATCCATCCCCGTCATTGGCCGGTATAATCGACTAGCGGAGCAGCAATGACCATCAAAGCAATTCTACGCAACGGGCTAATTGAGCCCATCGAGCCGCTGCCGGCCGGTTGGGCTGATGGGCAGGAGTTGGTAGTTGAGGATCCCACGCTGGAAGTAAATGACGTGAAGCTCGACGAGTGGGCCCGCGACTTGCAAACCGGTGCTGAGCACGTCGGCGAGGAAGAACACGATCGATTCCGACAGGCGCTGGTCGATATCGAACGCGAGAGTAAGGAAACGGTTCGGCGAGAATGGGGCCTGCCATGACCGCCGGCTACCTGCTCGATACGAATCATATCGGTCACGCAGTCACGCCCAACTGTTCGGGGCGATCCACCACGATCTGCGGCGGCGCGGTCGTGTTCTTTCCCAGGTCGACATGATGCTGGCGGCGCTGGCCCGCCAGATGCGGCTTACGCTCGTAACTTCGGATAACGACTTCGCTGCAATGCCCGACATTCAAACCGAAAACTGGCTCGAATCCGCAACGTCATAATACAACCACACAGTCGACGCCTGGTTTAAAAATGTGACCTGCGCAAAGCTCGATGCCTCCACGCTTGCGATAGCTGCCGCATTTCTCCTATCCTTCGCCGTCAGTGGGAACCCCAAACGATCCCCGATCCGATACTCAGCTCGTCGCCGCGCTCAATGCGGGCGACTGCACGGCCTTTGACGCGCTGTATTATCGTCATCGCGACTGGGTCGTGCGCCTCGCCCGTCGATTCACTGGCAGCGACGAAGATGCGCTCGATGTGCTCCAGGAAACGTTTTCCTACTTCTTCGGCAAATTCCCGGGATTTGTCCTGTCGGCCAAGATCACCACGTTTCTGTATCCAGTTGTGCGGAATCTGTCGATCGCCATTCGCGCCAAGCGCGGCCGCGAGCGCGGGGAAGAGGCGATGATTGATCCGCCGGCCGCGCCAAGTCCGCCGGGCGAACAGCGGGAAGAACTGGCCATCGTCCTTGGCGCGCTGCCTGAGGGGCAGCGCGAAGTGCTGCTGCTTCGGTTCGTCGATGGGATGAGCCTGGCGGAGATCGCCGCGGCGATGCAAATCCCGGCGGGAACGGTTAAATCGCGCTTGCACAACGCATTGCAGGCGCTGCAATCAGACCCGCGAATACTGAGGTACTTTGAATGATCCTGGCGCCAAATGCCAAGCACGTCTCCATTGGAAGTGTTCCTCCAGCGGAGAATTGCGGCGTAAACGTGTCGCGCTCGACGTTTAACGCCCGCCGTGCTTGCACGGTGGGAATCGCTGCCGTTGGAGAACGCGTTTTCACGCTCAGGGTCCATCGCAAAATTCGCTGGTTTCATCGAACCTTTTCCACATGATGTCCGCTTAATATCAAGGCCTATTCATGATGAACGACCCAACATCCACAGCCGATCCCGACGACCAGGCGCTTCGGCCGCGCCTTCGCGAGGCGTTCGCGCGCCTTGACCCGGGGCAGGTTGAGATTCCGCCGGCGCTCGACGCGGAAATTCTCTCGCGCGCCAAGCGCGATTTCACCCGGCGCCTGCGTTTCCGGTCGGCCGTTCGTTGGACGGCGGCGGCTGCATCGCTTGCCGCTGCGGTTGCCATTGTTTTCATTGTCCGCGCGAGCTTCTTTCATCGGCCTGCTCCCGTGGCCAAAGGCGATATCAACGCAAACGGCAAGGTCGACATGCTCGATGCCTATCTTTTGGCCAAACATCTGGCCGCCGGGGATAAAATCGATCAAAAATGGGACATGAACGGCGACGGCGTGGTCGATCAGCGCGACGTTGACTGGATCGCCAATCATGCCGTGCAGATCAGCCCGGCCAACGGAGCCACAGGCGGGACGCAATGAAACAGGCCGCGGCAATTTTCATCCTGGCAAGCCTGCTGCTCTGCACGGCCGGCTCCGATCGCGCTGCGCCCATTGCCGCCGCCAACGCGCCGGCCGACGTGCGCGTCCGCTTCGTTGCGGTTGGGGTGTTCATCGATCCGCACGGCAAGCCGCTGGCGTGCTATCAGGTGAAAATCATCGCGACCGGCGATGTGAAACTGGTCGGCATCGAAGGCGGAGACGCCGACGCGTATAACCAACCCCCCTATTACGATCCGCGCGCGTTGCAAGGGAATCAGATTATCCTGGGCGCATACAGCCTGGGCGGGAATCTGCCGGTGCAAAACACGCGCGTCGCGACGTTGATGTTTCGCGTGGCGGGAAACGTCGACCCGGCTTACAACGCCACGCTGGACGTGGCCGGCACCACCGACGCCACGCCTATCGCCGCGGCCGTTACCCTCGTTCCCCTTACGCCGCCGGTCCGCGCGACAAATGAACCATCAACCAGCCATGGAGATGCACGATGAAAGAATCGGCATGGGATTCATGCGGACTCGGCGCCGCCCGATCGCGAAGCAATCGCGCAGCGGCGTGGGCCGTGGGAATTCTCCTCGGCCTGCTGCTGTCATGCGCGGCGACGATGATCGGCTGTTCCGTTGCTGCGCGGCCTGCGGCATTTCAAGACAAGACTGCGACGTCACTGAGCCTCGTTGCCCCGCCGCCGGGCCGGTCGCTGGAGGATCTGGTGCCGCCGCAATCGCTGCCCGCGCGCGACGAGGAATTGTGGATCATCGAGAAGCCCATTACCAGCAATACGCCGCCTGCCGCGAGCAATGATGCCGATGCCGCTGATCGTTCTCCCGGCGGCGGCATGCTGCTGAGCGTCCACGGCGCGACGCTGACTCCTCTGCCGCTGGAAAAAACCGATGTCCATGCCAACATCACCGGCCTGATCGCGTCAGTAGACGTCAAGCAACATTTTAACAACTCGGCCAAAGAGCCTGCCGATGCCGTTTATGCCTTTCCCCTTCCCCAAAACGCGGCGGTGAATGAATTCATCCTATCGATCGGCAAGCGCCACATCCGCGCCATCGTGCGCGAGCGCGCCGAAGCCGAGCAGATTTATCGCGAGGCCCGCAAGGATGGCCTGCTGGTTTCGCTGATGGTTCAGCCGGGGCCGAATATTTTTCTGCAGCGCATCGCCAATTTGGAGCCGGGCGCTGGCATTGATGTGGAGCTGCGTTATTTCCACACGCTCTCGTTTCGCGATGGATGGTTTGAGTATGAGTTTCCCATGCTGGCCGGTCTTCGCGGCACGCACGTGCCGCGCCCGCCGCAGCGCAGCGGCCGGAATATCGCGCTGGCGGTGCATCTGGATGAAGAAATGCCGATCGAAGCAATCGACTGCCAGACACACAAAATGGCCGTGAAAATGGGTGCCAGCGCGTCGGCGGATGTGACGCTGCAAGCCGCCGACGAAATTCCCAATCGCGATCTGGTCCTGCGCTTCAAGCTGGCGGGGACCATGCCCAAATTCTCGCTGGCAACACAAGCCGACGGGGATGGCGGAATAGTCGCGCTGACCCTGATTCCACCGGGAAAAATCGATGCTCTGCCACGGCGAAATCTGGAAATGGTTTTCCTGCTCGACGCCAACATCGCAGCAACGGCTCAAAAAGCCGCGATGCAGATGCTCGGCGATCTGACCGCCGCCGACACCGTCAAAATCATCCGTCTGGAAGATGGCGTGGCTTTCGACCTGACGCCAACGCCATTCCCCGCGGCTCAGGCATCGGCCATCGCCAGCATCATGAGCGCAGCGCCTGCAAACTCGAGCCACCCGCAAAAACTGGCCGATGCCTTGGGCGGCCCGGCCGATCCAACCCGCACGCGCATCGTCTGCTTCATCACCGATGGGCATCTGCCTCTTGCCAGGATGCTGTCGGCGCTTCCCCCGGCACTGGGCAATGCCCGCGCAGTGATCATTGGAGCCGGCCCATCCCCTGACCGCGGCAACATCGAATCCCTCGCCCGCGCCGCCGGCGGAACTGCCATCGACTTTGCCGGCGCTGCCGCCGAGCCTTTGATGCGCCAGTTCATCGAGTCGGCGAGTCATCCCTCTGTCGCCGACATGCAGTTCGATTGGCGGGGCGCAACGGTTTTGGATGTTTTCCCGCGCCTGCCGGTCGATCTGCTGGTCGGCCATCCGCTGCTTCTGATCGGCCGTTATAAAGGGGACGCGCCTGCAGAATTGCGTATTCAAGGCAATTTCGCCGGTAATTCGAGGGTCTTGAAAATCCCCGTCAACAACTCCCAGCCCCAAACGCCCGGCCACGCGCCGCTGGCGTCCATCTGGGCCCGGCGAAAAATCGCCGACCTGGGCCTCGCCGCCGCCGCCCGGCCCGATCCCGCGCTCGATCGCCAGGTGCGCGACCTTGCCCTGGAGTACGGCCTGGTCTCACACTACACCGCGTTCGTCGCAGTGGATGCCATGACGCGAACGGCCGACGTCGGAGGCAATACGAAGTGATGGATCTGTCGCTTAGTTTTGCCCGCGACCAGCAGGCGGAGTATCTCCCATCATCTGTTGCCGCGCCTCGCCGGGGGTCGGGCGCGCCCCATTGCGCATCATTTTGCGCACCGAAATGGTGCGCAACTTCGAAATCTCGTCATTCCGATTACGCGACGTCGCATTCGCTCAGCACGGGGCGCGAGCGCGCGAGAGTGAACAAACCCTCATTCGCTGCCGCTTGAGCATGTCTCGCCCGTCAAAGCTCGGCCAAAGTCTGCAGAAAAGTACGCATTCAAGTTGTGCATCCAGTCGATTCATTCTCTCTCCAAAACTATATCCCTCTACATATGCGCAAAAAGTTGACATTTTTGGCGATAAGTTACGCATTGCCGCACGTTTACCGCCGCCACCCCATACCCTTTGGCGTAAGTCCTTGGCCGGCAGGACGATAGCCGGGCCCCTTTTTGCCGCTGGATCGATTTTTGACGATTTGAAGCGTAGAACGCGAAAATTTTTCCCGGCTAAGTCGAAGCCGGGCACACCATTAAAAAAATCTGCAATCGCGCGCGGAGAAATCTTTCCATTTTTTTCGCCCCTCGCCCGTCAGTGTCCCTTTTCATTTCCCCGAAGAAGCTCTTCTCCACTTGATTCAATCTGAGCGCTATCGATGGTCATGTCGTAGATGCTTACGTTATAGCCGTCCTCGCGCTGAACGCGGACATGAAGCGTGCCCTTGATTCTCAGGCGATAGGGAACGTAATTCAAGGATTTGCCGGGTACCGTTCTCGCGACGATGGCCTGCTGAATTAGTGGGAAACTTCTTTCCGATGGGAAGGACGGAAACAGGGCGAACTCCGTGCATTTTTCATTTTGATTCATCGGAATCATGAACCCGTCCGTCTCGACGCGCTGCCCATCGAGTTGACGGAGGGGATGTGGGATATTCAGAAGCGTTCCCTGATCCCCGTCAAATTTGAAGCCACCCAGCGTTGCAAAATCGATTGGCCGGCAGTATGTCGTGTGCCAATCTGCAATGCTCAATTGCCGAACCCCGACTACAAGCAACGCCACCGTCAACAGGCCGGCCAGCCGCCACGGCCAGCGTCGCGCGATGCGCGGCCCAGCCACGGGCGCGCCGCATTCGGGGCAAATAACCGGCGATGCGCGAAGATCGTAGCCACAGTTGCGGCACTTTCCCGGCTGGTGGCATTTCATCGTCCGCCATGCGCCGTGTAGCAGCATCCACATCAGCGGCAGCGCGGGAATTGCGAGCAAAATCCAATAGGCAACCTCGATAAATTGAATACGAACACCAGCGACGACAGCGGAGCCGGTGGCCAGCTTTACCCGTTGGGCCGAGTCGGTTTGCATCGTGACGGGATTGGAATCGTACGAATTCGCAGCCGGCAGCCGATCATCTCGCACCACGCTAGCCCCAATGAACCTCCAATGCATCGCGGCGGGATGAGCCAGCGGCGAAGGCCAGCACGCACACAACCGTGCCGGGTGACTCGTCACCAAAAGTCCGCCGCGCGGCGTGACGATTTCAACGCTCTCGGCAAATCGATAACTCCGCGCCCATCCAACGGCGACTGCTGAAACCAGCAGCAGACAAACGAGCGGGAAGATTCGAAGCCGCAACGAGTTCATACTTTATTGCCCCTCGCGCGCCCGCCATGGTGAGAAATCCGCAGCAGGTCGAATCCCAGAACGGCCCGGCAGATAGGCCGCCCAAACCAACGCGGCCGTGAATATCTCCAGCCAGATTGCCGGCAGAAAATCGCCGAGCGTCCGGCGCGAGGATGATTGCGAATCGGGGGAAGGCACAGGGTTCGACTCTCCTTGGTTTTAGTGTTCCGGAAAATAATCCATAGAATTCTTCTTCGTCTTTTCGCAAGTGTGTCCACTCAACGCCGGTTCTGAGGTACTCCGAAGAGCCGGGTCTTACCGCGAAAGGTCCGGCTCTTCGGAGTACCTCAGAACCGGCGTCTTGGGGCAACCGACTTGGAAATCCATCGAAAGAATTTGCATTGCTCCTTCTCGGGCAGGCCCTCATTCAATGAACATCGCATCTCCGTAACTGAAGAATCTATAACGCTCAGCGATGGCCGTGCGATAAATCCGGCGTTGCTCCTCAAGCCCAACCATCGCGGCCACCAGCGCGATCAGCGTGCTCCGCGGAAGATGAAAGTTGGTCACCAAAGCGCCCACGTGCTTCCACATATATGGCGGATAAATAAAGATCTCCGTCTCGCCGGATTTCTCGACAAACGGCTCATTGCCCGGCTGGCTTTCAATCACCCGCGCAGACGTCGTGCCCACGGCCACGATTCGTCGGCCGTCGGCTTTGGCGTGATTCAGCGCATCGGCGGCAGCCTTGGAAACACTGTAGCGCTCAACGTGCATGGCGTGGTCAGCCAGCGCTTCGGTCGTCACCGGCTTGAACGTCCCCATGCCCACGTGAAGTGTTACGAGCGCACGCCGAATCCCGCGAGCGTCCAACTCCGCCAGCAACTCCGGCGTGAAATGCAGCGCAGCGGTTGGTGCCGCTACCGCGCCGGGCGCGCTGGCGAACACCGTTTGATATCGCTGCCGATCCAGGTCGTCGCGCGCATCGTGCTCGCTGTCGCGGCGAATGTACGGCGGCAAAGGCATGCGCCCCAACCGTTCCAAAAGCGTCAAAGCCGGTGCTGGCGGATCGACCGCCACGCGATATTCCCCATCGTTCAACTTTTCCAAAACGCTGATCGAGATGGCCGGATCGTCCGGGAAAAACAGCCGCGTTCCGATGCCGCGCCCGACGTTTTTCAGCAGCACGCGCCAGGTGGTGGGCGATTCCTCGGCGAGGAAAAGTCCGGAAACGCGCCCGCCGGTGTCTTTTCGCAACGCCAGCCGTGCCGGAATGACGCGGGCATCGTTGAAGACCAGCAAATCGCCGGCGCGCAAAAGCCGCGGCAGGTCCGGGAATGTGCGGTGCGTGATGGAGCGATCGGCCTTGCGGTAATGAAGCAGGCGCGAAAGGGAGCGCTGGGCCGGCGGCTCCTGGGCGATGAGTTCGGTCGGAAGATCGAAGTCCAATTCGTCGGTGCGCATGGTCTGATAAGGTGACAGATGCTGTAAAATGATGAGGCGGTTCCACGCCGGGATTTCAAAACGCAACAATACCGAGCCGGCGATGTTGCGTGGCGGCATCATCCTGCATAAACGGACCATTTGCCAACCGGCGCGAAAAATCGGAAATATTAAATTTCCTTTGAATTTAAGTTGGATTCCCCGCATGCCCGCCCGCGGCCGCCGCGCAGAAACTGCCGGCGTCTGAGGTTTGCTTTGAGCGGGGCGTGTCGTCCTTCGCGTCATTGTCCGCTCTCCTCGTCGCCTCGGCAGACCTGCAGCTCGTGCAGGATCTGGTGGGCGCGATCCGCGCGGCTGACGCCAACGAACGCGCCGCAAATGCGGGGCGAATTCCCCCCGTTCCCCCGACCCCCGCGCCTCTGCAGCCGGCGCCGGCGGAACATCGCCCCTGCGATACCAACTGCTGCCGCCCGGCCAGCGAAAGCCGGCCGCACGTGCGGAATCTGGCGTGTTATTCCCCCTGCCAGCCATCGCATTGGAAGCTGCCGGAGCACAAAACGCGGCTTGCGCTGCAAGCGCCGCCGGCGGCCTTGGCCGGCCCGATCGCACCGGCACATAAGCCGGCGATTCAGCCGCCCTGGGCGCAGCAGCCATGGCACGAGCCGGCAAAACAGATTGTGAAAGTGAAGGTGGTGGTCCGCCACACCGATATTCTGACCAAGGGTTCGTTAATCGATATGTTCATCTAAAGGGCTTGGCGGTTGGCTTTTGCAGGCCGACGATGATCGCCAATGCAAGGGAGACGGCCATGATGCAAGCCGACCAGGTCGAAGAGATGCTCTGTCTGATTTCGTCGCTCGATCGCCCCGCTCTGATGCATCAGCTCATCGAGTTCCGCGCCGACTTCCCTGTCGACTTCTCGACGGAGTTCCTGGAATGCCAGACCGTCGAACGCCTGCGGCACCTTTTGTTCGCGCTATGCATGCAGTCGCAACACATTCCGCAATTCTCTGAAACCGCTGAGTCGTGTCAGTAAAGTGTCGCCAGCTGCTCTGCCTCGATCATATTCCCTTAGTGGGAGATGAGGGGTGGATCGTAACGTGCACGCCGGTGTCTGAGGTACTCCTCAGCGCGGCCTCCGGTCCGCAAGCAAAATCCGCTCGCGAAGGCGCGATGTCGCGAAGACAGACGCGAAGGACGCTTTCAAGTATTACGTAATCGCCTCAAATCGCCTGGTATCTGGTCTTCGCGCCATCGCGTCTTCGCGAGCGCATTTCGCCCGGATTTTTTAAGGAAATCTTGCAGCGAAAACACGACTCTCCATGAGATCCTTGAAGACCCGGATCGATCGCGCGAAGAATCCGGGTCTTCGGGGTACCTCAGACACCGGCGTGCGCATTTCATAAATCCATCCCGAACCCTGTCGCCCGCGTACGAGCGAGCAGGAAACCGATCGCCACAATTGAACGTCACGCCCTTGTTGCCATTTAAATTTCCGCCAGCCGTTCTTTGGAATCCCCGAAGCTTTCCAGATGAACGCCGGTCTTGTCCATCAATGACAAATACAGGCTGCACATTTTGCGATTCGGCTTGCCCAGATAATCCAAAACGCGGCCGGTTTTGATCTGGCCCCCGCCGCTGCCGAGCATCAGCACCGGCAGTTGCTGGTTGTCGTGATTGCCGGTCATCATGCTCGATAGATAAAGGATCATCGAATTGTCGAGCAGCGTGCACTCGCCTTCCTGCACGGCATCCAGCTTCTTTGCGATGTAGGCGACCTGCTCGGTGAAGAATTGATTCACGCGCAGCCAGTCGGCACCGTCGGAATGCGACAGCAGGTGATGAATCATGTAGTCGATCTTGAGCTTCGGGAAACGCAGCGAGGAATGATCGTTGTTCAATTTGAGGGTGGCGACGCGCGTGGTATCGGTACGGAACGCCAGGACGAGAATATCGCTCATCAGCCGCATGTGTTGGTCGATGTCCTGCGGGACGCCGTCGGCGGGCCGGGGCATGTCGGGCTTCTGAAGCGTGGGCCGCCAGCCTTGCAATCGGCGGTCTTTTCCCGCCTGGTCGATGCGCTGTTCCACCTCGCGCACCGAGGTGAGATATTCATCGAGCCGATGCTGGTCGGAGGAACTGACCTGCGCCCGAAACCCGTTGGCATCCGCCCGCACGGCATCCAGCACGCTCTTGTCGGCCTGCCCCACTTCGTCGCGGAAAAGTGCATCGAACGCCAGCGCGGGATAGATTTCCAACGGCGTCGGCGTTGTCGCCGACGTCCAGGAAATATGCGAGCTGTAGATCATCGAATAATTCTTGTGCAACGCGGCAATCGATTGCTCGCAGCCAAGCACCAGGCTCGGGAGCTTGGTCTGATCGCGCAGGCGCTGGGCGACGACCTGATCCATGCTGACGCCGGAGCGAATTTCCCCGCCGCTGGCCAGATGCGCGCCGGTGAGCAGGTTGCCGGTCTGGCAACTATGAATGCCGCCGATGAGTGCTTCCTGGTTATACAGGCCGCGCAGAAATAGCAGCTTTTCGCGAAATGGCAGCAGCGGCTCGAGGACTTTCCCCAGCACCATCGCCCCGCCTTCACCGGAAGCCGACCATTCCTTGCTATGAAAGCCATTGCCGGCAAACAGGCATGCCACCCGCACCGGCGGCTGCGACGACCCGGCGGCGGAACTGGCTTTCTCATCGCCCCATACCGCGACTGATTCCAGCCACGGCAGCGCCATTGTGACGCCAACCCCGCGTAGAAACGAGCGGCGCGTCAGCGGATAAAGAATCTGGTTCGGCATTGCAAAATCCTCTACTGTTCATCTTCCACAAACGCGCTGCCGCGAATGTTTCTGAACTGCTGGCTGCGCACAATTTCCAAAATCGCAGCCGACACCCGGCCATTGTTTTGGTTCAACGCATTCACCATCCGATCAAGCAACAACTGATCCGACAGAATAACCGATCGCCCCAGCGCATACCCAAGCAATCGACGGCAAAACAGACGGACGATAACATCCTTTTTCTTCGTCAGCAGATAGTTTCGCAGCCCGTCGATTCCTTCGAATGTCGTTCCATCCTTCAGCGTTGCCCGGCAATCGATCGGCAGGCCGGTCGATTCCTTGTCGCGCAGTCGGCCGATCGCATCATAGCGCTCGAAGGAGAATCCGATTGGATCCATCCGCTGATGGCAGACGGCGCAGGACTCGACCGAAACATGCTTTTCGACCAGTTGCCGCATCGTCAGGCCGCTGGTATTGCCCTCTTCTTCGGGAAGCTTTGGCACATCGGGCGGCGGGCGCGGGAGTTTTTCGCCGAGCAAAGTTTCCAGCACCCAGTTGCCGCGAAGGACGGGGCTGGTGCGCGCCGCCCCGGCTTGTTTCGCCTGCACGCTGGCCAGGCCGAGAATGCCTCCCCGGCCAAACTTTTTCACGCCTTCGACTTTACGCCATTGTGCCCCATTGACGCCGGGAATTGCATAGTGCTTCGCCAGCGAATCGTTCAAATAGGTGTAATCGGCGTCGAGAAGATTCGTCACCGGCTCATCCTGCTGAAACAAATCCTGAAAGAAAAGAATCGATTCCTCGTAAATATCGGCCCGCAGCTTCTGATCGAAGGTGGGATAAAGCTTCTCGCTCTTCTCAGAAAACTCATCGAAGCCGCGGACATGAATCCACTGCGTGCCGAATTCGATTCCCATCGCCCGCACGCGATTGTCTTTCAACATCCGTTGCGTTTGCGCCTCCAACACGGCCGGCTCGTGCAGCTTGCCGGACGCCGCAGCTTTCCGCAATTCCTCATCCGGCATGCTCGACCACAGAAAATAACTCAGCCGGGTGGCTAGTTCCCAATCATTCACCGGCCCCGCCTTTTTCCCGGCGGGCGCCTCTTCCAGCTTGAACAAAAATGCCGGCGACACCAGCACCCGCGCCAGAACCTCGCGAAATGCGTCGTCTGCCGGAATGTCTTTCGCGCGCAGCGCCCGATACAACGTCACCATTTCCGCTGATTCACCTTCGCGCAATGGACGGCGATAAGCACGCGCCGCGAAATCCGCCAACATCGCCAGTTGCTTCCCTACCGCCGCTTCCTTTTCCTTCTGAAATTCCTCGGCGCGCTTGCGGAAAGGCTCGCGCTGGCTTTGGAAAAACGCGATCATCTCCTTTGTTCCATCCTGCGTCACAAAGCCGATGAACAATGGCAAATATCGATTCTCCGCCACCGGCCATTGCGTGATGAAACGATGCTCCTCCCACAGCCGGTCGATTTCATGCTGCTGGGCATCATTCAAAAACAGCCGGCTCAGTGGCTCATCCTCCCGATGATACATTTTCAGGCAGACCACCTCGTCCACCGGAATGATGTTGGGGTAACAGATGAACATCGGGAAGCATTGCCGGAATTCATCGAGACCCTTGAGCAACTGCTTGTGTGCCGGGCCATCTTTTGCCGCGACGATTGGTCCCTTCGGCGTCCATTGCGTCTGCGGCGATGGCGGAGATGTCGACGCGTCAAATTCCACCGCACTGTCCACGTCTCCCGCCGCCAGTTTCCCATCCACGACAAACGTATGCGTGCGTAAAAGCGCCGCGGGAAGATGAATTTCGATGACGCCGGTAGCCGGGGCGGCAATGCTGAACTCATCGATCGCCTTACCGGCGGAATCGACGCCGAAGCGCGATCGATCCAGGCCGTATTTGCTTTTCGGAATTACGCCCCTGGCGAATGCCGACAAATCCAGCCCCGCCAGCATCGGGCTATCAGGCAGAGCAAGCTTGTCGTACAGAAGCTGGTCGGCTTCCTTGTCTTTGCCCGGCCGATCGCCGATGAGAATCGCCTGCACTTGGGCCGCAAGCTTATCCGCATCATTTTGCCGGGCCGGATCCAGTGCCACATCGCGCCATTGGCTCAATGCAGAGTTCATGGGAATCGACAGCGCCGATGCTTCCGTCGAGATAACCGGCCGCGTCGGCCCTTTCACGAAATTCCAAACGTCCCGATTTCCCATTCGATCGGCATGCGGATTCCCGTCAAGAATATTATCCGCCACATCGCCCGCCAAATCCCACGCCCGCCCGGGCTTGTCCACCTCGGCGATGTCGAACGTAAGCTCCGTCAAATCGCAACTGTGGTCATGATCCTTCGCGTCCAGGGCAAGTAACAGCAGATCGCCCTTAGCAACTTTCACCAACGCCGGCGGCGCCTGCGCCTCCCCGCCAACCGGAATCGCGCCCTCGGACAACACCCCGGCATGATCGCCCCGCCGATGCTCCAGCCACCACGCCACGCCATTGCCGCAAGCGCCATGCGCATGAACGATTCGAGCGGCAACATGCACATTCCCATCGATCGGGCTTTTCCAAACAATGCCGGCAAATTCGCCAGGACTGGGATGAACGACGACCTTGTGCGGCGATGCGCGCCCCGGAATATGCTCTTCCTTATCCGATGAATTCGACAACACCGCCGGCAGGTCCATCCCCTTGCTTTGCCAACCCCGGATCGCCGGCAAATTCTGAACCGGCTTTTTCTCATCCAGCGGCAAGAGTGTCTCAGCAGTTACCACTCGCTCCGGCGCTTCAGCCTCACCTGCCTTGTCGCCATCGCGCCGAAAAGCCACCAGCGAAATCCATCGCTTAAAGAGAGCCACGTCGAGACCATCCTTTTTCGCGATCTCGTCGGCGGACAACTGCGGATTCTTCGCCGATTCAACAACCGCCGCCAGATATTTCGCCGCGTTGGCGTAAACCGCGGCGTGGTCCGCTTCATACGATGGGCCGAATTTCGCGTAATCCCGCAGCATCAGCTCCGGCTTTTTCTCGGCCTCAAACCGCG
>DASRRM010000144.1:0-2876 GCA_035695715.1 Tepidisphaeraceae bacterium
GGTAGGCCGCCGTCGCCGCTTCCGGAGGGAGGGGTGACACTTCTGCTTCGGCTAAAGGGGTGACATTTCTGCTTCGGTACAACAGGCAGCGAGCTTCAAACCTTGACATTCTCCAAGGCGTGCATTCCATCTTGCGCCCGGTAAGGCTTCATCGACATCGCAACCCCGGGAGTTCACATCACAAGTCACGCCGATGGGACGAACCGTCGTTTCGTCCGCATCTGTCATTCGGGGTTGATTCGTCGTTCGGCCTTCGTTCATTTCCCCGCCCCGTCTCCACCGGATTTCAACGTGCCGCCCATGTGTTGTTCCATGTGGTGGAGATTCTCCTTTTGATCGGCGGGCAACTTGTCGCGCTGTTCCTTGGTGTCGATCGGGCCTTCAAAAATAACCTTTCCATCCTTGTCCTTGGCAGTGAAGGTTTTGTGCCCATCGGCAGCGATCGCGATCGTGTACGAATGCCCATCGTCAAGCCAGGTGAGCGATGAGGTTGTCGCGGCTCCGGGTCGCGGATGAGCGAGGCGGGACCAGGGATTCAGCCCCGGCGCGCCGGGATGAACCATCGGCTCGGGAAGGATGCCGTGCAGGTGCGCGATCATATCATCCCCGCCCTCCTCGTCGGGCAACGGATCGAGTTCATGCTCGACGAGCTTTACCGTCAGCGTGGCAGGCTTGCCCTGATGAATGATTCCCAGCTTGATTTCATCACCCGGCTTGTGCGAGCGGACCAGCACCGACAACTGCGGCGGATTGATAATCAACTGATCGTCGAGCTTTTGCAGAACATCATATTGTTCCAACCCCGCCTTGGCCGCCGGGCTGTCGGGCACGACGAAATCGATCATCAGCCCCATTCCCCGCGAAAGCGACAGTTGCTTGCGCAAAGCCGCGGTGGGCGGCGAGGCGCTCACGCCCAGATACGCGCCTTTTTCGCGCTTTTGCAGGTCCAAAGTAAAGGTAATGCCGCCCTCTTTGACGCCCTGCTCGCCTTGTTCCGGAGCGCGCTTGGCATCTTCATTCCCGGCGGCTTTTTGGTCGGCGCGGCCGCGAATGACAAATACCGGGCCGTCACCAGTCAGGCGAAATTCGCCGGTGGCCGAGCCGTTGGGCTGGGCGGGCGGTTCGTCGGCCAATACGGTCAAAGGCGCCAAGCTTGCAATTGCCGCCAGGGTCCATTTCATCAGTTGCATGGGAAGGTCCTTCCATATCTGACATCGACCTTAATAAGTTTTCATCGGCACATACACGACGTGATCCTGCGGCACCACTTCCTCGCCCTGCATTTTATCGTTCTGATCAAACCATCGCGTGCGATGAACATCGCGGCGACGCAAAACACGCACGGGCGTGTCGCCATCAGTTAAAAACGTGCCGTCATCGAATGTCTGCGACTGCACATCCTGCTGCACAAAGCCGTTATTCACCGGCATGACATTGATCGCCGGTGTGCCGGGGTTGGGCGTTACCGGAGCAACAGGCTTGAGCGACGGCCCGGCCCACAGCGCCGCCAGCGAGGCAGCCAACGCCGCCCCGGCGATTCCCAGCGTCCAGCCGCGAAAACGATGCGTCAATGGGAAGGCGTTGGGTTTGACAGCCGGCGGGGCTTTTTGCTCGGCGAGGAATTGGCGAAACCGTGCCTCGGCGCGGCCGCACTGCGCATCGAGCGTTGCCGAGAGATAATCCTGCACGATAGCTTGGTGCTGGGGGGAGAAGTTTTCTTGTTCCAAGTCGGACATTGTCTCACCTGCTGTGCATTGAATGTTGCGCGATATCGGGTCGCTTAGAGCATTTCTCGTTTTGCCCTAACGGCCACCGTCATCCTGAGTCCTTCACGCGGCCGCGCCGGATGGAATTTTCGTAGGGTGGGCGTACTCGCCCACCATTTCCTTGCCCGCGACGCAAACATGGTGGGCGAGTACGCCCACCCTACAAAAACCGAGCCGACCATGCCCGGCGACCAATCACGCCTTGACCGCCTTGTCGCGTATAGCGCCTTGTTCCAGAAGCGCCTTAAGCTGTTGCCTTGCCCGGCTCAGCCGCATATCGACGGCGGCCGGCGACATTTCCAAAATCTCGGCGATCTGCTTGCTCGACAGGCCGTCGTAATACCGCAAGATCACCGCGGGACGGGTAACATCGTCGAGCGACTGCAGCGCCGCCGCCACCTGGGCACGCTGCTCTTTCAAGTCCAGTTCGTCAGCCGGATCGGGGGCGAAACGGTCCGCCGCCATTGCCCCGGCATCCAGAACCTGAGCATCCGAGGTCAACGTCAGATGCCGGTTTCGACGCTTGATGTCGATTGCCAGGTTGCGGGCAATTCCGCAAAGCCAGGTGGCGAATCGGGCCGGCTCTTTGAGATCGCCGAGCCGTTCCCAGGCGCGGAGGAAAGCATCCTGAACCACATCCCCCGCCGAGTCGGCATTGCCGAGCACCGAAAACGCCACCGACAGCGCCACGCGCTCATATCGGCGAATCAGCGCGGCGAACGCGCCGGCATCGCGCTGGCGCGCACGAAGCACGAGTGTCGAGGTATCGGGGACCAGTTGGTCGGTCGTCGCTTCCATCGGCCTCCGCCAATGTGCCCGGGAACCATTCCCGAGCCTTCCCTAATAGTACGTTCCTGAATGATAGACGGATGAAGGTTTCGGTTCTAACCGGGTATGAATTGCAGCACCCGTAGCTCAGTCAAACCACTGCAAAACTGAGTGCCCCAACGCGGTTGAACCGCAAAGGCGCAAAGAGTCGGCTATAGGTCACGGGTCGACACTGGCAATAAAAGCGGGGATGCCTCAAAAGAAGCGGAATCAGGTCCTGGCTCGAAAGCCGGGCAATCCGCGTATGGGAGGTCATCCCCGTGAAAAGAAGCAGACCCTATT
>DASRRM010000145.1:0-22069 GCA_035695715.1 Tepidisphaeraceae bacterium
GACGCTGCTTCACTTTTTCGACGATCTCGGTTGCATGTTGAACGGCGGACATGATCGCGCGCTCCATTTCCTCAGAATGAATCAAAAGCGTCCGTCGCGACATCGAACCAAGTCACCGGCATTTAATCAATCCTGCCGGCAAGTATGTCACAGAAGAATGTCACAGAAGAAAATCGCGTTTACTTGCTGGCATAGCTGTATTTGCGCGTTCGATCGGTCGGCCCCGACCCGCCTTCTGTGACAAGTTGTTTGGCCACCATTGTCTTCAAATCCCGCTGGAGGGTGCGGCGATTTGCGCCTGGATTCAACTGCTCAATTTCGATCATTCCCATCGGACCCTTTATCATCAACTGGCCGAGGATCAATGTCTGTCGATCATTCAACTTATGAAGCTTACCAAGTAGATGAGCGCGGATCACGCTCTCTCCGCGCACTTTTACTTCGGTGAGTTGAGTTGCGAGGCCTCCGGTGAAAAACTCAAGCCAGGGCGTCAGATCGAGGTCGCTTTCGCGGACCGATTGAAGGGCGGCATAGAAAGCCGGGCGGTCGCGGTCGTAGAACTCGCTGAGGGTGAACAGGCCCTTGAAATCGTACCCGCTGCGATACAGGCACATCGTGGAGAGCAGGCGCGAGGTTCGGCCGTTTCCGTCGATGAAGGGGTGGATGTGCACCAGTTGAAATTGCGCAATGCCCGCCGCCAGGACAGGGTGGACCGTCGTGGGGGCGTTGAGCCAGGCGACGAGCTGCTCCATCATCGGCGCGACATCGAACGGGGGCGGCGGCGTGTAGACGACCTGGCCGGTCTTCTGGTTGGCCACGTAATTCTGGAGGTGGCGATACTGGCCGGGGCGGGCCGAGTCGCCCCGCACGCCGGCGACAAGCCGTTTGTGGATTTCGCGAAGGACGGCTTCGGTGATGGGCGCGGGGCTGCCAAGATAGCCGCGGGCCAGCTCGAACGCGCCGCGATAGTTGAGCAGTTCGCGGACATCATCGGGGTCGGCGGAAGGAATTT
The DNA here is from genome assembly GCA_035695715.1 of Tepidisphaeraceae bacterium. Taxonomy (GTDB): domain Bacteria; phylum Planctomycetota; class Phycisphaerae; order Tepidisphaerales; family Tepidisphaeraceae; genus RYN-428. Next base: position 1,013 of record DASRRM010000145.1, read on the forward strand.
TCCCGCCGGCCCAGATCCGCTCGGCTTGGTCGAGCGTGAGCTGGGTACCTTCGATGTGCGTGGTGTAATGGGCTTCGAGCAGCAGGGCGCGGTCGCGCATCTGCGTGAGCCAGTCGTCCGAGAGCCGGGCGGCTTCCAGAAAGCCGCGGGCACGCTCGATGATGGTCAGATCGCGCGCGATCGCATCAGTGATGGTGAACCTGGGCGACAGCGCGCTCAATGAAGCATCCCCTCCAATTCCTTCCGTCCCCTGGCAATCTCCTCCTCCAGCTTCGCCAGCCGCGAAAGAATCACCTTCGGCGAATCGTATTCAACCGCTTCGTACGCCACTTCCTTGTAGCGGTTGATGGACAGGTCGTAGTCGTTGGCGGCGATTTCGGCTTTTGGCACGAGGAAGCTTTGGTCGGTGCGCTTGCGGGTCTTTTCCTTCGAACGGTTTTGCCAGCGCTTGAGGAGGTCGGGGAGATCGCTCTTTTCGGGCTGAGCCGTGCGCTTGTCGTCGAGGGAAAAGCCGTCGGCGTGCATGTCGTAGAACCAGACATCGTCAGTGCCGCCGGAGTTGGTCTTGGTGAAAAGCAGCACGGCGGTGGAGACGCCGGCGTAGGGTTTGAAGACGCCGGACGGCATGGAGAGGATGGCGTCGAGCTTTTGGTCTTCCACCAGCATTTTTCGCAGAGCCTTGTGGGCGTTGGATGAGCCGAACAGCACGCCATCGGGGACGATGACGGCGGCGCGGCCGCCGGTCTGCAGCAGCCGCAGGAATAGCGCGAGAAAGAGCAACTCGGTTTTCTTCGTCTTCACCACCTGCAGCAGGTCCTTGGCGGTCGATTCGTAATCGAGGCTGCCAGCGAATGGGGGATTGGCCAGCACCAGCGTGAAGCGATCGGCATCATTCGTGTCGGATTGGGCAAGCGAATCGCGATAGCGGATGTCGGGGTTTTCCACGCCGTGCAGCAGCATGTTCATCGAGCCGATGCGGAGCATGGTGGAGTCGAAGTCGTAGCCGTGGAAGGTGCCGGAGTTGAACTTCTTTCGCGAGGCTTCGGTCTTGTAGATCGAATCGCTGTGATGGCTGACCAGATGCTCGGAAGCGGCGATGAGAAACCCCGCCGTGCCGCAGGCGGGATCGCAGATGACATCCTTTGGGGTCGGCGCGGTCATCTCGACCATCAGCTTGATAATGTGCCGCGGCGTGCGGAATTGTCCGTTCTGGCCGGCGGAGGCGATCTTGCCGAGCATGTATTCGTAGAGATCGCCCTTGGTGTCGCGGTCGGCCATGTCGATGGCGTCGAGCTGATCGACGACATTGGCCAGCACGCGCGGCGTGGGCATCATGAAGATTGCGTCTTTCATATGATGCGTGTAGGTGCTGGCGCGTTCGGGGTCGTCGTGAGCGCTGCCGAGGGTCTTGATGAAGGGGAAGACCTCGGTCTGCACGGTCTTGAACATTTCTTCGGGTGCGGTTTCCTTGAAGCGCGACCAGCGGAGCGAATCCTGCTTCTTGTTGAAGATCGGGTCTTCGATCGGCTTGCCGGTTCGGGCGGCTTTGTTTTCCTTCAGCGTCTGAATTTCATCGAGCCGCTTGATGAAGAGCAGGTAGGTGAGTTGTTCGATGACCGAAAGCGGGTTGGAAATGCCGCCGGACCACATTGTGTCCCAGATGCGGTCGACTTTGGACTTGAGTTCGCCGGTGATCATTGGTGTTTAACCGTTGGGGACTTTATACATTTCCGTCACGAGCGAGGCCGCGGCGGGCGTTGCCCCCCTTTTTGCCGGCCACAATCCTACCGGCGGACACCGTGGAAATCATCTTCTCGGTTCGGAATAAAATGCCAGGCCATCTCAACCTTGCCGAAAGGAAAAACTGAGATGAGTGATGCGATTGAAAATCTCACGGCGGCGCAGCGGCGGGCGATGGCGGGGAGACCGCGGGTGGGCGGGTTTCCTTATCTTGCCGAGGTGCTTCGCCGGGCTGGCGTGGTGAGCTACGAGGTGGATTTCATCGCCAGAACCGTCACCTATTACGGACTTGGCGAGGAGAAGTATGTCGAGGCATATCCGGCCGTCGAGGCATTGGCCGCGATCGACAGGGGGATAATTTCTTAGCCAAATCTAAACGTTCAAACGGACATTGGAGTATATCCGGTTGGTGTGATTCCTGGGGGAAACGCAACCGGAGGCTGGTTTGGCTTTTATTCTGATAGCGCTGGTGGCCCTGCTGGCATTCGCCAATGGATCCAACGACAACAGCAAGGGCGTGGCGACGCTCGTCGGATTCGGGGCGGCAAGGCCGTTCGCGGCCCTGGTTTATGCGACCCTCGCCACCGCCGCCGGGGGTGCGATTTCCTACTTCGTTGCCGGCGGATTGCTGAAGGGATTCAGCGGCGGCTTTCTCTTCACCAGGGGGATCAATCTCGATCAACATTTCTATGTCGCGGTCCTGATCGGCGCCTGCGGCTGGGTGCTGCTTGCGACCCGAACGGGAATGCCTGTGTCGACGACGCATGCCATCGTCGGCGCGCTCACCGGGGCGGGCCTGGTGGCGTTTGGCAATGCCCGGTTCCAGTGGAACGCGCTGGGCGACAAGTTTGCCCTTCCGCTGGCGGTCAGTCCGGTGCTGTCACTGGCGATCGTTTATGTCATTGCATGGCCGGTCGTCGCAATCGTGTCGGCGCTGGCGGGCCGCCGCCGCATCGTGCGCGAGCAAAGAATCGTCCAGGCCGTCGCGGTGGGAGCTGAAGGGGTAATCAGTGAATCGATCGCTGAGACGACGCAGACGATGACGCCCGTTTCGCCGACGGCCAACGCGATTCACTGGCTAAGCTGCGGGTTGATTTCCTTTGCCCGCGGCTGGAATGACACGCCGAAAATAGCAGCCCTGAGCCTCCTGGCGCTTGCATCGGTGGCGCACGGAACGGCGATCGGGTTTGTGATCGTGACGATTTCGATGGCGGCGGGCGGACTGATCATGGGCCGCCGGGTGCTTGAGACGCTGGCGAAAAAGCTCACGCCGCTTCCCTTGGCCGAATCGTTGACGGCAAGTCTGGTGACGGCGTTTCTTGTGGGGTTTGCGTCGGAGATTTCGTTGCCGGTATCGACGACGCAGGTGGCCACGGGATCGATCATCGGCGCGGGGCTGAAGCGCGACCCCGCCGGGGTCAAGTGGGGCAAGGTTGGCGAAGTCGTTTTATCGTGGATCATCACCCTTCCGGTCGCCGCCGCAATTGCGGCCGTCGCCAAATTGGCGCTTCGCTGATCGCGGCCGTCTTCGCAGGCGGCGGGCGGCAATCATTCTCTTCTGCGCGATGGTATGATGCAGCGCGGCATCATGAAACATTTTTCGCGATGGATCATCTTCGCCGCGACGCTCATCTCCTTCTTAATCCTGCTGGCGTTAGTCGCGCTTTGCCGCCATTCGAAATCGCGGATTGATGAAGCCCATTACCTGTCGGCCGATGGCGGGCTTTATTCCCTGCGGATTCATTCCTTCCAGGTGCAGCTATCGTGGCTGGCTGATGCGCCCAAAAAGTATGAAGATGACCCGGTGGCTGCGCAGCCTCGGCGGGGTTGGTCTGCGGCATCGTACGTGCCCGGGGTTGCGGAGGTGTTTAAGAACGATCACCTGCCGGGTTTGCTGCCGTCCGACAATATTTCCGATCCAGATCTGGATATGGGAACCACGACCATCGTCCACGAATGGGTTTTGCCGGATAATTTGGTTCATGGTTTTGGCTGGCGCGAAACACGCAAAAATGGCTCGATCGCCGTCGATTTTCAGCAGCTTTGTTTTCCGGCATGGGTTGTATTCGCGCTATTCGCGCTGCTTCCTTCGATGTTTTTGACGGTGATTGCGCTGCGGGCGCCGCCGGTGCGGCGTTGGTGGATTGCGTCATTGCCGCGCCGTGGGATGCGTCGATTGAAGAGCGCGGCGGCATCGGCATTGTCTCGCACGCTTTCGCCTTTGCACGCGCTCGGCGAAACCTCAGCCGGTTCATTTGTCGCCCGCGCCTTGCACTGGGGATACGCATCAATAATGGTCGGCTTGCTGCTGCTGGGCGTCGCGGCGGCGGCCGTTTGGCTTAGAAGCCATTGGTGCGATGACTGGATCAGCCGCAGCGCCGATCAGACTTCCACCTTTGCCATGTCATTCGATTCCCATCATGGCCGGTTTGCAATTTGGCGGCGATGCATGCGCGGCGGCGACCCCAGGCCCATGCACTGGACGTTGGATGCCAACGGATATCAGGGACAGGACCCATTCATTTTTTGGGATTGGAACACAGGGATCGGTGGATGCAATACGCTGACGTCGGTTTCCTGGGCAACGCGCAGCCGGGCTGTCATGCTGCCGGATTGGGCAATTGTTTTCCTGTTGATGGCGCCACCCATTGCATGGTTCGCCGGGACATCGCGCCGGCGAATCCGTCGGCGACAGCGTGCCGGATTATGCCCGGCGTGTGGATTCGATCTGCGTGCTTCGCCGCTGCGCTGCCCCGAATGTGGTTTGCTGCGAGACGCTCGATTTTCGCCTGGCATCGGCGCGGCGCATCATATCTCATTTGCCGCGATGACACTGTTGCTTGGCATTATCATCGCGGCGGCGTGGTGGTCAAATCCGCTTCGTGGCGCAACGCCCGGTCCCGGCGCAAACCCTGACGCCGGAATCTTATTTGATCCAATCTGGCAGGCTCCGCACGGGCTCGAGGATACGCGAATGCTCCATCAGGATGCGACGTGGGGCTTGACATGGTACCAATCGATCTGGCATCACGCGGAGCGACCGCAGGACGATCGCCTCGTGCTGGTGGACGACATGGGAGTCAGCCTGTTCAACGAGTATTGGCGGGTGGTGGTGCTCGACCGGTCGTTTCGCGTGATTCGCGAGGGACAGATTCCGTTGCCGCAGCAATCGACTCCCTACCGGCTGGTGGAAATCCGCTCGGATCGCGCGGATTTGCCGGCTGAATATCGCGGAAAATGGGTTCTGGCAGTTGAGTCGGTATGTCCGGCCAAGTTCCGGGAGGACCCACTGAAAATCAGTCCGGCCAATCTGGACCGGGCAATTGTCGAGTGGGACAAAACCGCGCACATTCAGTCTGCCGACTGGCGCGACACGCCGGGCCTGGCGGTCCGTCCCGCCGAGCCGGGGGCAGCGCGATGAAGGTGCGATTGGCGACCATTTTCATGGGATCGGGTTTTATTTGCTAAATGACTGCGCAATTAAGGCACTTCGAACCTTCATAGGGTCCGCACTGCGGACCGTATTTCCCATTTCAAACGCAACGGTCCGCGGTGCGGACCCTACACGAATCGCGCGCAAGGTCATTTAGAAGACGGCGGCTTTACCGTCACCTCTGAATCCGGCAGCACTTCCACCTTCACATCCATCCCTTTCAGATTCTTGTCGAAAAATGCCTTCACCAAATTGCGGGCGGCGGGAAGAAAAAAGGCGGGGCCGCCGTGGCCCGAGCCGGGGAACTTTTGCAGAATCACGTTGTCGTCACCCGCCTTTTTCAACGCCGCGACCAGCTCCTCGCTCTGCGCCAGCGGCACCAGCGAATCCTTCGTCCCGTGCATGATCAGCAGCGGCGGCGTGTCCTTGCTGGCGTAATGCACCGGGCTGACGACCTCGCCCTTTTCCTTGTCCGAGCCGAGGTTCACCCCGATCAATCCGGAATACGGATCGTCCTTGGTATTCCACTTGATGCTGCTCTTGATGTTGGCTTCGTCGGCGGCGGCCTGGGCCATCACGGTGTTGAAGTCGGTCGGCCCATACCAGTCGCAGACGGCCTGAACGCGGTCGGATTGATCTTCATTTCCGCCGATGGGCGGGAAGGCTTTTTTCCCGCCGGACGTGCCCAGCAGCGCGACGAGATGCCCGCCCGCCGAGTCGCCCCACACGCCGACATGCCCGGGGTCGATGTTGTATTTCTTCGCATTGGCGCGCAGCCAGCGAATGGCGGCCTGGCAATCCTGAATCTGCGCCGGGAAAAGCGCCTTGTTGCTGAAGCGGTATTCCACGCTGGCAACGACGTATCCCTGGTTGGCAAGGCCCGCCAGCCATGGGTTGTTCTTGCTTCCCGCGCGCCATCCGCCGCCATGAATGGAAACGATCAGAGGCAGCGGTTTTTCCGACGGCGTCTCGGGCAGATACAGGTCAAGCACTTCCGCCGGATCGCCCCCGGGAACGTAGGCGATATCGCGATCAACCTTCACGCCCTTCGGCGGCGCGGCCGGCGCCGTAACGCAGGCCGTCGCGATGAGAAGCGTGAGAATAAGCGTCGGGAATTTCAGGCGCATGGCTGGCTCCGAATAGGATGGTGATACGGCTCAACGACCATTCAACGACTATTTGCAGCGAAGGTCAGACGACACCGGGATATCAATGGCCTCGCGCGGTTTATACACTCGATCGGACGGAATATTTACTCAAACGGAGCGGTTTTGGCGTCCGGCGGTGAAAAACATGCGGGATTTGCGGAGAATTTTGCGAGATCCATGTGACACGGGCGTCCCGCCCGTGCTGGCGATGTAATGAGTTTAAGAACTATTGGTAGCGATTATTCTTCGCATTTTCCCGTCGCCGGCACGGCCGAGACGGCCGTGTCACGATGAGCGCCTTTAATACCGCTTAGTTTGAGTATTTATATCCGCGCCAGTTTTGTTTTTGTTGAGCAGCATGACTGCAAGACAACCCACATCCGCCCCGCCGCCGGGCGCTCATCCGACATTAAACCCCTGTTTTTGATATTCCTCGAGTTTGTAATAAAGCGTTCGCCGGCTGATTCCCAACTCGGCGGCCGTCGCGGTGCGGTTTCCATTTTGCCGGTCGAGCGTCGCCAAAATGTGCTGGCGTTCCACTTCCTGAAGCGTCATTCCTTCGGCGCTGGGCGTTTGCGGCGCGCCGGCGGCTGGATACGCGGGGGGAAGCCGCCGCAGTGCGCGGTCGAGCGCTTTTTCCAGTTCGCCCAGATGGCATGGCTTGGTCAAAAACTCCACGACGTCCAGGTGAACGGCCTTCTGCGCCGCCTCCAGGCTCGCAAACCCGGTCACCACGATCGCCTGAACTCCCGGCGTCTTTGCCCGCAGGCGGGCAAGCAGCTCAAGCCCGTCCATTCCCGGCAGATTCAGATCGAGAACGGCAATATCCGCCGGATCGGATTCAGAAAGACGAATCGCCTCTTCCCCGCTGCGCGCGACGGCTACTTCAAATCCCCAGTTCGCCATCGCCCGCTGCAACAGCTCGCGCAGGCGCGGCTCATCCTCCACGACAATGACGCGGGCATCAGGACGGGGAGGCTGGGGGCGGGTCATGGTCATGGAACGATCCCGGCGCCGGTTTCACTCGTTCAATCACAAATCACACGATCGTATCAGTTCTCTTACGCCGCCGGCGGAATCCTCACGATGAACTGGCTTCCTTTGCCCAGGCCCTCGCTTTGGGCGCGAATCGAGCCGCCGTGCGCTTCGATGATGGCATGGGTGATCGACAGGCCCAGCCCCGTGCCGTGCGACCGCGAGCCGCGGGCGTCGGCTGAACCGCGCTTGTCGGTGAAGAACGGCTCGAAAACGCGCTCGACGGTTTGCGGCGTCATGCCCCGGCCATTGTCGCTGACACGCAGTTCCACCATCGCATCGCTGCGATGAATTTCAATTCGCACCTCGCCCCGCCCTGCCGGCGAGGCTTCCAACGCGTTGAGCGCCAAATTCAGCAGCACCTGCTTCATCTCCGCCTCCACTGCGCTGATCGTCAAGTCCGCCCGCTCGGCGGCGTCGTGCGGGGCCGACACCGTCAGCTTGCGATCGCGATATTGAGGCAGCCCGCCGATGATCGACACCACCTGGTCGGCCACGTCCGCCAGACAAACGCGCCGGCGGCTTTCGTCCCCCTGCCGTGCCAGCGACAGCAGCTTGCCGGTGATATCCTTGCAGCGGAACGCTTCATCGCAAATGATCTGAAGCGACCGGGCGATGTCGTCGCGGCTTGCACCCTCGGCGGCGGGCAGTTTTCCATTGCCGCCCGGCTGCTGCTTTAGCTGGTCCAAAGAATACTCGGCATAGCCGCTGATGATGCCCAGCGGGTTGTTAATTTCGTGGGCCACGCCTGCGGCCAGGTATCCGACGCTGGCCAGCCGCTCGGAACGAATCAGCTCCTTGCTTTTGCGGGCGACCTGCTCTTCGAGCTGGTGATAGAACCCGTCCAACTCGCCGGCCATCCGATTGAACTCCCCCGCCAGCTCGACAAATTCCTCGCCGCCACGCGGGGTGAGGCGCTGGGCGAACTGCCCGGCGGCAATTTTTCGCACGCCGTCGCGAAGCCCGCCCAACGGCAGCATCACCCCGCGATATTGCATGATTCCCAGCAGAATAGCCGCCAAAACCACCGCCGCGCTGACCAGCGCAACTGCGCGCATCGTCACATCGCGCTTGTCCTGGGCGGAGCGCTGGTGGGCTTCGATCGATTTCTGGATGCCGGAGGTCAGGCTGCTGATTGTTGCGATGGCGGCGTTTACCGCGCCCGAATCCGCCGCCAGCACATCCCCTTCGGTCTGTAATTCCGGACGCAAAGAAAGCTGCCGAACCGCATCGGCCAGGGCAATTTTGACGGCTTTTTCCCCTTCTGCCCCGGCTGGAGTGGCCTTTGGCGTGGTGGGCAATTTTTGCCCGCCGACGAACAGATCGAACCGCGCCGCCGCCGTTTTCACCTCGATCCTCGCCCGCGCGCGGTCGACGTGTTCCAGCAGCAAGAGGGTCTTGGCGGTGGCCAGATGCGAGCCGACTTCAAACACCTGGCGCAGTTCCTGATTCCCCGCCGCCGCCAGCCCGTAGTCTTCGTGCAAGCCGTTAATTCCCCACAGCGCCGTGCCGCTGATGACCAGCAGGCCGACAATCATCGCCATGATCTGAAAGCCCATCTTCCGGCGGAGGGTCATATTAAGATGATACGGCGGATGGAAACCCCGGAAAAGGATGAGCCGCTCGGCCTCAGTTACGGCCCGACGACCCGCGTAATCTCGACCGTCCCATCGCTCCGTTTTCACGGGGCGATGGGACATTTGAACCACGTCACTTTTCCTCGTGCAAAACCGGCGCATCCGTCGCTTGCGGTTGCGGAACTTCCATCTTCAGCTGCTCAACACCCGGCAACGACGGGGTTTCCTCCGCGGCGACCTCGGATTGTCCGGCGGGTTGGGTCGTCAGCGATAGCAACATCTCACGCAAACGCATCTGGATTTGCCGCGGTGTGCCGGGGGGAATACGAGAATCGGGGGAGGCGGTGCAACGTTTACTATGCGGCTGAAAAAAGCGAAGTTCATCTTTTTCGACTATCCGGTCAATTGCCTGCAAATCGGTCCCATCCCGGCGCGAGTTTACTTTGGGCTCATTTGAAGTCCTTCTTGCGTTTGTTCCCCAGGGAGACAGAGCGCATTTTCGTCCCAGTTTTCGAATTCGGCAAGTGTGTTTGTGCGCCTTGCCCGCTTGCGCGCACGCCGCTATCGTCCAGGCGGTCCGCCGTCTCGAGGTGTTAGTTTTCACCGCCGTCCTGCAATGCACTCATCAAACGCCGCCCCGTGAACATTTCCAACAGCCAAAATGAATCCGATTTACGACGCCTGTGCGCTGATCGCTCCATTGATCACCATCTCGCCGCTGGTAAGGGTGACGGTGCAGGCGTGGGTGATCGTGTACCCGGTCGGCGCAATGGCGCGAATGGTGTAAGTGCCGGGCGCGACGGCGCGAAAGTACCAGTAGCCGCCGCTCGTCGTCACCGTCTGGGCGACGGGCTCGTTGGATTGGTGAATGCCGTCGTTGTTGAGGTCGAGATAGACAGTCCAGCCGGCCAGGCCGGATTCGCCGGGGTCCTGAACGCCGTTGCCGTTCTTGTCATTGAAGAGCGTGCCGCCGACGTAGGCGCTAGTGGTGACCCCGAAGAATCCAATGCTGGCGGTGTTTTTGGCGGTTACCGTGACGCGGTAGCTGTTGGTCCCGGCGACGGGAAGGGTTCGGCGGTAGCCGTTGCTGACGGTCACAACGTCAACGTACCAGGTACCGGGCGCTACGCCGCTGATGGTGAACTGCCCATTTGAACCACTGGCCGCCGAGGGTTCGCCGGCGTCGAGTGCGCCGTTGTGATTGTAGTCAACAAACGCGACGATGCCGGACTGCACCGGTTCGGTGGAAGGGGTGTAAACATGATCGCCATTCAGGTCATTGAAGACCGTGCCGGAGACAATTCCGGTGGCCGCGATCGGGGCATGAACACCAAAGTTTTCGCCGGTGAGGGATGTGGTAATATTCTTCCCGACATAAATCCCGACATTGTTCGCCGGCGCGGTTTGGACTGAGCCATTGGGCAGGACGATGCGCAGTATTTCCGGATCGGCGGGCAGGTCGGTGAAGGCGTAGTGGCCCGATGCGTCCGTCACAACGCTCTGTTCCCCGGCGTCGAGCTTGTGGTTGTAGTTGGGATCTTCGTAGACGGTGACGCCGGCCAAACCCGTTTCGTTGTTGTCCTGAGCGCCGTCGCCGTTTACGTCATTGAAAACGGTGCCGGAGATGGTGACAGGCGGCCGGGTGGTTGAAGTTTGGATGGCGAAGTCCGCCGACGGATATGTATCTCCCGGGCCCAGGAACGCGGGTATCGCGTCGTTGAAGGGGGGATATATTTGCGTGCTGTTCGGGGGAAGCATCACGCGCACGTAATAGACCCCGGCGGTAAGATCGGTAAATGCATACCCGCCATTGGCGTTGGTGACCACCGACGGGTCGCCGGCCTGGAATTTGCCGCTGGAGTATTCGTCGATGTAGACGGTCGCCCCCGGGATTCCGACTTCGCCATCGTTCTGGCGGCCGTCGCCATTTACGTCGTTGAAGACCACGCCCGCGATGGAAGCGGTGGCGGGGGTGAACTGGTAATAGGCGAAATTTTCCCCGGTAAGGGAGTGTCCGGTATTTTTTCCCACATATTCTCCGACGCCGCTGGCCGGGAAGGTTTGCCGATCGTTGGCGGCAAGCACGATGCGAACGATTTCCGGATCCGCAGGGGGATTCGTGAACGTATAATTCCCAAAGCTGTCGGTGACGACACTCTGCTCCCCGGCGTCGAGCTTGTGGTTGTAGTTTGGATCGAGATAGACGGTGATGGCTTGCGCCCCAATATCGCCGCCGTTTTCGATGCCGTCGTGATTGGTGTCGTAAAACACCGTTCCGGATATCCAGCCGCTTTCGTTCAGCACATAGCTGTTGACCTTCCCGTTCACGTTTCCGTTGTCGGCGATGACCTGTCCGCTGCCGTTGATGAATTCCAGCCTTTGCAGCGGGACGTTGGAGGAGCCGGTTTCGCTGATGGTTTGAAATCTTCCGTCAACATAGACGAACGGTGCGACGACGCCGGTCTTGATGTTGGTCGAATACCCGATGATGGTGCCGGCGCTATTAAGGCCGGAGAGATTGATGCTCGCCCCGGGGATGCCGCCGGCATCCTGTTCCTCGTCGGCCGTGACGATAAATAAGTCGTCATTGCCGCCTTGCGGCTCAACGGCGTGGCCGACAACCTCTCCGGAAGTGCTGAGGAAAATATCGCTCAGAGTTCCGCCCATCGGCGGCTCGATGTGGTTGAGGTTGCCTCCGAGAATGGCAAAAGCGCCGCCGTCGTCGCTGCCGACAACATCGCCGGCATCGTTGATCTTGTCAGCTTCGGAGTAAATTCCGCCGCCCGGGTCGATGTCCGTCATCTTTCCGCCGCCGTAAAGGAATGCGTGAGTGTTGCCGCCGGCCAGGTTCGAGTAACCGACAATCTGCTCCGAATTGTTCATTCCCATGATGACCGAGTCTTGTCCGCCGAGCGTGCCAATGTCGGCCAATTTTCCATTACTGTCGATATATCCCTGGAAAATGCTGTTCTGCAATTCATAGTTGACGGCGATGGTTCCCGCGTTGTTGATCGCGACCGGCGTGGAAGAGATCGTAGTAGCCGGCTCCGGCAAGAAAGTGAGATTGCCGCCGCTGTAAAGGAAGGCGACGTTGGAATCGCCCCCGACGCTTTGAATGGTGCTGTAGCCGATCACTTGTCCCGAAGCGTTCATACCGGTGATCGTGATGCTGCTTCCCTCGTTGGTCGAGAATGTGGTCGTTTTTCCATTTGAATAGAAAAAGCCGGTGTTGCCGGTAGCCAATGCGCCGGCGGTTTGGCCGGCATCGTTGAACGCCTCGACTTGTCCCAAAGGATTTCCCGGTATCGGCGTGACGGAATAAGCCGCGCTGAGAAGCTGCCGCGATTCAAGCCGTTCGATCAGGCTTGCTTCGAAGTTGCGCCGGCTGCGCGCGTACAATTTCCCGGTGAGATTTCGGCGGTGACGAGAGCGCGTGTGATTCATGGTTTTCCCCATATATGGTAAAGGGTTGAAAATGACGGGCTGTCACAATCGATAGCCGTCGCAAATCTCTGCCAAACCCTACAAACATACCTCACAATACGGGAGTTGTCAGAATAATAATTCGAGTGCAGCAAATTGAAGGCGCGCTTTACCTTTGCCTTGAGGCGGCATTCACGGGCCGGAGTGACTTGGAGCGGAGCCATTGCCGTTCACGCGACCTTGCCCGCTTACGCGCACGCCGTTATCGTCCAAGCGATCGGCGTCTTCACACTTTTTTGAAAACAGGCCAACATGTTTTGCATCCGCCGCGTTTTGAGCGTTGCTGTCGTATTGAACACAGGCATGCTGGTTTGGAGCGGGAACGCCGCTGCTGATGACGCCGACGCCAAGCCGGGCGTGGCGGTTGCCGCGCCTTCGGCATGGCCGGCGCTTGAATGGAAAAAGGGCGCGCCCACGCCCTTTGCACGCGTTGAGGCCCCCACGGCAACCGTCGATGGGAAGATGTACGTGTTCGGCGGATTCGTCACCGGCCTTGGGGCATCGAATGAAGTGGATGTTTATGACCCGGCCAATGACTCGTGGAAGCGGCTCAAAGATATGCCGACCCGGGTGACGCATTTGAATGCGGTGCTTGATCGTGGGACGATCTGGTTTGCCGGGGGATTTAAGGGGAAACATCCCGGGCCGGTTACCGCCGAAGTTTGGAAGTATGACATCGCTTCGGATTCCTGGACCAGCGGGACGCCATTGCCCGAGCCGCGCGGCGGCGGCGGGCTGGCGATCCTGGACGGCAAGCTGCATTATTTTGGCGGCTATAAAGCCGATCGCGACACCAACTCCGCCGACCATTGGAGTCTGGCGCTGGACGGCGGGACAACCTGGCAGCGCGAGGCGGATTTGCCGGTTCCGCGCGGGCATGTCAGCGCGACGGTGCTCGACGGCAAAATTTATGCCCTCGGCGGCGCGCATGGACACGACATCACGCAGATCGACCTGGACGCCTGCCATCGGTTTGATCCCGCCACCGGCAAATGGACCGCGATCGCCCGGCTGCCCGATGGCCGCAGCCATTTTGAAGGCAGCACAATCGTTCATAACGGCCGGATCATCATCATCGGCGGGCGTTGCAACAGCTCCAAGCCGCCACGAAACGTGGTAGGCGACCTGCTGGAATACGATCCGAAGACCGATGCGTGGCGCGTGATCGGCCAGATGCCGGAAAAGGTGATGGCCCCATCCGCCGCACTCACTTCCGGGCGATTCATCGTCACCGGCGGAGGGCTGAATAATCCCCAGCCGCTGACGGATGCCACCTATATCGGGAAATTGCCGAACGAGGCGAAATGAGCCGCGCACGAAGGGTACTTCCGGAGTAAGCGGGTGCGGGCGTCCGCTTACTGCGGCAGTACCCGGAGTACCCTCCGTGCGCGAATCGTTGGTCTAAATGACATTGCGAGATCCGGCACCTCGAATCTTCGTAGGGTCCGCACCGCGGACCGTGTTTTTCCATCTGAAACGTAATTGTCCGCACAGAGCTTTGTAATGTCCGGCAGGGGGACAGCCTTTCATGTGATTACAAAACGGACAACATCATGCGGCGGGCGTGTGAGGCACGGCGGGGATTCTGCAGACAATGAGGCGTCCTTCGATGCCGTCTGCGGTTGGTCTAAATTCCGCAAGGGGTGGGAGTTCATCTTCGCACCCTTCGCGCATTGTCCTCGACGAACTTCATTACTTCGCCGAACGGCACGTGTGAAAGGGTGCCGAACAGTTCGTGCTTTGACAGCTTTTCGCGCGTGGCGGCGGGCGAGGTGATGCCGCATAGGAAGCGGGCGACCTGCCTGACGGATTTCAGCGATTCATAGCGCTCGGCGCGGAGGCCGTCGAGCATTTTTGATTCGGCTTCGCCCAGCCGCGGCGGCGGCGCGGGAGGCAGTTTTGATGGGCGGATTCCGTCGCACCAGGCGCAGTGGCCGCAGTCTTTGCCCAGGTCTTCGCCGAAGTAGCGGAGGAGGAATCTTGTGCGGCAGCCGTCGTGATTCACGAACGCCAGCACCTGCGCCATGCGCTCGACATCGCGTTTTTCGCGGCTGGCGAAGCGGTCGATCATGGTTTGCGCGAGGGCGGGGCCGTCGAAATCGTTGCGTAGCTTGCGATATCCCTGGCGGACGCCGGCCACTTGAAGCTTGATGGCCCCCTGCTCTTCCAGAAAATTCACTGCCGCCACAAGTCGCTCGCGCGGCTCGCCCAGGGCGGCGGAAATCTGGTCGAGATGCAGCGATGACCAGGTGCGGGCATGGCGGGCGTGGGAGAAAAGCCGGTGCAGGAAGCCGGCACGCATCGGGTCGAATTCGGCGAATACTTCCTCGAGCCGCCGGATCGGCTGATATTTGTATTCGTTGTAAAACGGGCCGGTGGATTGCAGGATGCCGTCGAGTTCCAGGTATGTCAGCAATGTTTCGATAACCAGCGGCCGCATGTCAAACTCGCCAGCCAGGTCATAGGTCGAGAGGTCGAACACATCGCCCTGGGAGAGAACGTGGGAAAGAAGCTGGGTGACGGAGCGCGAGGTTGGCGTGTCGCCGAAGGTGAAATTCTCCAGCACGATCACATCTTCCATGGCAGCTAAAAGCTCGCAGATGGCGGGTTGCCCGTCGCGGCCGGCCCGGCCGATTTCCTGGGCGTAGTTTTCCAGGCTCTTGGGCAGATTGAAATGATAAACGCCGCGAATATCGCGCTTGTCGATCCCCATGCCAAAGGCAATTGTCGCGACTACAACCGCGTCGGCGGAAGCCATGAACCAATCCTGCACGGCATGGCGGTCGTCGGCGTTCATGCCGGCGTGATAGGCGCGGGCGGCAAACCCGGCGCGCTCAAGAAACGCCGCGATCTCCATCGCCGTGCGCTGCAAGGTGACGTAAACAATGGTCGGCCCGCGCGGGCGGCCGAGCAGGCGTTCCAGCAGCATGGTGCGCCGTTCCAGGCCGCCGGTGGTGGGCGAAACGTGCAGCGAAAGATTGGGGCGATGGAAGCCGGTCTGGATGACGTCCTCGGGAAGAATCTCAAACGCGGCGGCAATGTCCCTGGCGACCGATGGCGTTGCCGTGGCCGTCAGGGCGAGCACGCGGCCGACATTCAGCGTGCGCGCCAGTGCCGCCAGCTTCATATAATCCGGCCGAAAATTATGGCCCCATTCACTGATGCAGTGTGCCTCGTCCACCGCCAGCATGGCAAGCTTCAGCCGCTTGAGCGTCTGCAAAAAACGCTCGTTGGCCAGGCGCTCGGGCGCGACGTAAAGCAGCTTCAATGTGCCGGCGCGCAGGTCGGCATATGTTTGCCGCGATTCTTCAAAGCTGACGGTGGAATCCAGCCGGGCGGCGGCAATGCCCTTGCTCACCAGAAAATCGATCTGGTCCTTCATCAGCGCAATCAGCGGAGAAACGACCAGCGTTACGCCGTCGAGCAAAAGTGCCGGGAGTTGATAACAGAGGCTTTTTCCCGCGCCGGTGGGGAAAATGGCCAGGACTGATTTGCCATCGAGCAGCCGCGAGACGACCGCCTCCTGGCCTTCGCGGAATTCGGGGAAGCCGAAGGTTGATTGCAGAGTTTGGAGGGCGGACGAAGTTGTGGACATGATGAGGACCGTTCGTGTGCAGTGGCATGGGCAGCTTGCCCATGGGTCGCTGTATTCGGCGACGTTCGATCGGTACTCCGATCGAAGAAGCAATCGCGCAGCGATCTTATGCGAAATCTCGCATACTGCACGCGAGCGAAGTCATCAGCTGAATGTAGGGTGGGCGTACTCGCCCACCATTTGCCATCCGCGAAAGACAGGTGGGCGAGTACGCCCACCCTACGAGTTGCCAAGAAGGACGCACTCATCTTTCAGGCGTTCCCCCGCCCCTTTGCAGTCATCCCCCTTCCCCCTATAGTCAATCTGGAGATTGTCCCGAATTCAGGCATACACTTACGTAAATGAGCAGCTACAACCTCACCCATTTAAAGCAACTCGAAGCCGAGAGCATTCAGATTATCCGCGAGGTCGCCGCGGAATTCGCCAACCCGGTGATGCTCTACTCGATCGGCAAGGATTCCTCGGTCATGGTGCGCCTGGCGCAGAAGGCATTTTTCCCGGGGAAACTGCCCTTCCCCCTGCTGCACGTGGACACCACATGGAAGTTCAAGGCCATGACCGAATTTCGCGACAGATTCTGCCGGGAAAATGGGTTTGATCTGCTGGTTCATTCAAACCTGCAAGCGGTGAAGGAAGGGATGAACCCGTTTGATTTCGGCTCGAACAAATACACCGATGTCATGAAGACACAGGCGCTGAAAGAGGCGCTGAACAAGCATGGATTCGATGCCGCCTTTGGCGGCGCAAGGCGCGACGAGGAAAAAAGCCGGGCCAAGGAACGCGTCTATTCCTTCCGCGACCGCAGCCATCGCTGGGACCCGAAAAACCAGCGGCCCGAGCTATGGAACCTCTACAACGGCAAGGTGAACAAAGGAGAATCCATTCGCGTTTTCCCCCTGAGCAACTGGACCGAGCTGGACGTCTGGCAATATATCCACCAGGAAAATATTCCCATCGTCCCGTTGTATTTCGCCGCCCAGCGGCCGGTGGTGAATCGCGATGGGAATCTCATCATGGTGGATGACGCCCGCATGCGGCTTGAGCCGGGCGAAAAGCCGGAAATGAAACTCGTCCGCTTCCGCACGCTGGGCTGCTATCCGCTGACCGGAGCTATCGAAAGCAGCGCGACGACATTGCCGCAGATCATCGAGGAAATGCTGGTGGCGCGAAATTCCGAGCGGCAGGGAAGGATGATCGACCACGATGAGGCGGCATCGATGCAGAAGAAGAAGGAAGAGGGGTATTTCTGAATTTGGCAGGGGGATAAATGAACGCCAAACGTCGGGAATAAATGAACGCCAAGACGCCGAGAACGCCAAGGGAAAAACGCCAAGAAAGAGAGAGGAGATTTCGATGCCATTCGATGATGAAGAGCCACCGTATGTCGAGCCGGATGCGGAACTCGATGAGTGGGCGAGACAGGTGATCGGTGCGGCAATCGAAGTTCACCGGCAGCTCGGGCCCGGGCTCGATGAGTCGTTCTACCACAACGCGATGAAACGCGAGTTTGACCTGCGGAGAATCCCGTTTGACTACGAGTTTCCGATCGATGTGACGTATAAAGGCGTAATCATTGGTAACAGGCGTATCGATCTTCTGGTAGGCAAACGATTGGTCGTTGAGCTAAAGGCTGTTGAACAGATATCATCGCTACATAAGGCCCAAGTCCTCACCTATCTAAAGACGAATCTAACTCTTGGCTTGCTTATCAATTTCAATACGATCCTCCTCAAGGACGGGATCAGGCGAATCATCCGAGGGCACTGACCTGTCCGACCCTTGGCGTTTTTGACCTTGGCGTCCTTGGCGTCTTGGCGTTCATTAATCCCTCAACCATGCCACCAACACTTACCGAAGACATTCACGCCTACCTCGACCGCCATCAGAAGAAAGAGCTCCTGCGCTTTCTTACCTGCGGGTCGGTTGATGATGGCAAATCCACTCTCATTGGCCGTCTGCTGCACGACACCAAGACGATCTACGAAGACCAGCTTGCTGCCGTCACGCGCGACTCGGCTAAATTCGGCACCACCGGGAAAGGCGGCGCGGTCGATCTGGCCCTGCTGACCGATGGCTTGAAGGAAGAGCGCGAGCAGGGAATCACCATCGACGTCGCCTATCGCTACTTCTCCACCGATAAGCGCAAATTCATCATTGCCGACACGCCCGGCCACGAGCAGTACACCCGCAACATGGCCACCGGCGCCAGCACCTGCCAGTTGGCCATCATCCTGATCGATGCCCGCCATGGCGTCGCCACGCAAACCCGGCGGCATTCGTTCATCGTCTCCCTGCTTGGCATCAAGCATGTGATCGTCGCCATCAATAAAATGGACCTGGTGGATTTCAGCCAGGAAACTTTCGAGAAAATCAAAGCCGACTACACCGGCTTCGTCGCCAAGCTGGATATTCCCGATGTGCAGTTCATCCCCATCTCGGCGCTGAAGGGCGACAACGTCGTCGACAAGAGCGAGGCGATGCCGTGGTATCAAGGGCCGACGCTATTGACGCATCTGGAAAGCGTGCATATTGCCTCCGATCGCAATCTCACCGAGATGCGCTTCCCCGTGCAGTATGTGCTTCGGCCCGATCTGGATTTCCGCGGGTTCTCCGGCACCGTTGCCTCGGGAATCATCCGCCGGGGCGATGAGGTCATGGCCATCCCGTCCGGCAAGCGCAGCAAAGTGAAATCGATCGTCACCTACGATGGCGAACTTGCCGAGGCGTTCCCGCCGATGGCAATTACCGTCACCCTGGAAGATGAAATCGACGTGAGCCGGGGCGATATGCTGGTTCATCCCGGCGAGCTTCCGCACGTGTCGGCGCAGGTGGAGGCGATGGTCGTCTGGATGTCGGATAAGCCGTTCGTTCACGGGAAAAATTACTGGATCAAGCAGACCACCCGCACAGTTTCCGGCGAGATTGCCGACCTGCGTTATGGCGTTGACGTCAACACGCTGGAAAAGCGCCCGCTCACGCAACTGGCCCTCAACGAAGTCGGCCATGTGCTGCTCAGCCTCAACCAGCCAATTGCATATGACCCCTATAAAATGAATCCGTCGACCGGCGCGTTCATCATCATCGATCGACTGACCAACAGCACGGTTGGCGCAGGGATGATCCTTGAGCCGCAGGACCAGGACCGGGCCGGCGATCATTGGAACCGCGAGCCGACCGCCAAACGTCTCAAATCCAAAGGCACGCAAATCACCCCCGCCGAGCGCGAAAATCGCCTGGGCCAAAAGCCGGTGACGATTCTCCTCACCGGCCTGACCGGCTCGGGGAAATCCGACATCGCCTATGCCCTGGAGCGAAAGCTTTTCGACATGGGCAAAGCCGTCACGGTGATGTACGGCCTGACGATGCGTCAGGGCCTCAGCCGCGATTTAGGCTTCACCGCCGACGACCGCAGCGAGAATTTGCGCCGCTCATCCGAAGTTGCGAAGATTCTGAACGATGCCGGTCTGATGTGCCTGTGCGCTTTCGTAGCCCCTCACGCCGCGGTGCGCGAAAAGGCCAGGCAGGTAATCGGCCCGGATCGCTTCCTGGAGATTTACCTGTCGGCGCCGGTTGACTATTGCAAACAGCGCGACACCAGCGGCGCATACGAGCTTGCCGACGCCGGCAAGCTGGCCAGTTTCCCCGGCGTCAGCGCCACGTTTGAGCCGCCGGTGAATGCGGATCTGGTGTTGCCGACGCATGAGATTACGGTGGAGGAGGCGGTGGAGCGGGTGGTGGGGTTGTTGAAGGAACGGGGTTTTTAGGGCGTGGGTGAGGCCTACGGGGATATTCGATGTCTCGACGGATGACAACTCTGAAGTTCGCCCCAGCGAATGTGTTCGTCGAGGCAGAATTTGTGACCTTAACGCCGCGAATGATCGATACCATGCTGGAGACTTGGTGGAGCGCGAACTCGTTATTGCCGCAACCGGCCCCGAAGCCTATCGATCGGGATTGGCGCTGGAGTGAAAAGAAGATCGAACGTGGCGCGGTCAAGCTGGATGCGGAAATCATCGGACTCATGACAGGCGACGGGTTGATACAAGGTGCGATGCAAATTTCAAGACAGCCTTGGTTCTCGGGGCTCAATGTCGGGGAGGAATTGCTGTTTGTCGAATTATTGTTCACCGCGCCTTGGAATCGTCCGCAATTGAGACGAGATGGACTGGAATATTACAAGGGAGTGGGGATCGCGCTTTTAACCTGGGGTGTGGAGAAGAGCCGAAAACTCGGTTATGGCGGGCGTCTGAGCCTGGACGGAAGTCCGGATTTTTTGGGATGGTACGAACGTCGGGGATTTCTCAAACTCGACGAGGCTTTGGTCGCCTGGGAGGGTATAATGTATACGCCAATGGAGCTACCTCCATCGGCCGCGCAACAGTTGCTCGACGAGGCGCATTAATAATGGAAGGGAGTTCCTATGATCCGAAAATCTGGACACGTATTACGACCAGCTCGAATGCGCGCTGTACCGGCCGGTGTGAAAATTGTCGCCCCTCCGAAGAGTGCCGCCATGCGCAAATGGATCGACGAGCCGGACGTTGGTTGTATTCCGACCAATCGTGCTCGCGCAAAGGGGCAGGTAGTGATCTCACGCAAGAAGCCAAAAACATCAGGCTCGTAATCTCGCTCTTGTGGTGGGTGGGCGGCATTTCCTAAAAGCTTCCGACTCAGTAATAAAAGCGTGATCGCACGATCGGGCTTCACTTTTATGATCGGATGATTACCAACGAAGAACAACTCGCCATCGTGAAGGATCAAGTCCAGCGGCTGGAAAGCGGACTGAAGTCGTTGGAGGAGACGGTTCGTCCGAAGAGCGGACGACAGTATCAGATTTTCGCCGAGGGATGGTGCGACTTATAGCATTTCTCAGGTTGATAGCGCGTTCGCGACCGTCATCCTACAGTAAGGCACGCCTTAATGTGGGGTGCGCCCACAACCCAAAAGATAGCTGGTTTACGTAGGGCGGGCACTGCCCGCCGCTAACGTGCTCGGCGGGCAGTGCCCGCCCTACGTGAATTTCATGCGTAGCGGGCGCGGCGCAAC
>DASRRM010000146.1:0-9098 GCA_035695715.1 Tepidisphaeraceae bacterium
TGACGACAATGTCCCATGATGTCTCCGAATGTCTCCTGTTTCGTCCTGACGACAGCGCGGCCGGGAACGCCGACGTCCCGTCGGCTCCTCCAAAATGGCCGACGAGACGATCGGTGTTCATGGGCGGGTGATTCAACGTCACGACCGTTGCGGCTTTTTCGTCTCAGGGCCGACGAGGACGTCGGCGTTCCCGATACCGCAACTTCCGGGAACCCCTCGGCCCTTTCTATCCCAGCAAATTCATTATGCGCGACATTATCCTCTCTGCGGACTCTGCGTCTCGGCGGTGAATAATCCCTCACTCTCCATCCCGCGCTCGTCCGCTTCCCTCCGACCCAAATCCTCATCCTTAAACGACAAAATCAGCTCCCTCAGCCGCACCTCAAAGTCGCGCCTTTTGCCCGGCGGGACAGCCAGCACCAGGGGATTATGCTCCACTGGCTTCATTTGCCTGACCGCGCCCGGCAGCAGCCCGCGCCCCTTCAGTAGCAGCGCCGCCGCCCGAAAATCACGCGCTGCTGCACCTGACAGCGTGGCAGCGGCCACCTCGGCTCCCTGCATCAGCCGATCCTCGATGGCCCTCACCGTCCGCCGCCGCCACGCTTCCATGGCTGCGCGAAACGCCGGGTCTTCGTTGACCCATCGCGACAGGGTTCGGCGGGTAACCCCCGCCGTCCGCGCCGCGTCGGCGTAACTTTTCCCCGCCATCAAGTCTTCCAGCGCATACTGCTGCTGCGTGCGCAGCATCATCATCTCCGCCGTCGCGTCGGCAGTCGTCTCCAGCGCATCCTCATCCGGCACAACCCCCTCATCCAACCCCGCGGCCCGCTGGACCCCATTCTGATTCTGACTTCCCCCGCCAACGACCGCCGGCAAATCCCCCGCTTCTGCCCGGCTGCCGCCAACCGCCGGCTGAATTTCCCCACCCGCCGCCACATCGTCCGCGCAAGCCGCCACCATCGCATGCAACGCCGCCGGGACATTCCGAACCAATTCCTGATCGCTCATTGGCGACCTCCTGTGAAAAAAGAGA
Source organism: Tepidisphaeraceae bacterium (assembly GCA_035695715.1). Taxonomy (GTDB): domain Bacteria; phylum Planctomycetota; class Phycisphaerae; order Tepidisphaerales; family Tepidisphaeraceae; genus RYN-428. The sequence goes on from DASRRM010000146.1 coordinate 1,034, forward strand.
AAGGAAGAAAAGAGATGTCACAGGAGGTGAAATTAGGAAATTCGGGGGCGGGGGTGCAACGTTTACTATGGAGGTGGTTTTGAAGTGGGCCGGATTTCGTGGAATGTTGAACGCGGCTCGCCGCGACGGCGGCATGCGTGGGTGATATTATCGCAACCACATGCCGGCTATTCTGGCGCCTGCTCGTATCTGAGCTGTCCTGATCTCGCCAGGTGCCTAACCAAGTCGTTCGATTCTGACGGCGGCTCGGGATTTAGACTTGGACCGATCACCCTCACGGTACACTTTGAGTTGATTAAACGAATGAGGCAATCGTGTGCAGTGGCAGATGCAGCAATAGATTCACGAAGTCGCCCGCTGCCGTCGCGTTGCGTATCGGCGTGGTCCCATTGATATCTCTCGTTTTCCAAGAAATTGGACCATTGCTCTCCAGAAACGATGAGCTGCAAACTTGCCTTGCCGTCCTGGAGCAGCTTTCTTGCAATATATTGATCCACATATTCGCAAAGCCAGCCCACATGAATCCAAGGCGAAATCATCGCCCGGTGGGGGGTCGTGGTCGGCCTACCAGGTGACGACCTCACAACGAGCATGGCCGCTGGATACTTCTTGCTTGAGGGTCGCGTGCCATTTCGGATGCTCTTAAGCCGTTGTCTCTGTTTCCCCAGCAAAAAGCGATTGAGGAAGGTCCCAAAACGACGCCCATCGATTTCCAGATCGTGTCCCTTTGGTAGATCAGCAAACGCTACAACAAACAATACGAAATGGTCATCCTGCTTGCGGTCAATTACCTCGGCGACCGCTTTTTCGATTGCCCGGTTCGCAACTTCGAATCCACGATCAGTGACGACGACCGGAACGAGGTAAATGTGCCGACTATATAGGAATCGCACGGGCACACGAAGCGCGCCGACCGAGTACGCCCACCTATCCATTGCTGGCGGGTCTATCTTCAGGTGATGTTGCAGAAGGCCTTGAAAATTTGCCATCCTTTGGATTGACGACGCCGTTGATTCTTTAACAAGTCGGCCAATTTCCCGCGGGACATCGTCGCGGTGGTTACTAATTACGATTGCATTCGTGCATCGATTCTCCAACAGGGCAAGGCCCAAATGCTCCAGGCCATCAAGTCCGCGCCGGGGGCGGGAATAGGCAACTTCCAAGACACCCAACCGAATCTTCCATGTCTCTATTCCCTCAAGAATTGATTGTATCAAGGCCCGACGGAGCAGCGGTTTTGTCTTGCGGCCCAATTCTCCACGCACGAGCTTGATGGCTGTCGCCAACAAGTTCACTCCCAGAGCGCCCACAGTGTCCCTCTGTGCCTGCGTCGTTTCCTCCAAAAATACGACGTGCGCGAGAAGATCGACGTAGGATTCCCGAGGCGAATCAAGAGTTACTTCACCGTTCGGCGTGTCCGGCAACTGAATGCGTACTCCCATCCAACCATGAAATTGTTCGTTTTTCCCGCCGTACGGTCCTATGGCCACGGTATTCGCATAAACAAAAAACAATGGGAACGGCAGTTCGGCCCTCTTGCGAACCTCCGCGAATTCAGAGGTCTGAAATCTCTCCATGAGAAGTTCATACTCGTGTCGGAGCATTGCAATTAATCTGAAACGTTCGGTATGTGGGATGTTCCAGGTATTCTTCACCTTTTCAAGGTATATCGCGTCACTCACCTCCTTTGCGTATGCGGAGATCGTTTTCGCGACGGTATGTTGGGCGCCACCAGCCCGGAAAAAATATCGACTGACCTCTTGTGCGGCGCCGATCTCTGCAAAAGTCCCGAATTCGCTGCAATCGGCGTTGATGTCGGACGCGTGCCGGTACGCAACCTGTTCCGACGTCAGATGCCGCGGTCGTCGTTTGTGATCTGACATAAGATATCCCCTGTGGTACCTTGAACGACGTTACTGGGACTGAAATGTTGGGAGAAACAAAAAACAAGTGGTCGGCCTGACGCCCGAACCGCGATAGTAGCGTCTTTCTTCGCTGTGCACAAGGGTCGCATACATTGAATGAGCAAGGATTTGCGCGGCAGAGATTGAATGGCACGTGGCCTTTCATCTGGATTCTACCGCTTGGCCCCCAGGCAAGATTGCGTAACGATCACGCGACCGAAGTCTTACCATAACGTCACCCGCGCCTGCATCCCAGTATTCCGGCTCTTGACGCAATACGGCGCTGGGTAGATCTTGGCGTGAGATACTCGGTGCGATAGGACTCGAGGCGCGCGTTGGTGTTTCAAACGACACAACAGACGACCGGGGATGGCATTGCTTCCGCCTTTCGTATTGCTAAAGCGCGGTCATAATAACCGACAGTTCTCAGGCTACAGAGCAGCGAATACGTTGCAAGGGCCTGCAGTCCATCGGGGCGGAAAACGGGGTTGTATTTGGAAGGGCGACGTAAGCCGGTTGATCCTTCGGCCGTTCCCCCCTGCTTGACGAGGGCCGCTTGCTTGATTTTGGCATCGGCGATCAGCAGAATATTCCCAACATTTTAATCAGAGTCGCCTTCGCGCGAGGCTTTTGGGGCGAGCGTGGCGCGGGCGGGTTTGATGCTTTTCTTTGAAGGGAGGTTCCAGTGGCGATCGATGGACTGATTTGCCAGGGGTGCGGCGTGGAAGCGCTGGCCAAGTATGTCGAATTTCACCAGAATATCGGGGCGCTGATTGTGCGGTTCAACAGCTCCGCAAAGGGAAATATGTGCAAGCGCTGCGTCCATGCGCAGTTCTGGAAACGCACCCTGGTGACGGCCGGCATTGGCTGGTTCGGCACTCTCTCCTTCATCATCGCGCCCATTTTTGTCATCATGAACATCGTGCGCTATTGCTCGGCGCTGGGAATGCCCGGCGTGCCCGCCGGTGCAACCAAGCCGGTCTTGACCCCTCGGGCGATTGCAGCGATTGAGCCGTTTTCTGTGGAGTTGATCGACCGGCTGAATCGCAAGGAGCACCTCGTGGCCATCGCGCAGGAAATGGCTCCGCGGGCGGGCGTCACGCCGGGCCAGGTGGTGCTGTATGTGGTGGCGCTGGCACAGGCCTCGCGGCAGGCAGCGCCGGTGAAGACCTATGGTTTTCCGGTTGGCCAGGCCAGGCCGCCGGCGCTGCCCAGCGAGCCGCGGCGGGTACTGCCCTTGCCGCCGGTGTGAATGTGGACAGCGGAAAGCAGGCGCGGTCATTCGCTCGATTCGCTGATTCCGCAGCGTTACTACCCGTTCAGCCAATCGGCGATTTTTTTCGAATCGGCGCGAAGTCCGGCGTGTTGTGCCAAGTCAGCAACGAACGGCCGCAATCGGGCGAGTTCGGCGGCCGATAGAACGTCAACTGCCTTGAAGGGCAAAGGCCCAGGGCCGTGATACGGATTCTTGCTGTCTGGGTCGCTGAAAAATTCCGGGGAAATGGCGCTTCCCAAATCGATCGAAATGCCAAAACGAATGGTTGGATCAGGTGCGTCGATCAACAGCATCGCCAGCGCATGGGCGGCGGCGATTTGCGCTTTTAATGGGACGTGGCTGTTCCGCATGGTGCGTCCAAGTGAGCGGGTCATCGCGGAACATGTGCCTTGCGAAATCGCCTCGGCCTTGGGGTGAAGGACATCGCGGTAGAATACTTCGATAAAATGATCGGGGAGGGCCGCCATTCCGTCGGTGGTCGCCGCCTCGCATGCATAGCCGCTCACGATGTCGCCCTTGTCCGAAAGGGCGCGCTCGATGGATTTGAAAAAGTCCGATTTGTCCGGCGCTCGGCGAAGTTTCTCAAGCTGGCAGACTTTTTCCAGCCCCGCCGGCTCGGTGGCGCCCGGGCCGCTGGCGATATAGACCCGGCTTACCGCCGATTCCACGCCCGGGATTACCGGGCCAGTTGGGTCGTAGCTATGAGGAATGACGATCACGCACAATTCCTGTCCCGGTTTCCAGAATGATGGATCGTCCCAGATAGAGGAATGATCGCAGAACTGAGCCGGGGGATAGGTGCGTACGTATTGAACCACCGCTTCGTTCGTTTCATCGCCCAGAAGCACCCTGGAAACCCGCAGCGTCATCTTTCCAAATTCAACCTGGGCGTTGGGCGGGCTATCAACGCGGAGATTTCCGATCGTGCAGCGGTAAACCCGGGCATCATACGCCATCGCCTCGTTGAGGTTGTCCACGGATTCCACCTTGTACAAGCCGTTGGGTTCTGGCTGGATACGGGGCGGGCGCGCCAAGGCCGGGCTGCAATCGGCGGCGGCGGAAATAGCGACGACCGTCCAAAGGGTCAACGCCACACTGTTCTTTCGGAAAAGGCGAAGTGCAGGCATAGGCTTCATTCCCCGAAAAGTAAGCGGAATCGAAATTCTCCATGGCCGAAGGTGCCGCGTCAATCAGGGCATGAGCGACAGTATGATGTGGCGTTGCAATCGGGCCGGCCTCGTTACCTTTACGCGGCCTTATTGAGGTAACATTGGAAATTGCCAGCCCCTTCGAGTCCGCCAGGGAAAACGCACATGCCCAAACCCTCCCGTCAACCGCGATCGCCGCCAGGGCGCTTTCGGCGCATGGTCTGTTGGATATTTCCAATCATCTTCGTGACCTGGGCCATCCTTCGCGTGGGTTCAGACACCCAGTTGCAGAGCCATTCGCGATCCCAGGTCGGCGATTGGGGTTTCTTTTTCACCTGCAACCAATCAGGCATCACGATCTCGCTGGATGAGCCGCGGCCGAGGATCGAGGGTCCTTCGGTCATGGCTGCAACCTGGCCCGACCCTCCGGCATTCGCGCGATGGTCCGCCGAGATGCACCGCCGCGACTTGGCCTATGGCAATTGGCGGCACGGGCCCCTGCGTCTATGCGTACGATTTGCACTGATATCGGAGCAGGGAAGGTTGCCGACGGACCCCGGGCCGCGGCACCGCTTCTTCAGCGGGTACGAGCACAGCCTGCACGTCCGCCAGTGGCTTGTTTTTCCGCTTCTATTCATTCCAGCGTTCGTTTCCGCCATCCTGCTTGTCAAAGGCGCGGTCCGCCGACGAACGCGGATTCGAATGGGATTGTGCCTCAATTGTGGTTACGACTTGCGCGCCAGTTCTGATCTTTGCCCCGAGTGCGGCTCGGCCATTGCGATCCCCGCTCATACGCCCGATGCAACGAGCAGCGCTAATCGTTCTTCGGCAATGCGTTATTTGGGCAGGCTCTGTTTCGGTCTGGCCGCCTGGGTATCCGTCGGCCTCTGTCTCGCTTTGCTCGCGGCATGGTGGCTGGCTGCTGGGATATTTGGGAAGACTAACTTTCGGCTGGGAAACTACGTTTTTTGGAACACGGAGGATTTCCAGTTTTCATGGAGTTGCGGGCTGACGAATGGATGGCTCTCCCTGCAAAACATCTCGGTCGTACTTCTCCTCGCAGTGTTGCCGGTGATCGAAACCGCTCAAATCTGGTTGCGGTGGAGGGAAAGGCGAAAAGAGCTTGGCTCCGCAGGACTATATCCGGATTCGGGGGCAGCATCATAACCTAATACGTTTGTGTCATCGTTTTCTCCGCCGATTGCCGGGATCGGATTTGCAGAGCGCTCCGCAAATCCGGGGCGGCGCGGCGATAAAGTTTGTTTTCACTACGGAGCGTTATGCGCGCCGCTTGCCCCGGCGTGAAGGCATTTTCGCAAAAACCGCTCAGTCTGAGTAATTAAACCGCCAACATCACGGTGCCTTTTTCGGATGCGCTTCCAGCCTGGAAACCGCATCCTTGATCTTCGCATCACCGGCGGCGTCTTCCGGGAGCGCTTTGTCCTGGAAGGCGGGATACAGGTGGTCCCAGATCGCGTTCATTTCTGCCTGGAAGCTGCCGGTGTCGGCGGTGATGGCGACGACCGTGTCCTTTTCGGCGATGACAACCATGAGCTGCCCGCCAGCGCCGTCGCCGCGGAAGGAATTGTGGGTGCAGCGCCAAAACTGGAAGCCGTAGCCCTGCCGCCAATCGATGCCGATCTTTGAATGCGATTCGGCTTCGTTGGGCACCTGGTCATCCGCGAAACAAAGAACCACCGCAACCGCACTCCCGGCCGTCTGGCTCTGAACCTTTGACCGCGGCGGCCTGGTCCAATCGCCGCCCATGATATTATCACCGGCCCGGCGGTTGCGCCACGCGGCATCAGCATTGGCCTTCATCCACGGCAAAAACTCGCTGCGCCCGCCCTCATTAATCAGCAACTTCATGTAACGGACAAAAATCCCCTTAAACGCCCCGGCATCCCCCTCGCCTTCATTTCTCAAGATGCGCTGATCGGTGACACACAGGTTGTCCCGGGTCCATTCCGCCGTCTTGATCGCATCGTCGAGGTAGCTCTGCTCCCTGGTCTGCTGATACAGCAAAACGGCTGCTCCAATATACGTCCCCTGGTTGTAAGTAAGCGAGCCGCGGCCAACGCGGGTTGCCTGGCGGCGTTTGCCGATGCTGTCGAAAACCTTGCCGGTCCCATCGGTCAGGGTCTTCTTCTCCCAGGCATAGATCTTTCTGGCCTTTTCCAGGTAGGCCGAATCCTTGAGAAGCACGGAAAGCCGGGCCGCCGCAATCACGGCGGGGCAATTCACGCAACTGTTCTTGGAAGTCCGCTGATTAAGCCAATAAACGCCGCCGCCGAATGTGTCATCCGTGAAATTATCATAGACAAAGTCGAAGCTATTCTTCGCCTTTTGCAGATAGCGATCGTTCCCGGTGATGACATACGCCCGCGCGCAGGCGATCGTCCACCACATGATGTCATCGTTGTATTTGTTTTTGGTCCAGTCGGGGTATTTCGCAACGAACCCATCGTAAACTTCGTCAATCTGCCGTTTGACCTCTGGACTATGCGTGCGGTCATACTGATCCATGACCGTATCCCAAAGCTGAGCCGCAAACCAAAAGTCAGCTTTGGCCGAGCCCTGTTCCTCCTTGCGAAAAAACTTCGCATCCCCATCCCAGTAGGTTTTGTTCAAAGCATTAAACGCCATATCCGCCTCGGCAGGCGTAACCGCCTGTGCCCCCGCCGCCATAACCAGCAACCCAAGCCCCGCGGCAAGGATCGTCAAGACGCCGGCTCGGGGATTTTTCGTGAACCGGAAATTGCGCATGGGTCAGTCTCCGTGGGAGAGCAAAAAGGGACAATTACAATGGGAACTAAATGAAATTGCGCGATTAGGCGCTTCGAATCTTCGTAGGGTCCGCACAGCGGACCGTGTTTTTCCATCTCACACGTAGTGGTCCGCGATGCGGACCCTACACGACTCGCGCAAGGTCATGTAGAAGCCGTCCATTCCCGGCGCGCTGTGCATCAGGCTATTGCCGCAGGCGTCGTGGCCGCTGTCGGCGGCATTGTCCACTATGCGCTCAACCGCGGCAATGCCGCGTTGACAGCCCATCATTCAGCTCTCAATTCTCAATCGGTTGGCAAGAAATTGCGTGAGATGTTCCCTATCGTCGGTGCCGATTCGCAGCACGCCGCCATTTTTCAGATGGACGACGACGCAATCCCGACCCCAGATGTTCCAAACCCACCCGCCGCTGAGGTTCACATGAATGCCCCATCCGTCAAGGAGCCTCGTTCGCCCTGCTTCAACGCTGGCGATGTCCCGGTACCTCACGCTCCGCCGAAACAACGGAATCGGCCCAAAACCAATCAATAACCTTTCGCCGTGATCCTTTACCGTGAGGTTGTGCATCGAACCGGCAAGGACCGCCATAACCGCGGCCAGTACCGGGAACATCCACGGGAATGGCGGCCTTCCTCGCAACGCCACGCCCACCACAAGGAACGCGATGGCGATCGCATAAAACAACAAGTACAGCGGCGCTCGCTGCGTGTGGTGATACGCGTTGGGGTCCGCGAGTTGCTTTGGTGCTTCGGGCATGGGCCTCTTATGTCTTCGCCATTGTCCATCAGGTGCTCGCCCGCGGCAATGGCCGGGTCGTCCTCGCATTTCGATTGCCGCAGGCTTTTTTGCAGTCGGTTGCCATTTACAATGAAGGGCAATGAAACTACTGGGAACGGCGGCTTACTGAGCGTTGCGCAAAGATTGTCACCCTAAATATGGGAAAAACACGT
>DASRRM010000147.1:0-3995 GCA_035695715.1 Tepidisphaeraceae bacterium
CTGATCGACGCACAGGTCTCGGAGTACCGCGACCTGTGGCACCACGGTCAATCCAAACCCAATCCCTACAGAAGATTCTCGATCTTCACCGGCAATTCCCGCACGCGCACGCCGGTGGCGTGATACACGGCATCGGTGAGCGCCGCGGCAATTCCCGCCAGGCCGATCTCGCCGATTCCCCGCGCTCCCAGCGGATTCAGATTGTAATCGGGATAATCCAGGAAATGCACGTCCAGCGCCGGCACGTCGGCGTTGGTGGCGACGATGTAGTCGGCCAGGTTGCTGTTGATCGGAGCGCCGTTGCGCTGGTCGTAGGTCGTGTGTTCGAACAGCGCCATGCCTATCCCCATCACCACCGCGCCTTCGATCTGGTTTCGCCCCGCCAGCGGATTCACGATCCGACCGGCATCGATCACCGTCACCACGCGGCTGACGCGCAGGCGGGCAATCTGCGGCTGCCAGGTTACCTCGGCGAAATGCGCGCCGAATGAATGCGAGGAAAACTTTGCCTTGCTCTTGCCGCCGAAGGTGCCTTCGGATTTGGCGTAGCCGGACAGGGATTTGATATTCGATTCCTTCAGCATCGCATCGAAACCGACGCCACTTTCGGCCGGCTCTCCCTTCACATGCACGCGGCCATGATCGTAAGCCAGATTGTCGGGATTTTGCTTCTCGAACTTCGAGCCGGGCTGTTTTACGGTGGTCTTCAGCAGAATGTCGACGACTTTTCCGGCGGCCTCGATAACCGAAGGGATGACCGATGCCGTGACCATCGACCCGCCGGAAACCGGACCGGGCGGCAGAGTCGTGTCGCCGAGGGTGACCTCGACTTTTTCGATGGGGATGCCGAGTTTATCAGCCGCGACCTGGGCCAGAACGGTATAGGTGCCGGTGCCGATGTCCTGCGTGCCGCAGGCAACGCGGGCGGTGCCATCATCGCGCAATTCGACGCGCACTTCGCTGGCAAATCGGTCAGCGATCCAGGAGCAGCCGGCCATTCCCCAGCCCAGCGTCAGGCCGTCTTGCTTCATCGAGCCGACCTCCGGCGTGCGCTTCGACCAGCCGAACTTTTCCATCCCGAGCGTGAAACATTCCAGCAAATGCCGCGAGGAAAACGGAAGCTTCAACCCCTCGTCGATCTGCGGCTCGTTGAGCATGCGAAGCTTTACCGGGTCGATCTTCAGCGCGACAGCCAGCTCGTTCATCGCCGACTCCGTGGCGTATAACCCCGGCACCGCGCCCGGGCCGCGCATGGAAGTTGGCGTGCCCACGTTTCGGTGGACAAGGCCGCTGGTCACGCGCAAATTGGGGACACTGTATTGGTAAGCCGTCGCCTCGCCGCAGTTCTCGGCGTAATCGTCCTCGATCGACGTGTGGGTCAGGTAATCGTGCTGCAAGGATGTCAGTTTGCCGTCCCGTGATGCGCTCAAGCGCACGCGCTGCTGAGTCAGCGGGCGATGCCCGCAAGTCTGGAACATCATCTTTCGGCTGACGACGACCTTCACCGGCTTCTTGAGATTCCGCGCCGCCGCCGCGGCCAGGGGGCTTTGCGTCCAGGGCCAGAGTTTTCCGCCAAAACCCGAGCCGAGGAATTTTGAAATCACCCGCACATTCTCCTTAGGCACGCCGAGGATTTGCGCCAGCACGCTGCGATGATTCATCACCGCCTGCGTCGTTTCATACAGCGTGTAGTTGGTTCCATCGAACACCGCCACGCTGGCGTGAAGCTCGATGGGGTTGTGGGTTTCGACGGGCGTGACATAGGTCTGGTCGATTTTTACGGCGCCGTCGGCAAACGCTTTTTCAGCATCGCCGCGTTCGCTTTCCACCTTCGGTTTTTTTTCCGCCTCCAGTTTCGGATCGACGTTTGGCTTTTCCGATGAATACGTCACCTTGACCGCCCGGGCAGCCGCCTCGGCCTGCTCGAACGTGTCGGCCACCGCCAGCGCGACATACTGCCCATAATATCGAATGACATCATCTTCCAGCGGCGGGCGCGTCTCGTCGATGATGACCGCATCCGCCGAAAAATCCTTGTTCACCGCCGGTCGAAAGAGCTTGCCGATGTTTTCCCGATGAAACACGGCGCGCACGCCGGGCATTTTTTCCGCGACGGCCGTGTCCAACTTCTCGATCTTCCCCCTGGCGATGGTGGCGGGCACCGGCACGCCATACAGCATCCCCGGGAAATGATGGTCGGATGTATACATCGCCCCACCGCAGACTTTCAGCGGCCCATCCACGCGCGGCGAGGGCTTGCCGACGATGGTGATGGGAGGAGGTGTTTGAGTTGCGGGCATGATGGTCTCCAGAAACTCGCTATTGGTCGAAAGAGCATTCCTACTTCCTCTCCCCTGGACTCAGGGGAGAGGGTTGGGGTGAGGGGCCGTTCGCGTGAGCGGCGTGATTTCCCGAACAACTTCCCGACTAACTCGCCACACGAAAGTGTTCGAGATTGGAGGTTGTTATTCTAAGTCCTCATGCGGCTGCGCCTCACCCACGCCGCATGAAATTTTCGTAGGGTGGGCGTACTCGCCCACCATTTCTTGCCCCCGACGCAAACGTGGTGGGCGAGTACGCCCACCCTACAAAAACCGATCCGTCGGAGCGGCATTCTCAGAGCAGGCACTCCGATGGATCTTGTCGGTGCACCGAGGGAAGGAAGATCCTTCGGCGTACCTCAGGATGACGGACCCATGCAATCAAAACCGGGACAACACCGTGCGGCGCAGTTGTAAATCAGGGTGGCGACCGACTCATCTCGAATAAACGATTCACCCAACCACCTGTTTCAACGCATGAATCAAGCATCGCTTCGCCAATTCCACCTTGAAGCCGTTTTCACTTTGCGCCTTGGCCGCCGCCAGCGCCGCGTTGGCGGCCTTGCTGAAGCTGGCCTCATTTGCCGATTGTCCTTGAAGCATCGCCTCGGCCTCTGGCGATCGCCACGGCTTTGTCCCGACGCCACCCATGGCGATGCGGATATAGGCGAATCTTCCATCGGCCACCTTCGCCACGATCGCCGCTGAGGCCAGGGCGAATTCATACGAGGCGCGATCGCGCAATTTCAGATAGAGCGATTTGCTGCCGACCTGCGGCGCGGGCAATCCAATGTGCGTGATCAAATCCCCTGGCTCAAGCGCCGTCTCGCGATCGGGTGTGTTGCCCGGCAGCAGGTGAAAGTCGCCAATCGGAATCGTGCGGTTTCCTTTGCTGCCCTGCACGAAAATCGTCGCCTCCAGGGCGGCCAGGGCAACGTTCATGTCGGACGGATTGGTCGCGATGCAGTGCTCGCTGGCGCCCAGAATCGCCAGGTTCCGGTTATAGCCGCTGATGGCGGGACACCCGCTGCCCGGCTCGCGCTTGTTGCATGGCATGGCGGCGTCGCGGAAATAAACGCAGCGCGTGCGCTGCAATAAATTGCCGGATGTAGTTGCCATGTTGCGAAGCTGCGGCGAAGCGCCCGAGAGCAGCGCCTGCGAGAGGACGGCATAATCCTTCTGCACGATCGGATCGTGGGCCAGATCGGAATTGCGAACCAGCGCGCCGATTTTCAGGCCGCCGTCCGGCAACCTCTCAATCTTGTCCAACGGCAGGCGATTGACATCAACCACCTTCTGCGGCGTCTCCACGTCCAGCTTCATCAGATCAAGCAGCGTCGTCCCGCCGGCAACGAATCGTACCGATGCCCCCTGCTGGGCCGTCGTTGATGCAGCCGCGACCGCCACCGCGCCGGCGGCGTCTTTGGGGCGGATAAATTGAAAGGTTTGCACGGAAGGCCTCCTGCAAAGGTCGTGTATCGCGTACTTCGTTCGGACAACGGTCGGACGTCTTCGGTCTGAAATCTTCGGTCGGAGACGCCGGTTCTGACACACCCGCCGCATGAAGTTGTCCGGTCCTATCATTGGTGCAAAGAAGGAGCGAATCAAACCAAAGGAGTAGGTAACGGAGTGAACAAGATAGTGTTGAACACGGACGAAGTGGAACAATTGGAG
>DASRRM010000148.1:0-2252 GCA_035695715.1 Tepidisphaeraceae bacterium
GGCTGAGCAAGCCGAAAAAAACACTGGGACCACGCTGGTTCATGAGACGCCACAACCGAGACAGCAATCCGTCCAGCAGCAGCAACAGCCGCAACCTGACAATCACGAACGGAAGGAATAGGCAAACCTACGGCAATTGCCAATCGCCACCGGCCTATACAACCGTACTGCATGCGGCGCCGATTCGCTGCGAGTTCGATTTTGCAGTCTGTAGACGGTTTCTAAACTCGTGTGCGCTTCACTTGAAGAACTCAGCAATGGGTACCCTTTTGACCTTTACGAGCTTGGCGGCGTTTCCGGATTATTCTTCGGAGCCGTTGGGCGAACGCGCCGCACAGCGAGACATTCGCCATGAACTCCGATGAGGCCCGACAAAGGGCAGAAAAAAGCTTTAAGCATGAAGAGCCCGGGCGTGCGCAAAAGCCGGTTACCGAATACGAGGCTCAAGCCATCGCGCTCCGCGAAAAGTCCGCCCGCTTGAAAACACTTCGATTGGCCAAGGAAGCGCAGCCAGAGAATTCCAGATCCGACGAATAAAGAGAGGCGGTCGGGCGGTCAGGTTGGCATTCCGGCGTCGGGTCCATTCGATAAGGTTCGAAGGGCGATAAGTGTGATCGTCGCGCCACCTTCCGCGCAGAAAAAGAAATAGATCAAGGAGCAGCGCCGATGCGCTATAAAGACGCGCATCGTCGCGAGCGATGCGGTTGCTGGCCCGGGCGCCGATGTATTAATCTCGCTGAAAAGGGGAGGAAATGATGTGCGTTCGTTTTGCTGGAGCCGTTATCGGAATCGTTGCCCTTGGCAGCATGATACAACCTGCGCTCAGCCAGCAGCCGATCAAGATCGGCGTTATGTTTCCCCTTACCGGGCCGATTTCCGCGCAAGGCGGTCCTGAGCGCGACGCCATCAAGCAGGCCTTCGACGAGGAAAACAACGCCGTCGCGGGACGGAAAATTGAATTGCTTTATGAGGACAGCACGGGGCGCCCGGATGTCGGACTGACCAAGACCAAGGCACTCGTGGAGCGCGACAAAGTTGACTTGCTTCTCTCCGAACTGGTTAGCTCGGTGGGAGCCGCGATGGCTCCTTACGTTACCGAGCAGAAAATTCCGTGGATCAGTACGGTCGCGCTCGACAGTCTCACCCGCGCGCAGAAAAGTCCCTACATTTTCCGTTTTGTGCCTTCAACCTACCAATACGCAATGGTTGCCGCTCAGGTGACCCAAAAAATGGGGTGGAAGAAGGTCTACTTTCTTGGTTGGAATGCGCCTCCCGGCCACGAATCTGCCGACGTCGTGAAGAAGTTTTATGGCGCCGATAATCTTATCGACGCGCAGTTCTCAAATATAGGTACTTCAGATTACGCGCCTTATCTCACGGCAATGGATCCCGGAAAGGCTAATGGGATGTTCGCCGCGATGTGGGGCGCCGATGCACCGCGCATGATCGAGCAATATGCCGAATATGGCCTGAATAAAAAATTGCCTATTTTCGGCATTGCCTCGTTCACGAGCGAGGAATTGCTTGCCGTCATGCCGCCGCAGGCGGTCGGGATTCAAAGCGCTTACACCTATTGCGGCACCCTGGATACGCCGGAGAACAAAAAGTTCGTCGACGGATTTAAGGCGGCGCACAACGGCGCCGTCCCCGGCTCATATTCCTATATGGGCTATATGGCGGCAAAAATGGTCATTGCGGCCCTGAAGGACATCAACGGGAAAGTCGAAGACCGCGACGCCTTTATCAACGCGCTGAGCAAAGTGAAGGTCAAGGGCCCGATGGGAATGACGAGCTTTGACGAACACCATGGCATGGTCGCCGATTTCTATCATCTTACGATCGAGAAGGGCCCCGACGGAAAGCTGCAAAATCACTGCGGCGAACGCATTGCACAGGTAAAAGACCCATACGATCTGTTTCCCTGAGAGTGTTGGGTTTAGTCACGAACCCGGCGGGTCCCGAACCGCCGAAGATCACCTCCGCCGTCTTGCCGATGGCGTCTCGTCACCGCCCGGGCTCTAACTTGTCCGCCGCCGAACGTGAACGTATAGGCCTGTTTCGACGCCATGACATTTTGGCTGGTTCAAGCTTTAAACGGCATCTCGTATGGGATGTTGCTGTTTCTATTGGCTTCCGGATTGTCTCTGATCTTTGGGGTGATGAAAATCCTCAATCTGACGCACGGATCGTTTTATCTGCTCGGCGGCTATCTCGGTTTGGTCCTGCTTCAGGAGACGGGAGCTTCATCCTTG
>DASRRM010000149.1:0-9694 GCA_035695715.1 Tepidisphaeraceae bacterium
CATCCCATAGCGCCCCGGCTTCTGCCCGGCCAGCCAGCGGGCGGCTTTCAGTGCGCCATGCGCGAAGGTGTCGCGATTGGTGGCAACGTGGGTCAGCTCCAGGCGCTCGCCGACGGCGGCGAAGTAAGCCGTGTGGCGGCCGATCTCGTCGCCGATGCGCAGCGAATGCATGCCAATATCACCCGGCTTGCGCAGAACACTCTCGCCGTGGCGCTCGTAAACCAGGGCATCTTTGCTCTTGCCAGTGGCTTTCAAGATGGCGTCGGCGACGCCGATGGCGGTTCCGGATGGCGCATCTTTTTTGAAGCGGTGATGTCCTTCGACAATTTCGATGTCATATTCATCGCCGAGAATCCGCGCGACCTCGCCGGCGATTTTGAACAGCAGATTGACGCCAAGGCTCATGTTCGGCGCCTGGAGAATGGGAATATCCGCCGCCGCCTGGTCGATGATGGCGTGGTCGGCCGGTTGCAGGCCGGTGGTGCCGATGACCATGGCGATCCCGCGATCGCGGCAGGTTTTCAGCCAGTGCCGCATGGATGAGGGCGAGGTGAAATCGATCAACACCGCCGGCGTAGGGCGCAGGTCGAAAGTGATGGGAACGCCGATGTTTCCCGCACCGGCGATTTCCCCGGCATCTTTGCCCAGTGCCGGATAGTCGGGGCGCTCGATCGCGCCGAGGATTTGAAAATCCCCCGCCTGATGCGCAAGGGCGATCAGCCGGGTTCCCATTCGTCCTGCCGCGCCAGTAATGGCTAATGAAGTCATCTCGTTTTACCCGTTGGCACAGACGTGCCGTCTATGACCTGAATATCCTCGAATTACGCAAACGATGGCCGCTCCATTTGCATTGTTTGCCGCACGTGTCGTCTGATTATATAATAAAACCATGGTTCTGATTCGTTTTCCAAATTCCGAATCCAAGCGGCGTGCCCTGGCATTCCTGCCGGGACGCTTTGGGTTTAAAAGCTGGGTCTCCGGCGAGATGCTGGTTCCCGAAGCGGCGTTGGCTGAGATGGCAATTGAAGGCATCACATTCTCAGTAGAGGGACCGGCGACCTATGAACAGCAGATTCCGTCGGTTCGAAATCCTCCTACCGTTACGGTTCAATGACGGGACGGCTGTTCCCGGTGAGCTGATTGCCGCGACGTTGCTCACGATCGAGGAGCGATTCGGCGCGGTTTCCGCCGAGACGCAATCCGTTCAAGGGCACTGGCGACACCAGGGGCGAGCCTACCGTGACGACCTCACCCGAATTTTCGTTGACGTTCCCGATGTTCCCGAAAGCGGCGACTTTTTTCGCCAATTCAAAGAGACGCTGAAAATTCGATTCCAGCAAATCGACATTTGGATGACGAGCTATCCAATCGATGTGATTTGATGTTTAGCATTTAATCGCCTCAAGATGGGCTTCGTCCCGTCTGTCCGAACACCCGTCCCACAACCGCTGTCCAACAACACACGTATCGAGAGGCATGGGCCGAAAGCCCATGCTACTGAACGCCCATCGCCCGGATAATCGCCTCCAAATTATCCTCCACCGGCACCGGCCGATTCGACAGTTTTCCGTGCGGTTCAGTCCGCGGCGCCAAATCCTGCACCGCCTTCATGTCGATTCCCGTGTGATATTTCACCGTCGCATTCGGGTCTTTCAGCTCGTGGCCGGTCAGAATGCACACCACCGATTCGCTCGGTGAAATGACCTTCTTATCGAGCAACCGCCGCAGGCCGGCTACGCTGGCGGCACTGGCCGGCTCACAGCCGAAGCCCCAGCGGGCAACCATCGCCCGATGCTCGAGAATCTCGTCATCGGTCACTTCCTCGACCACGCCGTCCATGTAGGCCAGCGCCCGCAGCGCCTTGGGCAGATTCACCGGGCGGCCGATTTCAATGGCGCTGGCGACGGTGTGGGCGTGCATGTCGTTCTCGTCCATCGTGGCATAAAAGGCCTGCACGGCTGATGCATCGTACCAGCCGTCCTTCCAGTGCACGCCCATTTTGTTGTAAAGCTGGTAGAGCGTGTTTGCGCCCGAGGCGTTGATGATCGCCAGCCGGGGCACTTTTTTCACCAGGCCCAGAAGCTTCAGCTCTTCGTATGCCTTGGCGAACGCCGAGCAATTGCCCAGGTTTCCGCCGGGCACGATGATCCAGTCCGGCGGCTGCCAGTCGCGCGCTTCGAGAATGCGATACATGATGCTTTTTTGCCCTTCGAGCCGGAAGGGGTTGACGCTGTTCATGAGATACAGGCCCATTTTGGGATGATCGACGGTGACTTCGCGCACCCGCCGCAGGCAGTCGTCAAAATCGCCCTGGATTTGCAGGGTGAGCGCGCCGTAATCGAGCGCTTGCGAGAGCTTGCCGAGGGAGATTTTCCCGCTGCCGATGAAGACGACGCCTTGCATCTCCGCCAGCGAGGCAAACAGCGCCAGGCTGGCGCTGGTGTTGCCGGTGGAGGCGCACCCAACGCGCTTTGCGCCGACCATTCGCGCATGAGTGAAGGCGGCGGTCATGCCATTATCTTTAAAGCTGCCCGATGGATTAAGCCCCTCATATTGCAGAAGGAGATTCCGCGGGTTCATGCCCATATGCCGGGCAAGAATGTCCGCTTGCTGAAGGACGGTGCGCCCTTCGCCAATGGTTACGATGTCATCTTCGGTGCGATAAAAGGGAAGCAATTCGCGAAAGCGCCAGACGCCGGAAAAATCCGCCCGCCCCTCGGCTTCGGTCCCCTTGGTGCCCCAGCGATGCTCGAAATAAGACATGCCCTTGATGGTGGGGAGCTTGTCCCAGTCATAGCGAATATCGAGCAGGGAGCCGCACGCCGTGCAGGCGACTTTGGTTTCTTCGATGGCGTAGCGCGAGGCGCAACCGGGGTTCATGCATTGCTGATAGGCAGCGTTGTTCATCGCGCAGAAGGTACGGAAGGGAGGGGGAAAGGTCAAAAGCAGACGTTGCGCAGGCTACGGAGCGCCAAAATGTAAACGCGAACTCTCCACGGTTCAGTTCTTGTTTTGATGCCGGTATATTCGGGAGCGCTGAGGCCGGTCCCGGGGGATTCGCGGCGAGGGCCGCGGAAATCTTTTCACGAATTCGAGGCAATAATCCGCATGGATTCTGCTTCACACCGGCGAACACACAAAATGATGCTGAATGAACTTTTCCGGCTCATAAAATGATTCAACCCGCCAGCCCGCCTCGCCAATCATGCTGCGCACCAGGGCCGGGCCGTAATAGGCTTTCAGCAGCGGCTTATCCTTCACGCGGTCGTCAAACCCCTCCAGCTTTTCATCAATAAACGCCGAGAAAAACAGCTTCCCGCCCGGCTTAATGTGCCGCCGCAGGAACTTGAGCATGGCGGCCGAATCCTGCGGATCGAGGTGCGTGAAAACCGAGAAAAGCCAGATGATGTCATGCCGCGAATCAATCGGCAGCCGCTCGAAAGAAGCCATCGGCTTGCCCTTGCCGGCATACTTCACATTAGCCGCCTCGAGATGTGCAAAAACGAAGCGATCATCATTGGCGGCGACTTCGCGGTTGAGAAAATCGACGATGCTTTTTTCGATTTCGATGCCGGTATAGGAGCCGAAGTCGACCTTCTGGTTGATGAGCGTCTGCGTGAAGCGCACGCCGCACCCGACGTCGAGGATGCTCAACCCCGCCAGCGAATCAAAGCCCATTTTGCGCGTGGCGAGGTTGATCAACGCCAAGCCGGTGTTTTCATACCCCGCTTCGCGCACGGCGGGCGTGTTGCGCTGGAGGCTTTCGGGGATTTGGAGATGGGTGAGCATGCTGTTATTAATCCTCGTGAATCGCGGCCACAGCTTTTTCCAGAAGATGGGCTGCCATCTGCATCGGGCTGACCTTGCGCGAAGGCGTGCTGGCCCGGTCAGCAAGTTTCTGCAACTTCGCAGCCGTCGCCTCACTCATCGGAAATTTCGGACGACGGTCCCAATCCGCTTCTGTCGGCCGTCCCGGGACGCTCGCCGGAGCCCGGCTGCAGGCGATCGCGCAATTCCGCGACAAGCCGCGGGAGACGCACGGCCCCAAAAGGTCCGGGCCCTGTCTCGGGAAGCGGCCCGATTAAGTTGGCTCCAAGGGTCTTTGCGGTTTTCGATTTACTTACTGCCATCGACAATATTATTACACTTATTACCCAAAAGCCCAAATGAGCCTACCCTGTCGCGGATGCGCAATCGGCGTTCGACGTGTGCGCGCGGGGATTACTCCCGCAGTAAAAAAGGAGCAGCTCATCCCCAAAACCCTTGCAACCGTTCCTTCTCCGCCACGCCCAGCGGAAATTTCTTGCTCAGCGGATGATCGGCAATTCCCGCGTACTTTCGCAGCTCTTTGTGAATATGCTCGGGCCGTACGCGGATGCCTTTTTCCTTTTCTTTTTCCAGCCCGAGCGTTTGCGGATTCAGCGGGACGGCGAATTGCTTTTCATCGGTTGCGCCGATGACGCGATTGCCGCTGATTTTTGGGCCGAGGAACATTGCCGACCCGATCGACCAGTGATCCTTGCCGTTGCCCTTGTTGTATTGCGGGGTGCGGCCCATTTCGCTTTGCACCACTACCACCAGCTTGTCGCGAATCTTCAATTCCTCTGCCCGGCGAATGAAGTACGCAATTCCCGCGAGAAATTCCGGGATCAGCTTCATCTGATCGACGTCATTGTTGGCGTGACTGTCGAACTGGCCGATGGTGAGGTTTGCCGACACGCAGACCCCGGCCTTGAATGAAGCCAGTGCGATTTCCGCCTGCTGCGACATGCGTTCTTTGGGCGAATTGGCCGGGATGTAAGGTGTGATGCGCTCCAGCGCCTTGGAGTTGACCTGGGCGGCGTAGAGCATGTTTTCGCCATGCTCCTGGCGCGGCAGCCGCGATGGGCCATTGGCGGCGCTGCCCGCCATTGACGAACGGGCCTGCCCTGAGCCTGCCGAACGGGCTACGTTTTCATCTCGAAGCGCCTGTTCGATCCGCGACAGGGCAAAATCGCTGTGATATGGCGAGCGAATATTCCCTTCGATCGAATCGGCGTTGGCGATGCGCTGCAACGATGGCAGATACGGAACGCGCGACATCGCCACGATATTGCCGGTGGCGGAATAATTGCCGAAGGTCAGAAACGCCAGCGGGCAAGTTGGCCCGTTGCAAGCGGCCACCAGTGCCGCGAATGTCGGATAGGCCAGGCTGTCGAGTTTTCCGGTGGCCATGTAGCGCTGGCCGGGCGAATGGTTGTTAACCGAATAATCCAGTCCGTTGAGCACCAGAAGCTCGCTGCCGAACTCCTTGTAAAAGTCCTCGTTGCTCATCCCGGCTTTGATCTGCTTTGCGGTGGGTGCGAATTTGTGCTGGCCGGCGGTGAGAATATCGCCGTCCTTATAGAGGCGGTTAATTCCACCCGTCCCCTTTGGATCCATGAGATAGGTCGTATCCCACCCGCCGGAGGCGTTGAAGACGACGTAATACGGCCCTTCATAAGGGGCCGGCTCTTTGCCTTCGGCGCCGAAGAGGGATGCAGCCCCGCCGGGGCAGGCAAAGCCGAGCCCGGCCAGGCCGCACAGTTTGAGAAAATCGCGTCGGGTATTTTTCATCGGCGTCTCGGTCCTTCGAAAAAGCTCCTATTGAACGCCAAGACGCCAAGGACTCCAAGTTCGGAAAGAAGAGAAAAATCTATTGTATTCTTGGCGCTTTTCCTTGGCGTCCTCGGCGCTTTGGCGTTCACCTCAGAATCTGGGCGTATTATCCCATTTACTCATACAAAAACTCCGGCCTCCGCAGCAAATACGTCACCACCGCCCGCCATGCCCGAACCGTGTATTTCGGATCGGGCACCGGCGAAAGCAGCCCCTGGCGGCAGCTCCAGTTTTCCTCGCCGCCGGCATCCTTATGCGCCGCCGCATCCGCGACGATGCCGGCGAAAAGCTGATAGGTCCGATCCACCTCCGCCGAGTCGGCGGCGTCGTAGCGGCCCAGAAGCCGCTCGTGCAAATGCGCGATCGTTCGGCGGATGCTGGCATCGGCCTCGGGGGAACTGCCCGGAAGAACGGCCGGCTCGATATTCGGAAAGAGAATGCGCTGCGCGGGCGGACGGCTGAAATCCAGCGATGTCTCGCGGCAGGCAACTTCGTTGGCCATAATCCGCTGGATCGCCCCCATCGCGCCGCTGGGATCGGATGCGCGCTCGGTCACTTCCTTGGAATCGATTCCGCCATACAGCATGGCAAGCTGCTCGTCCATTTTTCCCCACGGACGGCCGAAGACGGCGTTGATCTTTCGCTCGACCTGCTCGGGGGAAAGCATGTGAACCAGCCCGACATCCTCCAATTCCGCAAGCCGCGATGGATCGATCTTCGCCGACGTCAGGCCATCGGCGCGATAAAACTCGGACATGATCCAATCCTTCAGCACGCCTTTGAAATTGAAGCCATCCTTTACAAACCGCCCGGCGATCGCCTCCACTTCCGAATGCTGCTCCTGATATGCCCGCCGATGGGCGGCGAACAGCGGATCATCAATGTCCTTCGGCGCCTTGAGCACCTTACGGCCGGTGAGAATGTAATAGCCATGCTCCACCATCGCGGTGGCAAAGCGCGGGTCTTTGGCGGTGCGCTCGCCGAGCCATTGCAAGGCGCGCCAGCGCTCGCCTGGCGGGAGATCTTCCCCTTCGAAGCCAGGCTGGAACATGTCCTTGAACCAGCCGCCCTTGCGGCGTCCGTATACGCCTTCAAATCTCCAGTAATCCTGAAAAAGCCCGGCCACCGGATCGACGGTCTTGTGGCAAACCACGCACTCGGCCGCCTGCATGGTGGGAATGGGAAACTTCGCCGTGACGGCGGCAGCATCGGAAACGCGGGCGGCCAGTTCCAGCACGTCCACCCCCAAAAACTGCTGGTAATACATCCGCGCCCGCAGGCGATTGCGGTTGGTTTCCGTTGTCGGATAACGTTTCAAATATTGAAAATTGCTCAGCAAGCCGGCGTGGGCATAAAAGCCGCTGGCGGAATCTTCGGCTTCATCGGGACCGTGTCCCTTGAGCGCCTTGAGCCGCACGGGGATGTATTCAAACGGATCGTCGGGGTTTTTAAACTGCGAGCGAATCTCGTCATAAATGCCATACCCGCGGGCCGAGTATGGCGTGACCATGGTATAATCGGCGGTGACGATTTCGGTGAACGGATGATTGTTGCGAACGATGTAATCGATCAGCCGCATCGGCTCGCCGAGGATGGCTTTGCGATAATCGTTGGAGATTTTGTAGTGAGCCTGCAGGCGTTCTTTGGGGTCGGCGATGTAATCGAGATTGAACTTTTCGGCCCAGCCGCGGGTCTTGTCGAAATTTTCGTAGGAAAGCGCGTTTTCCGGGACATCGTCATAGCCGACGGTGAGAAAAATGTCGTTGAACCCCTCGCGAAGCCGCGCGTAAAACGCCTCTTCGTTCATCACTTTGTCGAGAATGGCCGGCAACGCCTTCTCGCCATGGCTTTCGACTTCGGCCAGCTCGGCGTCGCTCGGCAACCGCCCGGCCAATGACAGCGTAACCCGGCGAAGCAATTGCCGATTGTCCAGCATCGCCACGCCATCAAAGAAAGGCGTCGTATTCGTAGCCACCGCGTCGGCGGGCGGCGGCGCATAAAGCCGGGTGACGAAATCCGCCAATACGCGATACCCCGCCGAGTCCGGCTTCAGCACGACCTTCCCGCCATGCTTTAGTTTGCCGGTCACTTTTAGAAGCAGCCGCGATTGGTCGCCTTCTTTTGCCATCGCCATTTGGACAAACTGCTGGCGATTATGGCGGAGCAGCTTGCTCTGGTTTGTAGTGACCTGTGGATCGAGCAGGATGAACTTGCTGTCCTCCGCATCGCCGCCGGCCTTATGACATTCCAGGCACGATTTTTCGCCAACCTTGGGCCAGACTTCATTGGCAAAGAAATCGTCAGCCGGCGAGGCCGAGGCTGGTTCGCTGTATGATTTCTTTTCATCGCCGCGAATGACGCCGCTCGCGACAGCCAATCCGGCAAGAATCAGAAGAGAAGTGCGAACGGCAAACGGCATGTTGAGATCCCGGCGAAATAGATGTTCGGCCCTTAATCAGGGGCAGATCATAAATATTACTGCAACAGGCCTCGGTCGTTGGGGTGTAACTTTTTGGTGTGGCGACTCCCGCGCGGTGCGCCTGCGCTCAGGGGAGTGGTCGGGGTTGGGGTTGGGGTGACAGCGGGAAATCGTAATATTCACCCCGGTCGTTGTGAATGCCGCCGCATGTTGAACCCAATGGCGCGCACGGTTACATTTGGCGTGACAATCTTGAGCGGTCAATGCGCTATTTGCTTCATCTCGATCTTCGCCTGTTGATGGCGTCGTGCGCATCATTTTTTCGCATTACCTCCGGACGCCGCAGCAGGTGTCCCAATTCGGGGATTTTATGGCAAAACGTTATACCTCCACGTTGCAGGTCCGCTTCTGGAAAGAGCACACCTGCGTCGCCTGCAATTCAACGTATTCGTACCTCCTTGAGCGCAAGGCGGTGGGGACCGGGGCCAGCGCGCAAGCGGCACATGCCAAGTTGCAATCGCGCATCGGGGAGATCGTCAAGACCGAAACCGACATGCAGCCATGCCCCACCTGCGGGCTTTACCAGCCGGACATGATCGGCCGCCGCCGGGCAAAACGCCGGCTGCAAATCTTTGTCGTCGCACTGATCGCCCTGATCGTTCTGCTGTGCATCCGCGCCGCCGATGGACTGCAGACCGACGTGCTCTCCAAAGCCGCGGCGGTTGTGTTTGGGCTGGCTGTGCTGGCCCATTTGGCGCTGGAGGTGCAGAATGCCAACAGCAACCTCGAAGGCAACAAGCAGCGTGCCGCCGACCGCATCGCCAATGGACAAGTGAGATATAAGCCGGGCCAGTTCAACGCCCGCCCGGACGATTTTGCCGGCGGTTCGCGCTCGATGATTCACCTGGTTGCGCTGGGAATGTTGCTTGTGTCGATTCCGTTGACCGTCGCGGCTGAACTGGCGCGGACGATGAACCACTGGCCGATGAACGAGACATGCTATCCACCGGTCATCGGCCCGGGCGACAAGACGCGCATTTACATGCCGCAACCGATTGAAAGCGTGAAGAGCTATTGGCGCGGTTGGCCGTATGCCATCATTGAGGTCAACGGCCAAAAGAAGGAATTGGTTTCTTCGACCAACCAGAACGACTGGGGATCGACGATTTATGTGAAATCGGAGGAGAAGTCGACAAGTTCCAAGCCATGGGTGGACGTCACGCTGCCGAACATGCCTGAAATTGCCGGCAAGCAGGTAAAATGCGACATCAGCCTCAAGCTCGAATATCCGCAAATGAACAGCAGCGGAACAAACTTCAGCGTTGTACACGGCGTGAGGTCCCACACGCTGACGCTGGATCTCGGCCCAGCCGGCGCTGGCACGGAATACAATTTCCTCTGGTGGGCCGGAACCGCGGGCGGCGGGGCCTTGCTGCTACTCGCCAGCCTGCTGCTTTATAACCAGGGAATCCGTCAAGCCGCACTTGCCAGACCAACGCAGGCCATTCAGGCCTGACACCCGCCGCATGATGTTGTCCGTTTTGTACGCAGGGTAAAATGAGCCGCGCACGAAGGGTACTCCCGAAGTAAGCGGGGCCGGCTAAACCGCTTACTGCGGGAGTACCCTTCGTGCGCGGC
>DASRRM010000150.1:0-39951 GCA_035695715.1 Tepidisphaeraceae bacterium
AGTGGAGCGAAGCCGGCGCATTGGCGATGGTGGCCTTGGTGTCCCAGCGCCTCAACGGCACTTGGGATCAGTTCTGGGCTGGCAGGCCGTTACAGCGGGTAGCATGATGCCGAAAACCGCAACTGATTGCCGGATGCACCCTATGGGCAGGATGCCCATGCCACTGCCTTGTGATTTCCAAACAGTTCGGCTATAGTAGACGATTCGCCGGTTGCTTTTATGCCCCGGCCCATTGAGAGGACAGGATCATGAAGGTTCGTAGCAGCGTCCGGCGAATCTGCGAAAACTGCAAGATCGTGCGGCGAAAAGGCATCGTGCGGGTCATCTGCACCAATACCAAGCATAAGCAGAAGCAAGGGTAAACTATTGTCAGTGGTCAGTGGTCAGTTGCCGAAAAGCCATTTCGCGTTTTCACAACTGACGACCAACAACTGACAACTGACAACTCGCAATTGGAGCATTCAAAATGCCACGTATCTCTGGCGTAGACATTCCCGCGGACAAGCCCATCTGGATCAGCCTGACTTATTTGTACGGCGTCGGCCGCACCAACAGCCGGCAGATCCTCAAAGAGGTCGGCATCGACCCCCAGCGCCGCGCCAAGGATTTGTCGGAAGACGAATTGGCGAAGATCATCGGCGTATTGGACAAGGGCTGGCTGGTCGAAGGCGCCCTGCGCCGCTCGGTCCAGCAGAACATCGGGCGTCTCCGCGAAATCAACAGCTATCGCGGCTTTCGGCATCGCAAGTCGCTCCCCGTCCGCGGCCAGCGCACCCGGTCCAATGCCCGCACCCGCAAGGGCCCGCGCAAGACCGTCGCCGGCAAGAAGGGCGTGAAGGAACTCGGCAAGTAATTGAAAGTGGAGCGTGAAGCGTGGAGCGTCTCTCGTTCCACGTCCCATGCTCAATTTGACTGTTTCGCGGGGACGGTCGTTTGGCCGGAAGATCCGCGAACTCTGAAAGAACAGGAAATTCGACCATGGCAGAACAAGCAACAGGCAAACCCGCCCAGGGCGCAAAGGCCGCCGCCAAGAAGCGCATCCGCAAGGGCGTGACACGCGGCGTGGCGCACATCAAGGCGACGTTCAACAACACGATGATCACCATCACCGACACCAATGGGGAGACGATCTCCTGGGCGTCGGCGGGAACGGTGGGATTCAAGGGCGCGCGAAAGAGCACGCCCTTCGCCGCCGGCCGGGCCGCTGAAAACGCCGCCAACGCCGCCCGCAAGCATGGGATGACCGAAGTTGAGGTAAAGGTAAAGGGTCCGGGCGCCGGCCGCGAGCAGGCAATCCTGCAATTGCAGCACGCCGGGATCAAGGTCACCGGAATTGAAGACGTAACCCCGCTTCCCCACAACGGCTGCCGGCCGCCAAAGAAGCGGCGAGTGTAAGAATTGTCAGTTTTGTCAGTGGTCAGTTGTCAGTTGTCAGTGGTCAGTTGCCACGGCAATTAACAGCATTTCATGACAACCGACGACTGACTGACAACTGACAACTGACAACTGACAACTGACAACTGACAACTGACAACTGACAAAAAAGCCCTCATCCGACGAGGCGGAAGTACAGATGGCCCCCAATGGTGGGGGCGGGAACTTTCCGCAATTCAGATTCAGGGCACGAGGAGAACCTAATTATGCGTATTCGATGGCGTGGACTGGAACTGCCCTCGCGGGTGGTTCGCGATGAACAGGCTTCCACTGACACCTACGGGAAATTCAGCGCCGAGCCGTTCGAGCGCGGCTTTGGCACCACCGTCGGCAACAGCCTGCGGCGGATTTTGCTTTCTTCGCTGGAAGGGGCGGCTGTCACCCACATCCGCATCAAGGGCGCGGATCACGAATTTTCCAGCCTGCCGGGCGTGATGGAGGATGTCACCGACATCATCCTGAACATCAAGGCGCTGGTTGTGAAGCTCGACGCCGACGAGCCCAAGGAAATGAAGATTTCGGTCAAGAAAGCCGGGGCGATTACCGCCGGCATGATCGATGCCGACCCGGCCATCACCGTCGTGAATAAGGACTTGGTGATCGCCACGCTGACCGAAGATATGCCGTTTGAAATCACCCTGATGGTGAACAAAGGCCGCGGTTATGTGACGGCTTCGGAAAATACCGGCGAAGCCGAGGAACAGGAACTGGGCCAGATCTCGATCGACAGCGTCTATTCGCCGGTGACGCGCGTGCGTTATGCAACCGAAGACGCCCGCGTCGGCCAGAAAACCGACTACGACCGGTTGATTCTGGAAATCTGGACCAACGGGACGATCAGCCCGGAAATGGCGCTGGTTGAAGCCAGCAAGATTCTGCGCAAGCACCTCAATCCGTTCGTGCAGTACTTCGAGCTCGGCTCGGAAACCGCAAACGACGAGGCGATCGAGGCCCTGCGCGATGCGAATCGCGCCACCATCGATCCGGAACTGCAGCAGAAGCTGAACATGACGGTGCAGGAGCTGGATCTGAGCGTTCGGGCGAATAACTGCCTGGAATCGGCCAAGATTCAGAACGTGCGCGACCTGGTAAAGAAGACGGATTCGGATTTGCTCAAGGTTCGCAGCTTCGGCAAGACCAGCCTTCGCGAGGTAAAACGCAAGCTTGCGGATATGGGCCTGAGCCTGGGCATGGATTTGGAATCTGCCGGCGCTGGGCAGGGTCTTGACGGAGATGAAAGCGCCGAGGCGATTGCCAGTGAGGGCGAGTGAGAATCTGGAATCTGGAATTCAAATCTGAGATTTCGAATTTCGGATTTCGAGCTTTGGATTTCAAATTAGGCCTGAGTTTTTCGATCGGATATTGATTCATCAGCATCCCATGGTCACTGAAGTGACCACGCCCCGGGGCGTTGCGGATGGAAGGACATCACAATGAGCAGTCATCGCATCCGTGGCCGTCAGCTTAGCCGCGACACCGAGCATCGGGCGGCGCTTCGCCGCAATATGGTTCAGAGCCTCTTCGAGCACGGCAAGATTCGCACGACGTTGCCGCGCGCCAAGGAGGTTCGCGGGTTTGCCGAGAAGCTGATCACCCTGGCGCGGACTGATTCAGTGAACAATCGCCGCCGGGTCACGCAGTTGATGCACGATCGGCGGCTGGTGGACGAAGAGCAGGAATTCACCGGCGAAAAGGTGGTGCAGAAGCTCTTCAAGGACGTCGCCCCCAAGTTTGCCGACCGCGACGGCGGCTATACCCGCATCATCAAGCTGAGTGACTATCGCATCGGCGACGGCGGAAGTCTGGTGATCCTGCAGCTTTTGACCGAAGACTCCAAGCCCACCGGGACGGCCCGCCGAAGTTCCGGCTTGCGTCGCAAGCGCAATGATCGGAAGGCGAAATTCGCCTCGCGCGTTTCCAAACAGCGCAAGGGCGGCGAAGCCGCGCCGGCCGGCGACAATGCTCCTGCAGCGCAGGCGTAAGATGTGCCGATTGTGTCGCGCCAGACAGATTACGAACCATTCCGGGGTGGCGACTTCAGTCGCCACCCCTGTTTGGCATATGGACCCGGCAATATCCCGGAATCTCGTGCGTTAAATTTAATGGAAACAATTCTGTTTGTCGGTTGTCTTGAATTGTGCGATACTGCCCGCGCCAACCGGCCGAATGTTTGACACCGAACGGCAGTTTTCTTTAGAATGCTCCGTTCGCTTCTCGACCGCTTTGACGATTTGTGCCTTTCCAACCGGCACCGCCGGCAACGGGACCTCGATCCCAGAGAGACATGTTATTTATGTGGTGGGTGCAACTCGTACAACAAGGGCTCGTTGCGATTTATGTCTCGGTGCTGGCGCTGGTTGCGCTTTATGGCTTCCATCGCTATGTCCTGGTCTACCTGTATTTAAAGCACCGGGATCACATCTACGAGCCCAAGGGAAAATTCACCACGCTGCCGCGAATTACCGTGCAGTTGCCGATGTTTAACGAAGATCAGGTGGCCGAGCGCGTGATTCGGCATACCTGTCAGATCGATTACCCGCTGGATCGGCTGGAAATCCAGGTGCTGGATGACAGCACCGATCATTCGGTGGAAATTGCCCGCAAGACCTGCGAAGAATGGGCCGCCCGCGGCTACCCGATCAAGTATATTCATCGCACCAACCGTGTCGGCTACAAGGCCGGTGCTTTGGCCGATGGGATGGAACAGGCAACGGGCGATTTCATCGCCATTTTCGATGCCGACTTCATCCCGCCACGCGACATCCTCCGCAACGTCGTCAATTATTTTCACGATCCGAAGATCGGCATGGTGCAGGTGCGCTGGGATCACCTCAACCGCGACGCCTCCATTTTGACCAAGAGCCAGGCGATCTTCCTCGACGGGCATTTCGTCATCGAGCACACCGCCCGCAATCGCAGCGGTCGGTTCATGCACTTCAACGGCACCGCAGGCGTCTGGCGCCGCGATACCATTAACGACGCCGGCGGCTGGCAGCATGACACCCTCACCGAAGACCTCGATCTTTCCTATCGCGCGCAAATGAAGGGCTGGCAGTTTGTCTATCTGCCGCAGTTCTGCGCCCCGGCGGAGTTGCCACCGGAAATGATCGGCTTCAAGCAGCAGGCGCACCGCTGGACCAAGGGAAGCGTGCAGACGGCCATCAAGCTGCTGCCGCGAATCCTCCGCTCGCGCGATCTTTCCTACGGCATCAAGACCGAAGCATTCTTCCACCTGACCAACACCGTGGTCTATCCGCTGATGGTTCTTTTGACGCTGTTAATCTATCCAGTATTCTTCGGCACCTATACCGTCGATGATCAGCACATGGTCGCCCCGCTCAAAGAGCCAACCTGGGGCCATTTCCTCTTTAACGTCGGGCTTTTTATCCTGGCGACTTGCTCAGCAAGCACGTTTTTTGTGTTCGGCCAGCGCGAGTTGTTCGGCAAGGAAGCCGGATGGAAAACCCTCCTCTATCTGCCATTCCTGATGGGCCTGGGCATCGGCATCGGCTTGAATAACGCCAAGGCTGTCTTTGAAGCCGTATGGGGCGCCATCCGCCGCAAGCCCAGCGAATTTGTCCGCACGCCCAAGTACGGCGTGATGGGACAAAAGCGGGCTAAATTGCGCCATCAAGGCGTGATGACCCTCAAGCGCCTGTGGCTTCCCATGCTGGAGATTGCCTTCGGCGCTTACATGTCGGTCTGTATCATGATCGCCCTCTGGTATCACTTCGGGTATGGCACCATTCCATTCCTGGTGATCTTCGCCGGCGGATACTTCTACGTCGGCTTCGCCTCGCTTCATGCTCTTTGGAAGATGAACAAGGAAGCCGGGAGCGAAGGCGAAGCTGAAGCACCACCCCTGGCCGGCGCGGCGATTATTGCAAACGATTGAACTTGCGACGTTGGCGCCAATTCGCCGGCCTTCAATTCCCCCGATGCCGTCCACTGAACTTCCCCACACACCTGGCTGTATTGTGTGCGGCCGGCAAAATCCCCACGGGTTGAAGCTCAGTCTTCACGTGGACTTGCACGACGGCGTTGTAACCACTGAATTCATCCCGCGCCCTGAGCACATCGGTTTTGAGGGAATCATCCACGGCGGAATCCTCGCCACCGTTCTTGATGAAGCGATGGTCTGGGCCGCCACCTGGGGTGGGCGGCGATTTTGCGTCTGCGGCGAATTAAATGTGCGCTATCGGCAAAGCGTTTCGGCCGGCCTGCCGCTGCGCGTTGAGGCGAAGATCCAGGCCATGCGCTCCCGGCTGATCGAAGTGACCGGCCGCATCGTGGATGCCAACGGCGCAGTCTACACCACGGCCACCGGAAAATACGTTCCCGTCCCTCCAGAACAAAACGCACAGTTCGTGGCAACCCTGGTCCACGATCCGGCGGTGGAATCAGCCCTGAAAGTACTGCAAGAAACGGTGCCGTGATGCTCACCTTGTGCGGTTACAAATCTCTTGAGCTCCTAACAAAATGGGTTGAACGCCAAGACGCCAGGAGCGCCAGGTTCGGAAAGAGGAGAAGAATCCACCGCATTCCCGGCGGCTTTGCTTGGAGTCCTTGGCGTCTTGGCGTTCACTTTCAGCTTTTGTCAGGAGCTTGTTGTGAAAACATGATTCGCGGGGATATCCGTGAAGACCTGGATTCTTCCCGGCATTTGGTGTTATGGGAACCGAACGTTTGCGTGGCGTGGGGGATTTGGGGAAGGGCGGGGCAAAAGTCAGTGCCGCACTTGGCCGATCTCACGAACAGACGATGCTGTCGTCAGAGAGAGGTTGATCCAGGCAGGCATGGCAATTCCACTCCGAAAATCACGACGGGGATTCAGCCTCATCGAACTGGTGATCGTGGTGGTTATTATTGGAATCATCGCCGCCATCGCCATTCCCAAAATGAGCCGCGGTGCAAGCGGCGCCAGTGAAGCGGCGCTGGCGGCGGATTTACAAATCCTGCGAAACGCCCTGGAGATGTACCAGGCCGAACACAACGGGCAATATCCAGACGCCAACCAGGTGAATAGCCAACTGATGGGCCTGACCACCTCTGACGGCACAGTCCTGTCGAGCAACCCGGGAAACGGCATCATCACCTACGGCCCCTATCTCAAATCCATTCCCTCACTGCCTGTCGGTTCCACCACGCGCCTGACTGTTCTCGGACCCCCTGGTGGCACCGGTGTTGGCTGGGTCTACGCGGTGGACGCTGCCGGCAATGGGACAGTGAGAGCCAATGCCACCGGCAACGACACTTCCGGCACGCCCTACATCGACTACTAAATTCTCAAACTGAGCGGTTTTTGCGGAGAATACCGCCCCGGACTTGCGGAGCGCTCCCTAAATCCGGGGCGGCGCGACGACCACGTTGTTCGCGCTAACCACGGTTGTGCGCGCCGCTTGCCCCGGCGTGGAGGCTTCTTGCACTTCATGGACACAAGTTAGGGCCGCGTTTACCGCTCTGGCGCAAAAACCGCTCAGCTTGAGTAAATAATCCCCCGCGAATACGCGCTTCCAACGCAAGTGCCGTCATCGTGAGGTCAACCCGTCGGATCCCCCTTGCGCGGCGAAGTGATTGCACTCAATCATACGCCTCGGGCTCTTCGCCTTTGGGCCGGGTTTTCCAGCGGCGATGGCTCCAGAGATACTGCCCCGGATCATCGCGCACCACATTCTCGATGCCCAGGGTGTATCGTTGCGTGATGTAGCGCAGCGGGTCATCCTGGTCCTTCCAGTCCTGCGGGTAAATTACATCCTGCACGCCCAGTCGAAATTGAAAGCGCCCATGGGTCCGCCGGGCGTATCCGATCACCACCGGCACGTTGTATTGCATCGCCAGCAAGCCAATCGATTTGTAGGTGCTGGCTTTTCGCCCGAAAAAGTCGACGAAAATTCCCTTCGACCCGGCATTCTGGTCGGCAATGAATCCCACCGCGCCGCCGCGTTCGAGCACTTCGACAACCTCCGTGGTTGCGCCCTTTTTGCCGACGATTTTCTGCCCCTGGCGCTCGCGCACGCCCATGATCCAGTCGTTGAGATAAGGGTTATCGAGCGGCCGGGCGACGCTGGTGGTTTCAAATCCCAGGGTTGCCAGCACATAGCCCAGGATTTCCCAGTTGCCGTAATGCCCGGTGAGCATGATGACGCCTTGCCCGCGTTTGAGCAGCAGCGCCAGCACGTCGGCGAAGTTTTCCAGCGTGCAATAACCCGCCCAGGTGTCAAGGCGAATAAGCCGGGTGGTGAAGAGAATCTCGACGGCCAGCATGACCAGTTGCTGCATGCTCTCTGCGACAAGAAGGCGAAGTTGCCGCTCGGACATTGCCGGGAAGCTTCGGCGGAGGTTGTGCATGGCGCGTTGGCGGTGCTTGCGGTCGATCAGATACATTCCCTGCCCGATGAATTGTGCCGTGCGAAGGTTGGTGTCGACGGGGAAGCAGTGCAAAGCCGCCGATACGAGCCGCACCCCGAGATACGTGATCCGATCGAGAAAATCATTCCTCTCCTTGCCCATGGCGGGGCATGATAGCGAAACGTGGCAAAAATTCGCCTGCCATCAGGGCGTTGCGCCTTTGGCTTTGCTTGCCGCCTCATTGCGAATACCCTGCATGACTTCGAGTCCGCCGAACTTTGCCGGCACGGCGTTATTTCCCATGATGTCGAACTGCTTTTGCACAATGTCCCAGTGGCCCGCCTCCGACGCGAGATATGCATATTCGCTGTGCTGGGAGTTGTTCCCCGGAATCACCCGCTGATACGGCTCCTCAATCAACTGGATATCGTGCCACACGGCCGGCTGGCTGAAATACCTCGCCTTCTCCGCGGGAGTATACGCAGACGAAATCACGTTATGCGCGGTAATCAACTGCGACGTGATGCCGCCGCTCCAATTTCCTGAGTTATAGCATTCCCGCCCAAACGCCAGCACGGCTTCATCCGAGCCATACCACCTGGGAAGAAGATATGTCATGAGTTGGTAGCATGCCGACTTATCATCCGGATTCACGCTCATCGCGCGGTCGAACCATTTTCTCTCGACGGCAGGTCCCTTGTGTTCCCCCAACTCGACCTTCAGCATCAGCGTGGGGATGCGCTCATCATGCGGATCGCGGTCCCACGCCTTGTTCAGCGCTTCATCCGCGATCGCCAGGCGCTCGAAAAACAGCTTCCATTGTTGCGGGGTAACGGTGTTGGCATATCCTCCGCCGCGCGCTTCCCAGGCGTATTTAATGTAAAAATCGCCCTTGAATAAATAGAGGGTGGAACTGTTCGGCATCGCCTTTTCCAACGCCGCATACATCACGTCGAACGGCACCTTTCGGTCGATGGTGCGGCTGTCGAAATTGTCCAGTATCTGACCACCCAGGCCAATCACAAACAGAGACGGTGGCTTGTCCTCAAGAAACTTTGCCCAGATCCCGTAAGAAAGGCCACGGGCATCGTCCAGCTCCTTTGCCACCGCCGGCGGAACGCCCTGCTTGGCCGTGGCGGGGTCTTTCCAGAACACTTCGTTGAGGTGATATCGGAAAAACGCCGCGGCTGAGTAGGCCATGCGCATGGCCGGATAATCGCTCTTGCGGAACCCGGCCATGGCTAATTCATAGAATCGATCAATGCTGGCCCGATCGGCCGGCGACCATTGCTCCAGCGAGCGCGCCTCGCAATAGAGCACGAATGGATCATTACAGCCTGCCGCGATGGCGTTCTCCAGCGGCACGCGCTGCTGGCCCTGGGAATTATCGACAAACATCTGAATCCCCTTGCGCGCGTCGGCGTCCCATTTGGGATTCTTCCTTCCAACCTTGTCGTAGCTTTCAATAGCCGTCTTCTCGTTCCAGATCCGGCTGACCATCCGTGTCGCACGCAACTGCGTGCGAATTTCGTTCCGCGGCTTTTCACGGTCGAGAATCACCTTTAGGCGCGCGGCCGTTTGCAGTTTAAGCCCTGGCTTGCGGGCCTCGACGAGCAGTTTGTCGTAATCGCTGGCCGCAAGCAGCGACAGCGCCACTTCCGCGTCCTCCCGGTCCTGCGCTACGTTTCCGCCGAGGGCCGCCACATATTCGGGCATCGAACGCGCGAGCGTATAATCGTCAGCCGCTAATGCGGCGCGCGACGCCGAAACCGCCATCGCGGCCGAAATGCCGGTCACAATCATTCTTCGAAGCAAGTTGCCAACCCTCCAGTTGAAACGGAAGTAGACCCAGCGGAATCGATCCATTTGTATTAGCAAAAAAACCTGGGATCGTTTACCGCGCAAGACGTTGGCGGGCAGTGATTCCTCAAACTGAACCACTTATGTCATCAAAAAACCTTGGAGACAGACTTACTGATACGAAAAATCGCCTCATCCCCCAATCCGGCTCATCTGTTCATTGCCATGGCGGCTATGCACGTCAGGCTTCAGCCGTACGCAATCGGTCATCGCGCGGGCAATGGCTTTTCGCCGCGCCGAAGCATCGGCGGTTTCGCGAACCATCTTGCGGATATTGACTTCGCCTCCCTCAAACAGGCAGGATCGCAGCACGCCGTTGGCGGTTAAACGCAGGCGGTTGCAGGTGGCGCAGAAGGGGGCCGACATTGCGCTGATGAAGCCTATTCGTCCCTGCGGATTTCCCAGGGCGAGCTTGTAAACGTTGGCCGGCCCGACGCCCGGCTCATTGTGGTCATCAACCGGCGCCAGGGGGCCGAGTTCATTTTCGATGATCGCCCGAACTTCAGCTTCGGGGATCAGGGAATCAGCTCCGCGGTCCTGTCCGCCGCAACCGGCGGAGGGGCCGGATTCGGATTCGGCTATGGCAGTGGCATGAACAGTGGCATGGGACTTCGGCGAGCTCAGTCGAGCCGCATCCTGCCCATGCATTCTATTTTTTTGCACGGGCAGGATGCCCGTGCCACTGGTTGTCGTGCCACTGATTGCCGCATCGCCCAGCGGCATATATTCGATGAACCGCACGGTGATCTTCCGCGAAAGCGAAAGCCTCGCGAAATCCGCCAGCTCATCATCATTGGTTCGGCGCATGGTGACGCAGTTGATTTTCAGCCCGGCAAACCCCGCCTCTTCGCAGCGGTCCAGACCTTTCAGCACCTGATTCAAATCGCCCGTCCGCGTGATGCGATGAAATTTCTCCGGCTGAAGCGAATCGAGGCTGACCGTCACGCGGTCCAGCCCCGCTTCCTTCAGCGGATACGCCAGTTCCGCCAGCCGCTGGCCGTTGGTGGTCAGCGAAAGATCCTCGATCCCGGGAATTCGCCGAAGCATGCCGACCAGTTCGACCAGCCCATGGCGGACCGTCGGCTCGCCGCCGGTGAGTTTGAATCGGCGAATGCCATGAATCTCAATTGCCGCCCTCACGACATCGCAAATCTCCTCGAAGCGGAGGATTTCATCGCGGGGAAGCCAATCGACGCCGTCGGCGGGCATGCAGTAGACGCAGCGGTAATTGCAGCGATCGGTAACACTGATGCGCAGAACCCGCACGGCCGAGATCGATCGCGGCCCGGTGTCAAAGCCGGCCCCAGGCGAAGCAGCCGACGCAGAATGGGGAAATTGTAGAACATCCAATCGCACGGTTTGATTGTATGCGATTTTGGCCCCGGCGGGGTGGTGGGAAGTGGCAGGATTTTTTCGCCTGACCAGAAATGTCCGACGGCCGCCCTCATCCCCCTTTTTCCGGGGAAGTCAAAGGTTAGATATTGACAGCAACGCGAGCTAAAGCGAAAATGGCAATCAAAGTTGACCGGCGCATCACTTCAGGATGAAACTATGAATTTTGGAGGCCAACGAAAGTCACGCCTTTCCGCCTCGTCGCCCGCACGAATTAAACAGACCAAACAGTCCATTCCTTCACATCGCGGCTTTACCCTGATCGAGATTTTGGTCGTCATTACCATCGTCGTTGTATTGCTTGCGCTGCTGTTGCCAGTTGTCAGTGCCGCGCGCGAAAATGCGCGCCGAGCCTCCTGCCTGTCCAATGTCCGTCAATTGACCGCGGCGTGGCTGGCGTATTCGATCACCAATAATTCCGATCTGGTCTCCGCCAACACCGGCGGCCCGCCCGATTGGGTGACTGCCGGGAATCTCGACGCCAACATCAGCAACGGCCTGCTCTACTCGTACGTCAACAACTGCAACACTTACCGTTGTCCCAGCGACAGCAACCTGATCAACGATCGCACATATTCCATCAACTGCGTCCTCAACGGCGAGAATTATGCCCCTAAAACCTTCACCCACCTCACCCAGGTGATTCATCCTAGCGACACTTTCGTCTTCGTCGAGGAGTTCGACACCCGCGGCTTCAACGAGAATTCGTTTGCCGTCGTCAAACCCGGCAGCAACTGGGTTGATTATCCCGCCAAGCTGCACCACAACGGCTACACCATCTCGTTTGCCGATGGACACGCGCTGTATCATCAGTATGTCGATCCGCGCACATTGACGATCGACTCACCCAACACCAACATTCCCAACGACCCGGACCTGACCTGGCTCCAAAGCGTTGCCGGCTATTAAACGGGTGTGAACGAGCGAGGAACCTGCATCGGATAAAATTCGCCCGGCGGATTGTAACCGATCTTGCCGCCGATTCGTAAACTGCATTGGTTGGGCAACGTACGGTTCATGTGTCTGGAAATGGCTGCCGGCTTCGGCGGCGTTCGGGGCGGAAAACTACAAAACTGGAGTAGGAAATGACAGAGTTCGTTCAACGCCTGGAATCGCGGCAATTGCTCAGTGCGACGGTTAACCTGACCGTTGACGAAGGTAAGCTGGCGATGGATGTCGGCGGAATTATTGCCGATGCAAAAACCGCCCGTGCCTCGCTCGTGCCGGATGGAAAGGCCGTCGCGGCGCAGATCAAGGCGCTCAATCTAAAGAACTCGCCGCTGGCCCATTCGCTGTCGTCGGCAATCAGCCAGAGCCGCTCGAAGCTGGGCGCCGATCTGCAAAAAATCGTCACCGCCGGTCTGGCGGACGGGCATGCGGTGTTTTCAGATTTCCTGCGGCTTGAACTGGCCGACAACGGCAATACCGCGAAGATCACCGCCGACCAATCGAAACTGTCGGCAGATGTGATCAAGCTTTACAACGTGGAAAAGCCGTTCACCGATAAGCTGCAAACGGACCTGGCCGCGGCGGAAACCAAGGTCGAAAACGCGGTGCAGGCCATTGTCAATGCCAATAAGAGCGACGATGCCTTGAGCAGCAGTTGGGCGACGTTGCAAAGCGATTTTGATCAGGCCAAGCAGACATTGTCCGGCGATTTCAGCCAGGTGACGACGGATGTGAATCAGTTGATCGCCGATTCGTAGGCATCTTCGTATCATGGGCGTCCCGCCCACGCTCTTTTAGGATTGGGACACGGGCGGGACGCCCGTGATACGGGGCTGGAGCCGTCGCGAAATCAAATGCTTCGATTTGTATCCACGCTTCTCGTCCTCCTCACCTCCGCCCGGGCGCTTTGGGCGGAGCCGTTGGATCCCCGGCAGGTCCCGGCGGCGGCGGCCTGGTTTGTGCATCTCGATGCGGACGCGGCCCGCAGTTCGCTCATCGGGCAGCGCCTCCGCGATTTATGGCTTTCCCGGCCGCAAAGCGCCAGGATGCTGGAACAGGCCAGAGAGACTTTTGGCATCGACCCAGCCCGCGATATCCGAAGCATCACCGTTTACGGAACCAGCTACACGCCGGACAGCGGCGTGGTCATCGCGCGGGGAAAGGTCGATCAGCCGCGGCTGACGGCGTTTCTCGGCAAGCTGCCCGGATATCGCGTTGAGCCGTCGGCGGGCCATACGATTTACTACTGGACGGAAACCGATCCAAACCGTCGGCATCAATCCGCGGGGGCATTTTTCGGCGATGACACGGTCGTCATCGCCCCTGATGGCCCGGCGGTGCTTTCGGCATTGGCGGTTCTCGAGGGAAAATCGCCGGGCCTCAGCAGGCATTCGCCGTTATCATCGGATATCATTGCAGCCGGCGCGATATTGCAGGCTGCCGCCGCCGGATTGGCCGAGGCGAAGGGTTTGACGATCCAGTCGCCGGTCGTCCGCCAGTGCCAGTCGGGGTCATTCACAATCGGCGAAAGCGCCGGGCAGATGATATTGCGCGGGCGCGTGGTGACGGATTCATCCGACACCGCGGCCAAGATATGCAAATTCATCGAGGGCGCACGGGCCATGGCCGAGTTGCAAACGCCTGACAATCCGGAACTGTCGAACCTGCTTCATCCGTTAAAAGTGACCTCAGACGATAAGACGGTTGAAGTTCAATGGCAGTATTCCTCGCTGCAAGTGGTTAAGATCATCCAGGCCGAGCTGGCGCGGGCCACGGCCGGCGAGAAGAAGTGAGTTTAATTAGTAGCATCGTGACGAAGGGAATTGTGCGACACTCGATTCATCGCCATCGCCCCGATTCGACGCAAAGCGACGAGCAACTCGCCGGCCGCGCTCGCGCCGGCTGCCGCGATTCGTTCGGCGAACTTGCCGGGCGGTTTCAAGTTCGGCTGCTTCGGTTCCTGCAGCGGCAGGTTCGCTCGGCGTCGGATGCCGAGGACTTGCTTCAGGAAACATTCGTCCGTGCATTTCAGCGGCTGCATCAATACGACGAAAATCGCCCGTTTGGAACCTGGCTGTTCACCATCGCGCATCGGCTGGCGGTGAGCCATCATCGCCGCGCGCTGGCCGCGGCGCGGGCCACGAGCACGTTTGCCGACCGCGATCGCCATCGCATGGCGGAGGAACCGGGGCGGCAGTTGGCCAATGAAGAAAGCCGGCTGCATTTCTGGGCGACTGCCCGGAAGGTCTTATCCGAAGAGCAACTCTGCGCCACCTGGCTTTTTTACGTTGAAGAGATGCCCGCCCCGCAGATTGCCGAGGTGCTCGGGCGTTCGTGGGTTTCGGTGAAGACGATTCTCTTTCGCGCCCGCCGAAAACTGGCGCCCTTGCTGGCTGAGTCGAAGGAATTGAACTGGCCGGCGGCATTGTTCCGGGAGAATGAACCGCTTTATGTCTGATCGGAACCTCCAATCTGCCCAGGCCCGGCTGGCCCAGTGCGCCCGCACCGATGCCCGGCGCCTTACGCCCGGGTTTTCGGATTGCCTGCATGCGCGGGTGACGCGCGCGATTGCCGCCACCGAACTCCCTGCGTTGCGCATCCACCGGGCGGCCGGCAATCGGCCGGCCGTGCGGCATTGGATCGCGCCGCTGGTCATGGCGGCGGCGGTGGCGCTGCTGGTCGTTCCGACGATGTTGCCGACGCAGAAACCTTTCGAGCGCGCGATCGTCCAACCCGCCAGCGAGCCGATCGACCCGCCCGCTGCCCCCGACGCGCATAAGCCGCAACTTGCAGTGTATTCGACGGCCCACGAGGTGAACACGCAGGTGCAGGACGTGGTTGAGACGGCAATGGCGCGGGAACAGTTCGCCGGCCTCGATCACGATGTGCGCGCCGCCACGCAGTTCCTGGTGGATCAGGTTCCGCTGCGCTCGGCGTGGGATTCCGATGCCTCGTCGCCAACGCGGTGAAGTTGCGCCTCTAAATTTCTTAAACTTTTAGAATCGTCGTCCGGCGGGTCAGTCGCTATAAAAGGGGTGATCGTTCTTGACACAGCCCGGAAACAATCGTGAATCGAATCAATTCTCCGAACAAGGCAATTCATAGAAGGAGCAAGTCATGCGTCTTTTGGAAATCATCAGCGTCCGTCGCCTCGCGGCGGCAGGGGTATTAGCCGGAGCAATCTGGTGCGCACCGGCCCACGCCCAGGTGCTAGACCAGGTTCCGGCTGACGCATTGGCCGTCTTTAAGGTTAAGGATCTTGAGAAAACCAGCGGCAAGATCGCCAAACTGGCCAAGGATTTCGGCCTGGACGAACTGAGCCCGGAAATGAAAGACCCGCTCGGGTCGTTGCTCGACAAGGCCAAGATGACCAAGGGAATCGACAAGAGCGGCGACGGCGCCCTGGTCATTTACGCCCCTGATGAAAAAGCGGGCGGCGATCCAGAGCCCATCGCGCTGATTCCAGTGAGCGATTACGATGCTTTCGTCGGCAATTTCGAGAAAGCTGACAAGAACGACGGCGGCGAAGGCCTGACGGCGGTTAAAGACCCCGACGACGGCAAGACACTTTACGTCGGCCATCGCGGCAAATACGCCATCCTGAGCGACAAGAAGGACCATCTCAAATCCAAGGGCGGCATTCATCTCAGCGCGCTGGCCGCCAAGGAAGCTGACGCCAAGGACGCGGTTTTCTTCTTCAACATGGACGTGGTCCGCGAGAAAGCCCTCCCGCAGATCAAGGACCACCGCAAGGAAATGATGGCGGAAATGGACAAGACGCTGGCCGGCGAGGAAACCATTAAGCCGTTCGCTCCAGTGATCGAAACCATCGTCAACAAGATGGTCGACACCGCCCAGGATTTCCTGACCGACGCCGACTCCGTCGTCTTCAGCCTGAACATCAGTGATACAGGCATCAACTCCGCGGCACTGGTGGATTTCAAGCCCGACTCGAAATTGGCCAAAACCGTTGCCGCGCTCAAGGCGGGCAACTCGCCGCTATTGGCCGGGCTTCCCGAAGGGAAATATTTCCTCATTGCCGGCGGATCGTTCGATTCCAAGGCGATTGGCGGAATTGCCGCCGAGTGGCTCGACCCGGTCATCAAAGGCCTCAAAGACACCAACACCGACAGCGGGAAGAAAATCGCCTCGGGCGTCGATGCATTCAAAACCGTCATGTCCTCCTCCAATCATTCTGCCGTCGGCCTGGTCATGCCCACCAAGCCCGTCGGCCAGGACAGCCTCATTCAGGAAGTGTCGGTCATCTACGGCGATGCCAGGGCAATCACCAGCGGCGAAAAGAAGATGCTCACCGACATGAGCGACCTCATGGCGCTGCTTCCGGAAAATAAAGCCGCCAAGACCAGCATCGTGATCGGCGATCAGAAGACGGTGGATGGCGTCGAGCTGACGACTTACACCAACAAGTTTGAATTCGACAAAACCGATCCCCAGGGATTGGCCGTGGATCAGTACATGAAAATGATCTACGGTCCCAACGGCAATTCCGGCGCATTTGGCGCGGTCAACGACAAAACGTTCATCATGACGCAGGGCGTTGACGATGAACTGCTGAAGGAAGTCATTTCCTCGGCCAAGGCCGAAAAGGACGTGCTCAGCGACAGCGCCTACATCAAATCCGTCAGCAGCCAGCTTCCGGCCAACCCGTCGGCGGTTTATTACATCGCGCTGGACAACATCGTAAAGACGGCCCTTCGCTACGCGCAGGGCTTTGGCCTGCCGATCAAGGTGAAGCTTCCGGACAATCTTCCGCCGATCGGCATTGCCATTGCCACGGAGGAGGGATCGGTTCGCGTCGAAAGCGTGATTCCGACCGAAACCGTGAAGGCGTTCATCTCCGCCGGCTTGCAGACCTATTCCGACATGCAGCAGGGCGGAAAGGGCGGCGGATTGTAATGCGCCGGGAAACGACTCGTTCCAGGAATTTTGAGATGCTGATTTTCAGATTCCTGTCCGATATCTGAGAAGTAGATTTGAAATCCGAAGCAAGCTTCAAACGCCGAAATTTGAAGGTTGCTTCGGATTTCACTTTGGGTAAACACGGGATTCACGATGGCCAACGCAGCGGCAGAGCTGGCAACACGGGTGGTGGAAGCAGTCGGCCGGGCAACCGGAAATGCGCCGCCGCCACTGCTGCTGCACCAGCCGACGTTTGCCGGCAATGAATGGCAGTACGTCAAGCAATGCATCGATACGCGCTGGGTTTCGTCGGCGGGAAGTTTCGTTACTCAATTTGAGCAGGAACTGGCGAAATTCACCGGAGCGGCCCATGCCGTGGCCGTCGTCAACGGTACCGCCGCTTTGCATGTGACCCTGCTGCTCTGCGGCGTCGATTCGCAAAGCGAAGTGCTCATTCCTTCGCTCACCTTCGTGGCAACGGCAAACGCGGTCAGCTAT
Organism: Tepidisphaeraceae bacterium; assembly: GCA_035695715.1. Classification (GTDB taxonomy): domain Bacteria; phylum Planctomycetota; class Phycisphaerae; order Tepidisphaerales; family Tepidisphaeraceae; genus RYN-428. The sequence continues at coordinate 17,401 of DASRRM010000150.1, forward strand.
TGCGGCGCGATTCCTCATCTATGCGATGTCAGCCGCGCGACGCTCGGCCTTGATCCGCAGAAGCTGGCCGAGCATCTTGACGATCTCGCCGAGCTTCGCGGCGAAGTCTGCTTCAACAAGCAAACCGATCGGCGCATCGCGGCCGTCGTGCCCATGCACACGTTCGGCCATTGTGTCGACCTCGATGGATTGATCAAAGTGGCAGATCGATGGCGCATTCCCCTGATTGAAGATGCCGCCGAGTCACTCGGATCGTATTATCATGGCCGCCACAGCGGGACATTCGGGCGCATGGGCGTTTTATCCTTTAACGGCAACAAAACAATCACCACCGGAGCCGGCGGGGCAATTTTGACCAACGATGCTTCCCTCGCCACCCACGCCAAACATCTCACGACTACGGCAAAGCAGCCGCACGCCTGGGAGTTCGTTCACGATGAAATCGGCTATAATTATCGCATGCCCAACATTTGTGCGGCCCTCGGCTGTGCGCAGTTGGAGCAACTGCCGGCGCTGCTTGACCAAAAGCGCCGCCTTGCCCGGGCGTATATGGATTCGTTCGCAGAGATTGGCGGCATCAGCATCATGCCGGAGCCAGCCGGCTCGCGCAGCAATTATTGGTTAAACACGCTCGTCCTGGACGCTCCCGATATGGAAATGCGCGACCGGCTGCTGAAGGCGCTGAACGACGCCGGCTTTCAATCCCGGCCAATCTGGAGGCCGATGCACCAGTTGCCGATGTATAAAGAGTGTCCGAAAATGGATCTCTCGACAACCGAAGCTTTGGCCGCGGCGTTGATTAATGTGCCGAGCAGCGCGTCGCTCGCCCCGGGAAGCAGGTAACGCCAATGGCCCCCGCCGATCACCACCAGCGAACTGCGTTTCCTATTATGCTGTCGGCGGCGGGCCGGCGGGTGGGACTCATGCGAATTCTCCACGATTCGCTGGCGGCAATGGGGTTGACCGGGCATGTTTTGGCGACAGACATCGTCGCCGACAGTCCTGCGATGCAGTTGGCGTCGAAGTCGGTGATTGTCCCGCCGTATCGAGACCCGCAATGTCTCGATTTTCTTCTCAAGCTTTGCCGCGACGAAGGCGTGCGGTTGATTGTCCCCACGATCGATCCCGAGCTGGCCTTTTATGCAAGGCATGCCGATGCGTTTGGCGAGGCCGGGTGCAAAATTAACATCTCGCATCCCGATACTATCGCGATCGGCGGGGACAAACAAATGACAAATGACTGGCTGCGGTCGCACGCCTTCCCGACCGTCGGCCAGGCACCGTTGGCCTACGCTCTTGCCGGGAACGTCGACTTCGATTTTCCGATGGTCGTGAAGCCGCGTTTTGGCAGCGCGTCGGTCGGCGTGAGAATCGCAAAAAGCCGCCAGCAACTGCAGGCCTGTGCCGGGGAAACAGATTTGCTGGTGCAATCCATCGCCGCCGGCAATGAATACACGACCGATGTTTTCGTAGACACAACCGGGCGCTGCCGCTGCGCGGTTCCCCGCCGTCGTCTGGAGATTCGTGGCGGGGAAGTCAGCAAGGCGATGACGGTGCGAAACGCATCCGTGGCCAGCCTCGCCCGCCGGGTGGCCGAAACGCTGCCGGGCGCATATGGCGTGATGAACATCCAGATCTTTCATGATTCGAAAACCGGCGAATTGGCCGTCATCGAAATCAATCCCCGTTATGGCGGGGGACATCCCCTGGCACATGAGGCGGGAGCCACCATGACGCGATGGCTTCTTGAGGATATTCTCCAGGTTCCGTCGACCGCCCGCGATGATGGCTGGCGCGACAATTGGGTTATGCTGCGGTACGATGAGGCGGTATACGTGGACCGGCAGACCGCCGGAATTGGTTAGCCGGCTATGCGGGCCTCCAACGGATTCAAGCCAAGGCGTCTTACGAATGAACGTGCTTTTCCTATTGATAAAGCCGCCCGAATTGCACGAATACTCCGATCTGTACTCCGATCTTGTGCTTGAATTTGCCGCGCGGGGCCATCAAGTTCACGTTGCCGTTCTGCTTGAGGCCAGTGCGGGAAGGGATTCATATTGCGAAACCATTCGCGGCATTCGCGTCCTGCACGTTAAATGCGGCAATCTCTTTGGGGTCGGCCCGCTTCGCAAGGGGCTGACAACCCTGTTTCTTCCGCGGCGTTTTAATTTCGAAATACACCGATTTTTCGGCGAGATTCGCTTTGACCTGATTGTTTATCCCACCCCGCCGATTACCTTCGCGCCGGTGGTGAGGCGGCTGAAGCGGGAGCATGGCTGCGGGACCTATTTGATCCTTCGCGACATCTTTCCGCAAAATGCGCGGGACCTGCGAATGATCAAAGATCCCCTCACCTTCGCCTTTTTTCGGCGCTGCGAACAGCAACTTTATGATATAAGCGACTTCATCGGATGTATGTCGCAGGGCAATATCGATTATGTCCGCGGCCACAATCGCGTCGACCCGGCGAAACTGGAAATCCTCCCCAATTGGCAGCGCACGCAGCCTCAGCCTCCGTCCAACCGCCACGCTATTCGTGCAAAATTCAGACTCGGGGAAAAATTCGTCGCGGTCTTCGGCGGGAATATCGGCTTTGCGCAGGACCTGGGCTTCCTGCTGGAGTTGGCCAAACTTTACAAGAGCCGGGATGAAATCATTTTCCTGATCGTCGGTAAAGGAGCCGAAAAGCCGCGCATCGCCGCCGCCATTGCCGCCGGGGAATTGAGCAACGTCATGATGATGGATCACGTTTCCCGCGCCGATTTCGACGAGCTTCTGGCTGCGTGCGATGTCGGCCTGATCAACCTCGACCGGCGATTCACCATCCCGAATATTCCGTCCAAGACGCTGGCCTACTTCGCGGCGGCAATCCCGGTGCTGGCGGCGGTGGACCGCCATACCGACTACGGTAAATATCTCGAGGAGTGCGACGCCGGGCGTTGGTCAGTCACGGGAAATCTGCAGGAGTACCGTCAGAATTTCGAGCGGCTGCTGAATGACGCCGCTCTGCGCAAGCGACTCGGAGACAATGGACGCCGGGCCTTGCTTACGCGCTTCACGGTGGAATCGGCATTCGAGCGCATCATGCAACATTTTCCGGGTTAGGCCGGCATCCGGGCTTTTGAACGGCATGCAGCATCGCCAGCAGTCTCTGAACGAGTTTTCCCGGTTCGAAATGGATCTCGTAATACTTCCTTCCCCGCAAACCCATCGCCGCGCGTTCTTCGCTTGCAGTGTTGGCGAGTTGAACGACGGCCGCCGCCAGCGCGCGGGCATCGCCGGCGGCACAATGAATGCCCGCTCCCGCTGATGCGACAACACGTGCGCCTTCTCCATTGAGGCTGGCAATGATCGGCTTTCCAGCGGCGAGGTAGGCTTGAATCTTCCACGGAATCGTTGCCGCCCAGATCGACTCGTCGCGCAGGCTGACCAGCAACGCCGACGCATCGGCAAACAGCGGAGGCATATCCTCCATCGGAAACCGCCCCGGAACCAGAAGGTTGGTCAGGCCGCGCCGCTGCACCTCGCTGATGACCCATTGGCGGCGCGTGCCGTCCCCAACGAGATACAGTCGGACCGACGGTTCATCGCGGAGGAGTTCCGCGGCATCGACGATCGTGTCCACCGCCTGCGCCGTCCCGATATTGCCGGCAAAAACGACAGAAAATCCGGCGGCAACCCCCGCGACAGGCGACGGACGGTGAGAATTATTGCTGCTGGAGACTCGCTCGGCGGCCTGGGGAAAATATCTAATTTTTTCCCGTCGGGAGAATTTGGAAACGGGATCGAAAAACGCCTCCGATGGGACCAGAACCAAATCAGCCTGCCAGTAAATAAAGCGCACAACCCAACCCACTATGCCAAGAATCATCCGGTTGCGGATATACCCCGTGGCGGCCAGCGTATCGGGCCACAAGTCCAACACCCATACCGCCAGCGGCGCGCCCTTGATCCACTTCATCAATACCGCCGGCAATGCCTGCAGAAGCGGAGACGAGGCATATACCATGATGGCGTCATATTTACGGCCGCGCGCGAGGAACGGCGCGAACAGCAAACCGGAAAAAATATACGAGAGATAATTGACGGCAAGGCGAAAGGCCGTCCCCTTGCCTCGCGGAATAATTGGGACCCGGCCGATGCGCACGCCGCGATTGACTTCGTGCCGGAATCCCCATGCCTGATATCCGGAAAATATCTTTCCAGTGGGATAATTGGGTTTTCCGGTGATGACATCAACCTGGTTGCCCGCGGACACCAGGCCGTCAACGAGGCTGTTTATGGGGAAATTCTCCGGCCAGAAGTGCTGGGAGCAAACCAATATTCGCATCGAATTCCCTGCAATGCCGCCACGATCCAAAGGCCGCCGGAACTTTTCCCATGCCGTGCCCGCGAGGCGGGATGATACGGCATCGCGCGCGGAATTTCACGGAGAGGGGTTTGGGGTTCAAGGGTTTAAAAAGCCGTCGCGATCTTCTGGTGAAACCGAAGCCGTGAATCCCGATGCGCACCTCGCCTCGGCCTGCCAACAGAAGCGGCCACGTCCCCGGCCAGAGTGTGACCGTTTTTTTGGTACGGTCATTCGTGACGCGGGCGTCCCGCCCGTGCTTGGTGCTATTTACGCCAAAAGCATAAGGCACGGCCGAGACGGCCGTGTCACGACGGTGCCAAAAGACGGCCACACCCTCCCGGCCCACGTCGAACATCGCCTGCTTTGAAAACACCTGCAAATGCTTTAAACTACCCTTGCGCTGGCTTTCGAGCCGGTCTGCGTATGCGACTTATTCTGGAGCCCATGCAAAGGACATCAGCAGTCGATCGGGATGCGGCCATTCTGGCGCTCGTGGGGCGCCAAGAGCCTCTTTTCACCGCCGACCTGCAGCGCCATGGCGTTGCGATGGACGAGGCGGTGCGGGGCGCCCGGTTTTTGGTCATCGGCGGGGCGGGATCGATCGGGGCGGCGGTTGTGCGCGAATTATTCCAGCGAAAGCCCGCAGTCCTTCATGTCGTCGACATCTCCGAAAACAATCTCGCCGAGGTCGTGCGCGATATCCGCAGCTCGATGGGATACATCGACGGCGATTTCCGCACGTTTGCCATCGACTGCGGCTCGGTGGAATTTGACGCGATGGCCGCTGCGCATGGTCCTTATGACTACGTGCTGAATCTGTCAGCACTGAAGCACGTTCGCAGCGAAAAAGATCCGTTCACCCTGATGCGCATGATCCAGGTGAACATCTTCAACACCATCCGCGTGCTCGATCACGCGATCGCCATGCGGGCGAAAAAATACTTTTGCGTATCGACCGACAAGGCCTCGTTTCCCGTGAGCATGATGGGCGCTTCCAAACGCATCATGGAAATGTTTCTCATGCGGGCGGCGCAATCGCTGCCCGCGTCGACGGCGCGGTTCGCCAATGTCGCTTTCTCTGACGGCTCGCTCCCCTATTCGTGGAAGCTGCGCATCGCCAAGCGCCAGCCGCTGGCGGCGCCCGATGACGTTCGCCGCTATTTTGTCACCGAAAGCGAAGGAGCGCTGCTTTGCCTGCTTTCGACGCTGTTCGGCAACAACCGCGACATCTTTTTCCCCAAACTGAGCGAGAAGCTGAACTTGATCAAGTTCTCCGATATCGCGCGCCGATATTTGCGCAGCGTCGGATATGAGCCCGTCGAATGCGCTTCGGAGGATGAAGCCCGCGCCAGAATTGACGAGCTTGCGTCCAAGGGGCAATGGCCCTGTTATTTTTCCCAGAGCGACACCACCGGCGAGCGCGATTTCGAGGAATTCTTCACCGAAGGCGAGCAGGTCGATTGGAAGCGTTTTAACGACATTGGGGTCGTGACCAATCAGGTGGGATGGGACCGCGCCACCCTCGAGCGATTCGAGTCTGCCATCCGACTGATGCTGGAGTCGAAGCAATGGACCAAGCCGCAGCTCCTGGACCTGTTCAACCAGACCCTCAGCAAATTCTCCCACAAGGAAACCTTCAAATACCTCGACGATCGCATGTGATCAAACGGCTGTTCGACATCGTCCTGTCTGTTTGGGCCTTGCTCGCCCTGGGCCTTCCCCTCCTGCTCGCGATGGCAATTCTACGCTTTACCGGCGAAGGCGAAGTCTGGTTCCGGCAGGAGCGCGTTGGCTACCTCGGCCGCCGATTCAAGGTCTACAAATTTGCCACCATGCGCCGCGACAGCGAATTCACCGGCAGCAAAGACATCACCCTGCGAAACGATTCGCGCGTGCTTCCATTCGGACGATTCCTACGGCGAACCAAAATCAACGAGTTGCCGCAACTGATCAATATCCTGATCGGCGACATGAGCTTCGTCGGCTGGCGGCCGCTGATGCCCAAAAGTTTCGGGTATTATCCGGCCGGCATCCAGGAGCAGATCATTCACGCCAAGCCGGGCCTGACCGGAATCGGGTCGATTGTTTTTCGCGATGAGGAGGCGATCACCGCCCGGGCAAACAAGCCGCCGGAACGCGTTTATGCCGAAGACATCGCGCCCTACAAGGGCGAACTGGAGCTGTGGTATCAACGGCGTCAAAGCCTGTGGCTCGACATGAAACTAATCTGCATCACGGCGCTGGTTCTGTTTCGACCCGGCCGGTGGTACGAGAAATGGCTGAAGGATCTGCCGCCACGAACGGCGGCCCTGGAATAGCTTTATACCTTCGTTGGGCCGCAGGTGATCGTATTCTGAGCCGCGCACGGAGGGTACTCCCGAAGTAAGCGGTTTGGGGAGTCCGCTTACTCCGGAAGTGCCCGGAGTACCGGGAGCACCCGGAGCACCCGGAGCACCCGGAGCACCCGGAGTACCCTCCGTGCGCGGCTCGTTCCTGCTCTGAAAATGTTCCTGTACGTTCCGCCTTGGCGGACGCGTTTATAGCGGTGCATTTAGAGCGGAAGGTAAACCCGAAGAATCACATCATCCCGAACGCGTCCGCCAACGCGGACCCTACAATTCGCGGTGTTTCATCCATTGCGATGCACCGCTCTCCAGGCCCCTGGATCGCCTGAGAAAGCCGAACCCAGAATCCGCGCACATGCCTCGGTCACCTGCGGCACATCGCTGCGCAAAATGCATTCGCGGCCACGCTCGATGCAGGTGAACAGATAACACCCTTCGCAATCAATGTCGCTTCGTAGCACATGATGCCCGCTGCCATACGGCCACCAGATTCCCGGCGGCTGGCGCGATGTGTAGATGCCAACACATCGCGTTCCGGCGGCGCTGGCCATGTGCATCGTCCCGGTGTCGTTTCCCACATGCAGTTGGCATCGCTTGAGCGCGGCAACCGAAGCCCGCACGCCCAGCGCGCCGGCGGCGTTGTAGCCGCGTCCCCATTTCTTGAGCATCTCATCGCCGGCTGCGCGTTCATCGGGACCGGCAAAAATGACCGGCCAAATGTCGAATTGCTCGATGAGGCGCGATACGACTGCCTGATAGCGCTCAATGGGCCACAAATTCACCGGGACCTTGCCGCCGGGCCCGACGCCGATCCACGCCCGGCCGCCGTCGTTGGGAAGTGTGCTGAGCCAGCCGGCGATTTCGCGCTCCTCGGCCTGGCCAAGAGACAAATCCATGCATCCCCTGCCCGGCGGCGCAACGGAAATTCCATCCGATGCCAGGCGTTGCAGAAGAAGATCGGCTTCGTAGGGCATGTGCGGCAATGGCACGCCGGGCTGCTTTTGCGGATAGGCGGGGTAATGGTCGATTCCTGCAATATGCCTGATGCCGGCCAGACGGAAGAAGAAACGGTCGCGTTTGCGTTGCGCCGGCTCGCGCACCGTCGGCGCGAGATAGACGGCAAGGTCATACCGGCGGCGGCGCAGCTGGAGAATCAACCGGCCCAGCTCGAGAGCGCGCCGCGCCTTGGAACCGCCCACCGGATAGTTCAGGAAATCGTCGATCGCCGCGCATCCGCCGAGGACATCACTCCCCGCCACATATTTTTTCCCGACCTGGCGGTCGCAAAGAAGTGTAATGCGCGCATTGGGAAACTGGTTTCGCACGGCCCACATCGCCGGCAGGGAAATCAGCATGTCTCCCAGGCTGCCGATGCGAAAAACAAGGATCGACTTTACCGTTGCCGGTTTATTCAGCAGGGGCGTCAATACAGAGCGTTCAGTGGGTGAAATGGCGGGCGGAGTCATTTTTTCCGGACGAAGCATCCAGGGCAAAGCGCGATTCGCCCTGGATTATATTGTGAGATTCGCCATCCACAACCTTGGGCATTCTCATTTGAGGATTTGAGGTAGACTCTCATCGTGATGGTGACAGATGCCCCTTAAAAATGTTCGATTTGGGTTGCTGCCACCATTCGAAGCGGACAAGAATGTCCGCTCCACCATTGTTGCAAGCCGTTCGCCTCCATTAAGCGCCACACCCCGGCATCGGTCTGGGTGCTTTACGTTTCCCTTTTCCCCTCATATTGTTCTCCCATGCCCCGTCCCATTATTGGAATTACCGTCGATACCCATGACAAGCCCGACCAGTATGAATCGCCGATGGCGTATTCCACGGCGGTCGAAAAGGCGGGGGGCCTTCCACTGCTGCTCCCCTATCGCTCCGATCTCTCCCTCATTCCTCAATTCGCCGATCTTCTCGAAGGCATGCTGTTCAGCGGCGGAAACGATCTCGACCCGGCTCTCTACGGCGAAACCTATCACCCCAAAGCCGTGCCTATCGATCCGGCCCGCCAGCGCTTCGAGCTGGCACTGCTGGCGGAAATCGAAAAACGCCGGGTACCGGCGCTGGGCATCTGCCTGGGCTCGCAGCTCATGAATGTCTATCGCGGCGGCAGCCTGCATCAGTTCATCCCCGAGGGCGGTCTGACGCCGGCCATCGAGCATCGCAAGCTGGGTGAAGTTGCCCCGCGTCACGAAGTAAACTTGAAGCCCCAATCGCTGGTGGCACAGGCCGCCGGGAAAACTTGCCTCGATGCAAATAGCAGCCACAAGCAGTCGGTGAAAAGCGTGGGCCGCGGCCTGCGCATTATCGGCACGGCCCCGGATGGCGTGATCGAGGGAATCGAAGATCCCACCCTCCCGCTATTCCTCGGCGTGCAATGGCATCCCGAGCGGCTTGCCGACGAGGCCGACCATCTGTCACTATTTAAGTTGCTGGTCGACAAAGCAGCAGTTTCGAGAAATCGCTAGTCGACCCAAACGCCGGCATGGTCACTTCAGTGACCATGAACTCCTCCCGATAAACCGCGCCATGATCAAGCGCCAGTCCGCGCTTCAAACTCACCTCCATCCGTTACACTCTCTCTTCGCATGCGGATCCTTTTGCTCATCACCGACCTGCAAATTGGCGGAACGCCAACCGTCGTGCGCGAGTTGGCCATTCGCCTCAATGCCGCCGGCGGCGCGAACGTGGAGGTAGCCTGCCTGGGGAAATGGGGACCGGTGGCCGATCAGCTCGCGCGGGCCGGCGTGACCGTTACCGCGTTTGGCGCAGAGCGAACCCTTGATCTTCCGCGAACGGTCCGGCGGCTTGCCCGGCTCATTCGCCAGCGAGAATTTGACACCGTTTTCAGTTTCCTGCTTCACGCCAACGCCGTGGCGGCGATCGTTTCGCGGCAATTCCCCGGCGTTCGCTGGCTGCAATCGATCCAAACCACGCAGCCAAAGCCGTGGTGGCATTGGAAGTTGCAGGCCATTGCGCAGCACGCCGCCGGGCAAATTGTGGTGCCTTCGGAATCGGTGGCCCGGGTGGCGCAGGATTGGGCGGGCGTGGCGGGGGGAAAGATCGTGGTGATTGGGAATGCCACCAGTGGCACGGGCTTCCAGCCCGTGCGACACGAAGTTGAAACGACTGTGGGAAATGCACAGAAGGAATCTGCGCACGGGCTGGAAGCCCGTGCCACTGAGATAGGCTTCATTGGCCGCCTCGACCCAATCAAGCGCATCGGCGATCTCCTCCAAGCCATGACATTTCTCGACTCAGCCGTCCATCTCCACATCTTCGGCGAAGGCGCCGAGCGCACGAATATCGAGGAAACGATCGCGCGATTGAAACTTCACGATCGCGTGACGGTTCACGGCGTGATCGCCGACCCGGCGGCCGCCTTGGCGCAACTCGATCTGCTTGCTCTTCCCTCGCAAGCCGAGGGGTTTGGCCTGGTGCTGATCGAAGCAATGGCGGCGGGCGTGCCCGTGGTGGCGACGAATGTGCCGGGCATTCGCGATGTGCTGCGGCACGGAGAAAACGGCTTGCTCGTGCCAGTCGCCGCGCCCGCGGAATTGGCAAAGGGAATCGAATTGCTTCTGGAAAATTCTGAATTTCGAACCCGGCTCACCGCCGACGGAATGAAAACGGTTCGCGAGCGGTTTTCGTGGGAAGTGGTGTTGCCGCAGTATCAGAAATTGCTGGGGATTTCACCCGAATGACGCTCAGGGTTTAATGGTGAACACCAAACGAAACCCGACTTTTCCTTCCAGCACCACGGCTTCCCCCGGCGATGCGCGGTACGCCGACGCGCATTCGGCGGCGGTGCTGTTCCAGCAGCCGCCGCGGGCGACGTGATTGACGCCGGTGGCCGGGCCGGTTGGGTTGACGGTCGACTTCAGGTCGTAAGTTGGCGCGTAGAAGTCAGAACACCATTGCATGACATTTCCGTGCATATCGTAAAGGCCCCACGGATTGGGTGGGAATCTTCCGCCGGGCGAGGTGAAGATCACCCGGTCGCCGACCGGGCTTTTTCCGAAATTCGCGCGCTTCGGTGCCAGGGTGTCGCCGCTGGAAAATCGCGTGGTGGCGCCGGCGCGGCAGGCGTATTCCCATTCGGCCTCGGTCGGCAGGCGATAAACCCGCCGCGCCTCGCGCTCTTCGGGAAGTTCGCTGAGGCGCGAGCAATACTTGTTCGCCTCAAGCCAGTGAACCTTCCCGGCGGCAAGCTCGGCCCGGCCCACCGTCGTGTTCGCCAGCAAATGCAATTCGCCCTGGGTCACATCGTATTCGCCAATGTAAAACGGCCGCGTGATCGTCACTTCGTGCGGCGGGGCATCGGGCAGCGCTGCATCGCCCATGAGGAATTTGCCCGGCCGAATCAGTACGAATTGCATCTTCACCGAATTAACAATTCCCAACGGTTGCATGGCGGGCATCGTGGCCGGAGCCGCGGCGCGGGCCAACGAAGTGGAATGTGGAATTGGCGCGGGCAGAAGGTTGTCGAACCACCCATGCCGTAGGCCGTGAATCGCCATCACGCCCAAAGCGGCCAGGCCCAGCAGAATGCTCAGGATTTCAAAGCGTCTGGGCAAGCGGAAAAATAGCCTGGGCGATTTGGGTGGTGCAACAGACACACTCTGCGCGGGCGGCGATGGGTTGCTGACCAGCGCGGCCGCCGCAGGCCTGGCATCCGGAGCCGCTGTTGATGCACTGGTCAACGCCGCGCGCAAATCGACGAGCATTTCCCTTGCATTGGCATAGCGTTCGGTCGAATTTTTGGCCATTGCCCGTGCAATGATTTTCGCAACGCCATCGGGCACGTCGGCGGCGAGCTTGCGCGGGTCGGGAATCGGCGACGAGCAATGCCCAAACATCACCTGCATGCTGCTGGCCGCCTCAAATGGAAGCCGGCCCGTCAGCATCGTGTAATAAGTGCATCCCAGCGAATAAATATCCGTGCGGCAGTCCAGCACATCCCCCCGGCATTGCTCCGGCGACATATATGCCGGCGTCCCCAGCAGCGTCCCCGGCTGCGTGTTCAACGGCGACTGGCCCGCATCCATCTTCGCCAGCCCAAAGTCCGCCACCTTCACATGCCCATCGCGGGTCAGCAGCAAATTCGCCGGCTTGATGTCGCGATGAATCAATCCCTTCTCGTGGGCCGCGACCAGCGCCTTGCACGCCTCGGCGATGATCCGCGTCGCCGCCCGCCAGCCGGGCGCGCCTTTGCGATTCAGATAATCCTGCACGCTTCCGCCGCCCACCAGTTCCATGGCAATCGCATAGCTGCCGTCGAACTGGATGACTTCATAGATGGTGACGACGTTGGCGTGATTCAATCTTCCCGCCGACTGCGCCTCGGCAAGAAATCGCGCCAGCGATTCTGGATCGCGCACCAACTCCGCCGGCAAAACCTTGATGGCCACCTCTCTTTGAATCAGCGGATCGCTGGCAAGATAAACATTTCCCATTCCCCCGCGGCCCAAAACGCTCAACACGCGATATTTCCCAATCATCGCCCCGGCGTTGACCTCGCGATGCGGCTGAAGCGCGACCGGCGGGCGCGAAAGCGCGGAAATGTCCGCCGTCTCAAGCATCGAGGCGGCGGCGGGCGTTTTAGGAGATGGAGGCTCAGTCGCCATGGCAAAACGAATGCATTTTATAACGGCCGCTTCACATGTGATTCGCGAAGCCGGGGAGGCAGATTCCTGAAGGTGAAGAATACGTCGCGACCGGGGCGATTGCCATGGCCCCGTGTTTCAAATCGAATCCCGCCGGTACAATAACGGCCAATGAAGTCCCGCCTTTTCACGCTGCTTTCCGTCATGTCGCTGGCGTTTTGCGCGGGGACGGGCGTACTGTGGGTGAGGAGCTATTGGTCGGCTGATACCGTCTGGCGGGCACAACCCGAGATCGTATGGAAGGATTGTTACCGGCAGCGCTACTCAAGTCTTGATTCCAGTTGCGGGCGCTTTTACTTTTTCGCCGGAGAGATGTGGGTCAAGCCAAAGGAGTTTTTGCTCGAGGCGGGATTGCACCATCGAAGCACCGCACCGGAGCCGGAGAAATTTATTGATGACGACACCCAGGACCGATTTGGCAGATTTGGCATCGGCCTTGGAGAGGTAACTTATCCTTCAACGCCGGGTTTCGAGGTGATGCTGCCGCATTGGGTTGTCTGTTTGGGGTCCATCATATTACCGGCGACCTGGATATCGGTAAAATACAGAGCGCGTCGGCGTCGGAAGGCCGGGCAATGCCGCGCATGCGGCTACGACCTCCGCGCCACCGTTGAACGGTGCCCGGAGTGCGGTGCCCCGAGTGTGGTACTCGATGATTTCTCCTAAGATAGGACTCTGCTCATGAAAAACATTTACAAATGTGCAGCCCTGTTTATCGCAAGCCTGTTGCTCTTATCCCAGGCTGCTTTGGCGGGCGACACTCCCGAGCAAATGATCGCCGGCGCCAAGGAACTCGATCAGCGCTTTTGTCAGGCGTGGAGCAAGGGCGACCTTGACGGCATCATGGCCGCCTACTGGAACAGTCCCGATCTGGTCGTCTACCCAGCCGACGAAATGGAACAACACGGCTGGGCCGCGGTGAAGGAATCGTACAAGCCTTTCGTTGCCGACACCCACGGCGCAAAGCTGGAGATGATCGATCCGCATTACATGGTGGCCGGTGACATGGTCATCGGCTGGGGCCGATGGAAGCTGACCCTTCCCGGTCCCGACGGAAAGTCGGTGGAAGTACCAGGCCGCTACACCAGCGTGATGGCGAAGAAGGATGGCAAATGGGTCTACATCATCGATCACCCGTCGGTGCCGATGCAGGCGGCGGGGAAATGAACGTGTCACTCGTGGATGTCACTTTTTTTCCGTTTCCTCAATTCCGGTTCTACCCTCAATTGCCGCCAGCGCTTGTCTTGCTCCGATGGCCACCAGAATATCCGGGTCTTTCATTGCGTGCTGAAGGTCTGGGATCGCCGCGGCGGCAAGTGGGCCCATGCCTCCCAGCGCCCATGTCGCGGCCTTGCGTTTGGTGGGCTTCGGGTCAGTTAGCACCGCAATGAGTGGAGCGATAGCCTCGGGCCCAAGTTTTGACAAAGCACCGGCGGCGCGGCCATGCACGTTGGGGTCGCTGTCGCCGAGCAGTTCCAGCAGTGCCGGCAGGGCGGGTCGCGCCGCGGAACCGATTTTGCCGATCGCATCAACCGCCGTTTCCTTCAGTTCCAGGTGAAGGCCGCTATTTGTTTGCGTCGCGGCGATGAGCTCTGGCAGGGCGGGCAGCGCCTTGGGGCCGAGCTGCATCAGCGCCCGCACGGCTTCGGGGTAACCCTCGGCGACTTGATGCCGCAATTCCGTCATCGACGCCTCATCATCCGGCGCAATCCCAAGGATCGCGCGTGCGGCGGAAATCCGCGCAACGCCCTTCGCGCTCTTTAGTTCGTCGCGCAACGCCGGCGGCAGCACCGGTTGTGTTGTCCCGGCCGCCGGGACCAGCGCGATCGTTGCAAGGGTATCCGCTGCGCGCGAGCGAACCGGCTCGTTTTCATCGCCCAGGAGTTTGATGAGGCCCGCGACGGCGGCCTGCCCTGAGCTTGCCGAATGGGCCTTCACGTCGCTTGCAAACCAGGCCAGCGCCTTGGCCGCGGCGAGGCGAACGTACCACTTCTTGTCTGAAAGTGCGGCAATCAGTGCGGGCACGCACTGTGGCCCGGCAGCGCGGATGGCCGCCTCCGGCCGCGATGCATCCTCCGGGCCGTAGATCTCGTTGGGAATGTTGGACTCGCCCAGCTTTTCGATCCATTGGGAAAGCGTTCTGCCCTGATACACGTCAGTGTCGTGCTCACGGTGCCATGCCGGCGGGCGCTTGGGCAGGAATTGGTCGTTGGATTTGACCAGCGCCAGTGCGTCGGGATCGATCGCCTTAAGGGCGGCATCGGCGGCCGCGACCACTTCGGGAGCATCATCGTGCATTGCCGTTACAAGTGCCGGCACGGCCGACCGTGCTCCAGTTCCGATTCGTGCCAATGCGCCAATGACGCCGCAGCGCACGTCGATGCCCGGGTCCTTCATCGCCTGGATCAGAGTTGGAACAGCTTCGACGGACTTCGGATTGAACTGCGCCAAAGCGTTTCCGGCAGCGCGGCTCTGCGGATCGGTTCGCAACGCCTTCACCAGCCGGGCCGCGACGGCGCTGCCCATCGCTCGCTGCGCTGCAGGGTCCAGCGCCGTCGCCAGCGGCATCAACGTAATTGAGCCTTGACCGTCTTCGGCCTCGGCTCCGATGGCCAGCAGCTTCTGTTTGGGACTGAGCGCGACATGTCCGGTAAAGGGCAGCGTGGCCAGCAACTTCGGGCTATCGGTCGACCACAGCGTGAGAGCCTGTCCCGCGACCGCCACTAGGCGGCTGTCAGAGCTGAAACTGAAGCCGCCGTTGATTCCATCGCCGAGCACCGCCGGTTTCTCCAGCGCTATATCATCGCCCTGCGCGATGACCTGGAACAATCTGACCGGCCCTTCCCCGGCGACGGCGAGCATTGTGCCGTCAGGACTGAACGCGATGTTGTTGACGATTCCCATTTGGCCATGAGCCTCGTAGGCTTGGCGGCGCGCGGCAAAGTTCCAGATGCGAACGCGATTGTCCTGATAGCCGACAGCAAGCCACTTCCCCTCCGGCGAAAATGCCACGCACCCAACCAATTTGTCGTCGAGCGCGGGAAGCTCGTTGCCCGTGGCCACATCTGTCAGCCTCACTCCCTGGCCGGAGCATGCGATGATCTTTCCGTTCGGCGAAAAGGCAAGCGATCGGACAGCGGCAAAAGCGCCCGCGTTTCGTCTGGACCACAGCGGCTTTGCGGTAACCGCGTCGTAGAGCGTCAACCCCAACTCATCACCGGCGGCAACTTTGCTGTTGTCCGGCGAGAACGCGACGACCTTGACAATTGCCCCAAACGTGCTGGTCCCATTCGCTCGCTTTTTGAAATCGCCATCGATCTTGATGAGGCTCGCCATCAGCTTGCCGCTGGACGTATCCCAAAGACCCAGCGCCGGCACGCCATCTCGCTCGCCATTTTGCGGCATGGCCCATGTTCCGGCGGCGAGCATTTTCCCGTCGGGAGAGATCGCCATGCACATGACCATGCCCGGAACATCGGCCATGAATACCGGCGGCGATGGCTGCACGGCGGCGGCATCGGTGGGTCGTGTTGCTGACTTTTGAGAAGTGGCGGGTCCGCTAAGCGGGGGGATTGCCTTGCCGGGGACGGGGATATTTCCCCAGAGATGCGGGCGGTTCCAATGGAACAGGTAGGCCGCACCGAGACAAATAAGGACAGTAAACACAAGGCCGGCAGTGGCCCACATGCCACGCTTTCCGATGAGCCGCGTTGGATATGTAACAGCGCTGCCCGGCACGACCGAAGTTTCTGCCTCCGGTTTCGAAGGGGCGGGCGGCTTTGAGGTTACTTCCTCGACATCGTCGCGAATCTCGCTGGCGCGCTGATAGCGGCGCTCGACATCGCGCTCCAAAGTATGCAGGACGATCTCATCGAGCCGAACGTCGATCTGGACCTTTTGCGACGGTAATGCGAAACGGCCGATCGGCAATTCCCCCGTCAGCATCTCGTAAAACACCACGCCCAGCGAGTAGATGTCGGCCCGGTGATCCACACGCTCGGGATTCTCGAGCTGCTCGGGGGCCATGTACCGCGGCGTCCCCATTATCGCGCCGGACATCGTCAGCCGGGGGTCAATCTCGGCCCGGCCCAAAAGCTTGGCGAGCCCAAAGTCGGCGATTTTCACACGGCCCTTCTTGTCGATCAGGATGTTCTCCGGCTTGATGTCCCTGTGGACAATCCCTTCGTCATGCGCGAATTGAAGCGCATCGCAGATCTTCGGCACCACGCCCAGCGCCGCGGCGGTGGTCAGGCGGCGGGCGAGGATCATCTGACGAAGGTTCGCGCCATCGACGAACTCCATCACGAAATAATAGAGCCCGTTGCTTTCGCCAAAGTCGTGGACGTTGACGATGTTGGGATGATTCAGCTTGGCCAGCGAGCGCGCCTCCCGACGAAAACGCTCCACAAAGCCGGGCGAGCGGGCGTCCTGCGGCGGGAGAATCTTCAGCGCGACCAGACGGTCGAGCTGCACCTGCTTTGCCTTGTAAACCACGCCCATTCCCCCGCGGCCAAGCATTCCGAGAATCTCAAATTGCGGCAACCGCCTGGCAATCTCGCCAGCGTCGGCAATATCGATGGCCGCCGCCGGCCAGGGACCGGCCGAACCGTCCGGAGCCTGCTGTGTTTCCCCAGGCTCCGACGGTGGCGGCGATTGGTCATTCACCGCCGCGCCGAGCAAACATCGCGGACACAGCCCTTGAGGCGAATCGTCAGCGACCAGTGAGCCGCATCGGCTGCATGGCTTCATGGGCGTCTCCACCATTTGAGAGAAGCAGGATCGAAAGCAAGTTACAATAATATCACAGCAGCGATAGTCCCAGTCCCCGACGGTTTTTCAGATTGATGCGGCGATACTCGCTTTATTGGCGATCCATCCCGTCGTAGAATCATTGCGTTCGAGCCGCGCCTGTGCCGGGCCTGCGCGGAAACGTAGTGAAGGAAATTTTGGCGTACCTTTACGAGGAAGACGTTCATGTCAACATCCTCTCGGATGCGCACGTATCCGGCTATCACGCTCGCCATGTTGAGCTTTCCCGGATTTGCTTTGAAAACGTTTGGGCAGGGCGATAAGCCCATCCTCGACATCCGGTTTAACGCCGAATACTCGCAAATCAGCAGCAGCGCCGGCGACGAGTGGGCGCCGACGTGGGCCGATGATGGAAACCTGTATACCGGAAACGACGATGGCGCCAGCTTTGGCAATATCAAGTCGCGCAGCGTCGCCTTTGGGAAGCTGGTTGGCGATGACCCCAATCACGAAAAAGGAATCACCATCTCTGACATGGGCGATTATGGGCAGGAGCCGCAAAGGCCTGACAACGCCAACTGGAAAACGATGAATTCCTATTGCGTGGACGGCGTTCTATACATGTTCGTCACGCGATGCCTTTATCCCGAGCAGTCCGGCGATGCCAATCACCGGCACATCTTCAAGAATTCAAGCATCATCAAGTCCACCGACAACGGCGTGACGTGGGGGGCCAAAGGGGGTCAAAAGGTCTTCTTCTTTCGCCCGTAGCCCGTAGCATAATTACTGCCTGTGCCCAGATGGCCTTTTGACGCCCTTTCCTACCGCTGCTGAATCCTCGACCAAACTGCGTCACCCGTTGCTGACCTGGATCACCCTGGAAAGGGCCTGATACGGATACGTGTCAACGTCTGCAGCGAGTTGGTCGTTGCCGATGAACACCAGCACCGGCTGCGCATGGAGTTTGAAGAAGCCGGCGGAGCTGAAAGAGAGATTGCTGAAGGTCGCGACGCCATCGATGAAGATCGCCGGCGCAGGGTTTTGAATGACGCCGTTGCCAGCATCCGCGGGCGTTGCGACGGTCAAATCGATGGCCAATACACGATCGTCCTGATCGGGTGTGTTGTCGAAGCTCGGAAACGGGTTTCCACTCGCGTCGGTCAGCACGACTGAAATCGAAAAAGCCTGCCCGACTGTCAGGGTTCTCGGCTGCACCGCGAATTTCGCCCTTTCAGGCAACACCACGATCTTCTGAATGACTGACGATGCCCCCTGCAAGGCCGCGAAATTGTTTGGATCGAACGGCTGGCCGCCGGGGGTGACCACCTCGGTAAAGGTCAGTTGATAGTCACCGGGTTCGCTGATTTGCCCGGGAGATTCCGCGGGACCTTGAGCCTCCCCAGCCGCGGCGGTGGATTGGGTTTGGAGGGCGAAGGCGCCGGGGCCGACGAGTGTGCCCGACGCCGTTGATGAGGACAGCGCCACGGACACGCCCACCGATTGCGTGGGGTCAAGGCCCCTGTAGGAGTAGTCTGTTGTGAAGTGGTCGCCCGAGGTTGGAGCATGATTGGTCAACCCTGCTAAAAGCTCGAACGCTTGATTGGCGTATCCGAATTTATAACGCAAAGCGCCTGCATTTAGCTCCGAACCTTCGACCTGCAGCGGTCCAAGTTTTAGCGGGACGATCGCGGCGGCGGGAATATCGTCGTTGAGCACATCCTCGGCCGTGATGGTGAACGTATATTCGCCGGCGGAGGTGACATCGGCATTGACATTACAGTTGTCGGAGCTGTCAAATGAGGCGACCGTGTTGCCCAGTAACTGCCCATCACCTTGAATCACCTCAACGGAGTCGGTGAGACTCGGAAGCAACTTTCCGGTTACTCTTTCGCCTTGTGCGTCGACCAAGTCGATGTAGAACGTGCTTCCAGGAAGAACATCCTGGCCCGTGGCCACAAGCAAGTTGTCAGAAAAATAGCCCATCGGAAAAAGGGGATGATGGATACCGTCCTCAAGATGAAAACCCAACCGGTAGCCCTTGGTTTCGATCTCGCCGGTTTCAATCGGGGTTGCGGCGGCATTAGGACCAACGTCGCTGACGAGGATTTTAAACGTCCCCACGCCGGTGATGGAAAGGGCAGTGGCGGCGGTCGACACAACGCCCCCGGCGAGGAACTCGGCAACGCCGTTGGTGAACGCGAGCGTGGTGGTGCCGTCGAGTTGCGCGCCCGACCCGTCCTTAACGATCTCCAACGACAGTTGCGCCTGATCGGTATTTGCGGTCGTGTCGACCTTGCCCTGCTTGTCGACCAGTTCGACGGTCAGCGGAATGGGGGCAAGCACATCGACTTTCTTGGGCGGCTGCTTCTTTATCTCCAGATGATCGTCACTCACGCCGAATTGCGTCGAATTCACGGGCGGTACCCCGGCGGACGTATTGGTGTCTGTGGCGGTCAGCGTATATTCGCCGGTGGCGTTGATGCTCGGGCCATTGCTGTCGGTGAACTGCGCGATCCCATTTGCCAGGGTCAGCGATGTGGTTCCGCCGAGCTGCGCGCCGTCGCCGCCGCTGACGGTGTTCAGGCTCAATGCCACAGTGTCGGTTGAAGTCGTGTCCAACTGCCCCATGCTGTCGATAAGCTCAACTGTCGTTGGGATCGGCGTATCGGTACTGGTATCCGCCGGCTGCGGCATGAAGGCGAGCTTTTCCTGCGTTGTTTGAAAATTGCTCAACTCATCCACCTCGGTGGTGGTTGTGCCGTTGGACGTGACCATGGAGATTAGTTTCACCAGGCCGATGTTGGGCACGTACCAGGACTGGGAAGTGGTGGTTGCCGTGGTGGCCGTCGAGCCGCTGCCAGACATGCGGGTTTCAGTGGAATCGACAAGGTAGGCCTGATAGGTGTTGGCCGGCACGTTGACGGACACCGTCATTTCCGAGGTGAGGGTGAATGTCTGGCTCACCTGGGTGGTGCTCGTGTCAAAGACGGTGCCGGTGGAGTCGGTTTGCGTGGTGGTGTCGGTGTAGCTGTTAGGGATTGGCACGTTGGCGGTGATCGACGCCGGCAGATTGCCGCCGTAGGGCGAACTGTTCACATCGGTCTGCGTGTACTCGTTGGCGATGACCGACCCGTAGTTCACCAAATTGCCGCTCGAATTCAACCCGAAATACTGTTGGTTTACCACGCTATTGCTGGGGGAGCTGGTATCAATTTCATAGGCAGGGATGTTCTGAAATGTAGTCGGATCCTTGACAGTTCTGACCGCGACGTTGCTGGTTCCATTGGCCGTGACCTGGTAAGTCCAGGTCGTGCCGGGAATGTTGTACGGCCCGGCAAGTCCCAATTGCAATGGTGAGATGCTCAGCAGCGTGCGGCTCTCGAGCTGCTCGACACAGCCGTGAAATCGACCGGATTGGTTAAGCCGCCCCTTGCGCTTGAAAGTGAATGGCATAGCCGGTTTTCTCCACTTTCATCATTGTACAGGATGGGGCCGTGGCAAGCCATTGATAACTGCCGCGCGCGACTCGGGACAAGCCCGGGCGAAGAAAGCGGGCGGCGGAGGCCGCTCCGCGGCATCACGGATAACGCCGAAGAACGGTATCAGGAACGGAAGACGAACGGAAAACGGGACAGGAACGGAAAACGGGACAGGGTTGATTGCGACACGGTCTAATCAAACCTGTCCCGTTTTATTGCCCTCTAGATCCTGCATGGGCTCGCGGAATTCCGGCTTCAATGTCGATTCAGCGCTTCCAGCTCCGATAGCCTTTCCAGTTTTTTCATCGACCGCCAAAATTTTTCCCATCCATACATGGCCCTTATAAGGTTCCTGAAGGTAGGGAGAAGGAATCAAGGGACCAAATGCGGGAACCTTTTTATCACGAAGTCGAGCGACTGCGGCGTCGTGCAAAGCGCGGTCACGAGCCTGCACGAAGATGGATTCAGGATGACCGCAGCAGAAAACAATATAATCCGGGGATTCACGAGAAATAACGTACAAAGATTCAGGAAGATCCGACGTCCACCGATTGGTTAGATACGCCAAAGCCTGAACCAATGGTCGCTCGTCTGGAGTACAAGAGAACACACGCGCGTGATTGGGAATACCGATGCTCTGGTGTATCGCTCTAAGCATATCCCTCTGAAGCCCCATTGACGCGCCGCTGCCGAAGTCCCAAGGTGTTCTCTTAAGGACCCAAACCCCGGATTTCCAATTGAGAAGGTCAAAGATGTGTTTTATTCGAAAATCAAGTTGTAATTCGAAGTCGCCAATAGGGACGCGAAATGGAAAATCCATTTTAAATCGAGGCTCTCCGGGCGGACCTTGCGCATCGCTCGTAATGCCCCGCTTTTCGCACCATTCAGCAAATAACTGGTCGTTAATTTTTTCCATTGCTACAACTCAATTTATCCAGAAAATCGGTTACATCGTCAATACAAATGAGAACGCGATCAATCCTCATCGTCTTCTTCATCTTCCCCCAAGGGCCGACGCCGGCTGTCGTTCCTGCGTTTTGCTCGGGTGGCAAAGGGGGCGGGGGTCAAAAGGTCCTCCTCTTTCGCCCGCAGCCCGTCGCATAACTGCCTGTGCCCAGATGACCTTTTGACCCCCTTTCCTACGTCCCTTTCCTACGTGACCCCCTTTCCTACGCCGCGACCAGTCTCCGGTGGAAGTATTCAACTCGGTGGAATGGCCGTGATACCCTTGACGGAGGTCCTCGCGCCTGCCATTACGGTTACGGCCGACTATAATCTCTCGAGCGGAATGTTTACGGTGACCCTTCCGGCGGCATTTGTCGGTGCCGGCGGCGGCGGCGGAATTTTGTTTGCCCTAAGACTGACCGGAACTTGCAAAGGATGCACTCCCGCCGGCAACCCATTTAGTGCCAAGGGAACTAAGGCTTTTATCGCTCGGATGTCCGCGATTAAAGCGTGCCATGGCGAAGGCCGCAACGAGCGTTTCCACCGCGTTAAAATCGCTAAAGGGCCAAGTAATCCCTCCCAAGGGTGCGACCATACAAATTAAGGGTAACCCAGCACAATGACCATCGTCTGAGCGTCTTTCGTTTAAGTTATATGCGCAATCTATCTCACATTAGCGTGACCTTTGGCACCTTTGGAATGGCGTTCATGCAAGCTTCATTGCCACATGAATATTATTGGATGGGGGCATGGTATTTATTGACGTTGTTCCTAATGTTGGTCGGCCTTTTTGTGAGCACGTACGTTGGTATTCGCGCACTACTTCGAGGGAAAATATGTGATCTAATGACCATGTTGAGACGGGCGGAGTTCGCTCTTGCTGCATTTTGTCTGATGTCAAGCACGATTGAGATCGTCGTTGGCTCGCATCACAAATCGGGCTTTGATTCAATCTGGCAGGGATTATTTGCAGGTCTCATCGAAGTTCCGGCCTTCTTTTTGGTGGTCGCGAT
>DASRRM010000151.1:0-21539 GCA_035695715.1 Tepidisphaeraceae bacterium
TGCTCCAATTGTTCCACTTCGTCCGTGTTCAACACTATCTTGTTCACTCCGTTACCTACTCCTTTGGTTTGATTCGCTCCTTCTTTGCACCAATGATAGGACCGGACAACTTCATGCGGCGGGTGTGTCAGAACCGGCGTCCGCAGTCAGCAAATTACCGCGAGGGCGCTTCTCACATCTTTTCGACCTGCCAGTATTCCAATTCCAGAGGCGTGGGGCGGCCGAAGATGGTGGTGATGATGCGGACGGTGCCTTTGTCGGGGATGACTTCGTCGACTTCGCCTTCGAAATTCATGAATGCGCCGTTGGTGACCTTCACCTTTTCGCCCTTCTTGAAGTGCGATTCGGGCGAGAAGGCCTCTTCCTTGCGCTCGGCGGCTTCGAGCATTTTTCCCTCGTCCTTGGGGGACATGGGGGAGGGTTTGCCGTTGGACCCGATGAAGTCGCCGACGCCGTCGGTTTCCTTGATCATGAACCAGACTTTTTCCGGGATGGTGCCGGTCTTGTCCAGCTCGAGCTCGATGAAGACATAGCCGGGGTAGAGCTTGCGGTCGGCTTCGCGGCGTTTGCCGTCTTTCACGGCGCGGATGCGCTCGGTGGGGACGAGGATTCGGCCGACGAGGGTTTCGAGGCCTTCGATCTTGACCTTGCGTGCCAGGGCATCCTTCACGCGGTCTTCTTTATTGCTCGCAACTCGCAGGACGAAGAAATTCATAGGGATCAGTCTTTGGGTTTTCAGCCGCTAGTGGCGCGGGTGTTTCTTGCGGAAAATGTAAGCGATCAGACTTCCAAATACGGCGATTCCCGCCAGGTGCCAGAGAATCCAGCTAAGGATCGACGGCACCACGCTGACGCGGACGACATTACCCGCAATCACCAGAGGAATCGCGCCGCCGATCGGCTGGTGGGCCGGGGCTAAAACCGTCGGTGATGCATTATCCTGGGTACTCGGCGTCGTCACATCCACCGCCGGGATGTCCGATGGCTTTAGAGCATCCGCGTCCTTGTCCCAGGAGATCGGCGGGACGTTGATCACCCGCAAATAGTAAAACGCCTGCCCGAATTCCGTATCAACGGCGAACAGAAAAATCGCCACCAGGAACATGAAGATGATAACGATCTTGGTGGAGCCGATCAATTCGGTCCGGCTGGTCCAGTTCACCTTCTTCATCTCGCTGTCGGTGGCGATGAGGAAGTCGGCATTGCCGGGCTTATTCATGTAGTGCCAGCAGAACAGCGAATAAGCGATGGCGAAGACCGCGGTGATTGCGATGGAAACCTGCAGGGCGCGGTTATGTCCCAGCCGGTCGGGCAGGAATGTCGGAAGCTGGGCGTAGAGCTCGTAGGCGGTGAATGCGCCGATGAGGACTGCGCCAATGACGGTACCCATTCGCGTCCAGTAACCCTGGCCGCGTTTGTAGAGTGTGAAATAGCCGGGACCAGCCTGGCCGCGCTTGGAGGCATAGGGAATGGGTTCGGGCTTGTCGCCCTTCTTGCCCTTGTCCTTGCCGCCGCCGCCTGGGGTTTCCTGGTCGTCCTCGTCAGCCATATCCTTCTCGCCAGTTGTCTTGGTCACAGACGCCATATCAGGCACCTACGTCACAGCGGGTACTTCGGGTCGTTCGCAAAATGCGAAATGCGAAGGGGAAATCGGTGCGCCTTCATCTTTTCCGCCAGCACGCCGGGAAGGAATCGAACCTTCAACCTGCCGCTTTGGAGACGGCTGCTCTGCCAATTGAGCTACCGGCGTAGCAAATAAGTGCAGAGTTCAGAGTGCAGAACGCAGAGTGAAGAATTTTCATTCTGCACTCTGCACTTTGCATTCTGCACTTACCATCACTTCCTTTTCACCTTATGCAATTTATGCGACCTTTCGCGCGGGCAGAACTTTTTTACTTCGATCTTTTGCGCGCCGCCGGCCACCTTGATTTCCGTGCGGTAGTTCAGGTCGTTGCACGAAGTGCATTGCAGCCAGACGTTTTCTCGGCTTTCTTTAGCCATTGGAATACCTTGCAAACTTGCGGTCGATTGAGAAGCAAGGACTGAGTCGGAAATCCGACTCAGTCCTTTAGTCTCGTTAGGTTAATCTATCGCGTTGGACCACTGAATACCCTTTGAACGCCCTTGGCCTTCCGGCCCAGGCTATTAAAGAATTCAGGTCATGGATAGATATTCAATTGATTCCACAGTTAGGCCAGAATCTTGGTCACGACGCCCGATCCGACGGTCTTGCCGCCTTCGCGGACGGCGAAACGCAGCTTTTCCTCCATGGCGATCGGAGCTTGCAACTCCACTTCCATGGTCACGTTGTCGCCGGGCATCACCATTTCCGCCCCGCCCAGCAGCTTGGCGCTGCCGGTCACGTCGGTCGTGCGGAAGTAGAACTGCGGACGATAGCCGGTGAAGAACGGCGTATGACGGCCGCCCTCCTCCTTGGTCAGCACGTACACTTCAGCTTCAAACTTGGTGTGCGGCGTGATTGACTTCGGGGCAGCCAGAACCTGTCCGCGCTCGATGTCGGTCTTTTCGATGCCGCGAAGGAGCAGGCCCGCGTTGTCACCGGCGATGCCTTCGTCCATGCTCTTGTTGAACTGCTCGATGTCGGTGACGACGGTGGAGCGGGTCGGGGCGAAGCCGACGATTTCAACCGTGCCGCCCTTGTTGATCTTGCCGCGCTCGATACGGCCGGTCACCACCGTGCCGCGACCCTTGATCGCGAACACGTCTTCGATCGGCATGAGGAACGGCTTATCGATCTCGCGCTGCGGCATCGGAACGTATTCGTCCAAAGCCTTGACGAGATCATCGATACACTTGGTGGCGGCGGCATCGCCGGGGTTGGCCAGGGCCAGATTGCTCTGTCCCTTGATGATCGGGGTGTCGTCGCCGGGAAAGCCGTACTTCGTGAGAAGCTCGCGGATTTCCATTTCGACAAGTTCGAGCAATTCGGCGTCGTCGACGAGGTCAATCTTGTTGAGGAACACGACGATCTTGGGCACGCCGACCTGACGGGCGAGGAGGATATGCTCGCGGGTCTGGGGCATGGGACCGTCGGCAGCCGACACGACCAGGATCGCGCCGTCCATCTGGGCTGCGCCGGTGATCATGTTCTTGATGTAGTCGGCGTGGCCGGGGCAATCGACGTGGGCGTAGTGGCGAGCTTCAGACTCGTATTCCACATGTGCCGCGGCGATGGTCACCGTCTTGGTGGCGTCGCGTTCGGTTCCGCCCTTGGCGATGTCCTTGTAGTTCTTTGCCGTGGTCCCGAACTTCGACTGCGAGCGGGCGCTCAGCGCAGCGGTCAGGGTGGTCTTGCCATGGTCGATGTGACCAATGGTTCCGACGTTCACGTGCGGCTTCTTACGTTCAAAAACTCCTTTGGCCATGACCGAAACCTCCAGATCCTTTCGTTTCTCTTCGAATAAACCGGGTGAAAGCCAGGTTCTTTTTTTAAGAGCTGGCACAGGGGCTTGAACCCTGGACCTCCACCTTACCAAGGTGGCGCTCTACCACTGAGCTATGCCAGCGGCGCTACCGTCCCCTATGCCGCTCTTAATACATAGGGACGAGAAGGGCGGAGAGTATAAATCGCGGCAGGGTAATGTCAACCAGCACAACGTCAAATTACCGGCGGGTGCGAAAACTCCTCGGTTTCCGGTGGGAAGCTTAGGACCGGGGTTTGAATTTGTCACCCCCCGTGTGGTGAAAATTGGCGAATCGGTCGGGAGGGGTTCAGGGTTTAGAGTTCAGAGAAGATGAGGCGGCTGGATTTCTGAACCCTGCACCCGAAACCTGAACCCCCAGCCCGCATTCACGTGAGCGTCACCTTATCCGTTTTGTTCACCAACGTTGCGTTGGTCGCGGCGGTCAGGTCAACGAAAAAGTATTTGCTGGTATTCGCCGCGTGGGGCTTGATGGTCAGAGTGATGTGGGCGCTCGACTGGCCGGCCGCGATTGTTAATGTGCCGCTGGCGATGCCCAGGTAATCGCCGCCGCCCGATGAGGCCGTGCCGGCGACGGTCCGATAGGTGATCGTCGTATTGGACGCCGCGGCTGATGTAAGCGTCAGCGGGATGCTTAAAACTGTGTTCGCTTTCGTGCTGGCAACGAACGCAGTGGCGGTTGGGAAGGTGATGGATCGCGTAACATTCCCACTGAGAATCGTCCCGGTGGCGTCGGCGGTGGCGATGGTCGCATTGGTAGCGCTGCTGAGCGCGACGGTGAAGGTCCTCGGCGGATTCTTCACGGAACTGCCGTTGACGGTGATGGCGATGGTGGCGGTGGTTTTGCCGGCGGGGATGGTGAGCACGCCGCTGGCGACGCCAACGTAATCCCGCGCCCCCGACGAAGCCGATCCCGCGATCGTGCGGTAGTCGACGGTGACCGCCGACGTGCTGGCGGCGCTCAGCGAGACGGTGAAGATCATCGCCGTCGTGCCCGAAGCTGGCTTGGTCACGGACGCATTTCCAATGGAAACGCTCGGCGTTGTTGCCGATGCAGTTTGCACCCAGGTGACCGATTCGCCGCTGGCCAGTGGAAGGCCACTTCCGGTGATTCCCGATTGTGCGAGCGTCAGCTTGTAGGTGCCGGGCGAAGAAGTCAGGCTGGCAAGGTTGTTGAGCGTGAATGTGGTCTGATCGGTTGTTGTGAGCGTCTGCGCGCTTGTCAGCAGATTGGTCCCGCCGTTGCGCGTGAGCGACAGGTCGGCAGTGGTAAAGCCGGCGACGGGTTCGCTGAAGGTGATGGCTTCGGAGGAAAGTGAACCCAGCCGCGGCGACGTAACGGGTGCAAGCGAAACCGTGGGCGCGACGGCAGCGCCGGCGAAATAGGCCAGCGCCTTGTCGGCATTGACCAGGCCGTACCCTCCCTGCGGGTTCCAGGTGCCGGCGGCAGCGCCGTTCAGCGGGGTTGCCGACGCTTTGAGGTCGGCCAGGATTTGCGCCTCGGTTGCACCGGGGTGTTCCTGGTCGATGAGGGCGGCGACGGCCGCAACGTTGGGGGCGGCGGCGGAGGTTCCGTAAAATTGCGGGAGCCGGGTCGGATCGTCGGAGGCGATTTCCCCGAAAAACGAGGTGTTGACGCCATCCACGCCCGATACGTCCGGCTTATCCAGCGTCAGAGGCGTGCTCAGCTTGTTTCCGTTGGGATCAAAGGCATAGACAATCGGGCCAGTCGAACTGTAGACCTCATTGTCGATCGGCGTATTGCTGCTGAAAGGCGGCGCGCTGGCGAATTCAACGGCGCCGACCGAGATTGTGTTCTGCGCCGCGCCATGCCCATATCCGCTGCTGCGAAGGCCGGTGCTGTTGGTGTATTGCACGCTGGTTAATCCGCCGTCGGCATCTTCGGCCGCGACGAATTTGATCATGTCCGGCGCAGTTGCGCCGGGCGAAAGCGCGGCAAGCTGCACCTTCATCTGGTAATTGCCCGCCGGAAGCGTGTCGAGATTCTCCTCGGGAATTCCGCTGGCGAGATTGTCGTCGGTGCTGGATGCGACCAGCGTTTTGCCCTGGTAGACGAAAACATCCAGGTCGGCGGTGGCGGTCCCGGTGTCGCCGTTGTATGGGTTGTCCCATTGCAGGGTAATGTCGACGGGCCCGTCAGTGCTGAATCCAAGCGTTTCGCCGGACGCCAGGCCATTGTCGGCCCAGTTCACGAACGTGGAGCCGTTGGTGGTGGTGTATTGGGTGTTGGTGTGAAGGTAGCCGCTATTTCCGTCGTTGCCGATGGCGCTGAAGTACGACCCCCCGCCGGCGACGAAGTTATTAATCGCCTTGCTGATGACGCCGTCTTGAAACATCGGCTCATCGACGTATCCAAGGTCGTCGACGATGATTTTACAACCGGCGGACTTGAGGGAATTGACGGCGGTTACCATTGCGTCCTGCGCCCCATCGCCGCTGTAAAAATAGAGCTTTGCGCCCGGAGCCAGATCGTGAATCTCTTCCATCATGGCCCGGCCCTCGTCGCTGTCGCCGGGGAAGCCGTCCTTTAAGACCGTTACGTTGTTGGGCAGATCGCCGCTGGCGACCGAGGCGCCAATCCCGCCGTCATAGCGGTTGGCGCTGTCGGAGATCACCCCGATCTTCACGCCGGTTCCGTCGACCCCGTAGGCGCTGGCGGCTTGCGTGACGTCTTCGACGGATTGGGCTTGATTGGGCGCGGTTCCAACGCTGTTGACGATCGTCTTGCTGATGGCGGTGATGGAGGTGACGGCGGTCAACTTCGCGGCGAGCACCAGCGACGAGACGGGAAGATATCCATCCACAATATGCGTGCTGGGATTGACGGCCGTCACTGTCAGGCCAAGTCTTTCCAGGCTGCTGGCAAGCGCAGCAGTCTTGCCGTGCGTATGAACTTCAACGCCCGGCTGGCCGTCGCTGGATTCGATCGTCCCGAATTGCTGCGCTGAAATGTCGACGCCTGTCGGATTCAGCGAATAGAGTTCGCGGAGTTTGTTGCTGACGTTGCCAAGCGGGCCAACTTGTGCGGCGATGAATTCACTTTTTCCGCTGGCATGAAGGCTCGATAACTCCGCTGCCGTCAATCCATCGGACAGGTGCGCCGACGCGGCGCTTAACATCAGCCGGGACTCCAAAGATTCAACGGATTGTTTGCGGCGGTCGGCACGGCGATGCATTCAAACCTCCAGAAATCGATTGGAGCGGTGCCGACGCCTTTGCGACGTGGACAACGAAACAACTTTACCAGAAAGCAAGCGAAATTCCTTGCGATAACCCACTTTGCGCGCAGTCTCGGCTAATCTACGACGTCAAGTTGGGCAAGTTCCAAGTAAAAGATTTTCTCGCCCCCCTGATTAAACCGCACGACCGCCCGCGTGCGATCATCCCCAGTGCGTGCCACCTCCTTGATGCGCCCCAGACCGTATTGCGGATGACGGACCAGTTGCCCGGCCTGCATGTGCGCAAATCGCCCGGTCAATTTCGGGGCCGGGGGCTCGGCGAAGGTTTGACGACTGGGAGACTGGTTTTGCGGCCAGCCGCCGCCCGATCGGCGTGTGGTGTATGAGCCGATTCCTGTCCGATCAACGACGTCCACATCCTGCAGCGGGATTTCGCCAAGGAACGGCGAGGGAACTGTCCGGTCGGTGATGCCGCGAACGGTTCGCGAGGCGGCCTTGCTCAGAATCAGCCGTTCCTGGGCGCGGGTCATGCCCACAAAACAGAGCCGGCGTTCCTCTTCCAACTCATTCAGTTTTCCGAGGGAACGACTGTGTGGCAGAATGCCTTCCTCAAGCCCGATCATCGCGACCACGGGAAACTCCAACCCCTTGGCCGCATGCAGGGTCATGAGCGTGATAGCGCCGCCGGAGCCTTTCACGTGATCAGCATCGCTGACGAGGCTGATTTGCGCCAGATAATCGTTCAGCGAACCTTGCGGATTCTCGTTGTCAAACTCGGCGGTTGATGTGATCAGTTCCTCGACGTTGTGGAATTCGTCCAATTCTTCCCCGCCGATCTTTTTCAAATAAGCTTCCAGCCCGCTTTGGCGGATAACCGCCTCGGTAATCGCCCGCACCCGCCCGCGAATCGGCGCGGGAGCGGCGGGAGATTCGTCCGGCGCTGGCTCGCCGGCGTCGGCATCATCGGATGACCCGGAGTTTTCCAGGTCGATTTCGTCAAGCGTTGCGCTGTCGGTTGGGCCGAAGGGGTCGTCGGCGTCGCTGGGAAACAATCCCGATTCGATCGATGAGGCACTGCCCCGTGGCACGGCCAGCTCGGCCGTGTTTTCGGAGGGCGAAGTCGCTTGAGGAGTCGGAGTGGCCGTCGCGGACGATGAGTCAGACGAAGTCGAAGACATCGGCGTGCCGCCGATGCCACTTTTTTCATTCCCATCCAAAACAAACGCCATTTTTCGCCAGCGTTTGACGAGTTGCACAAACTGCCCCGCCGCCGCGCCGGCGCGGGTTGAGACGCCCTGCACGCGCGAGGCGTTTTCCAATCCTTCCCAAAGGCTGATGCCATTGGCGGCGGCGTATGCGGAAATCAGTTTTAATGCCGCGTCCCCAAGTCCCCGGGCCGGGACGTTGACGATGCGCGACAGGCTCACTTCATCGCTGGGATTGGCGATCACCCGCAGATACGCCAGCACGTCTTTAATTTCCTTGCGGTTGTAAAACTCGGTGCCTCGGGCGATTTGATAAGGAATCCCCGCATTGAGCAGCGCCCCTTCCATCACGCGCGACAGGGAGTTCATGCGATAGAAGATCGCCATCTTGTTCCAGTCGTAACCATGCTTGTCGTGGAGGTCGCGAAGCTGCTGCATAATGATGGCGGCTTCATCATGCTCATCCTGGCACAGAAACATCCGGGCCATCTCCCCCTCGGCGTTCTCCGTCCACAGCGTCTTTTCCTTCCGCTGCAAGTTCCGCGCGATCAACTCCGAGGCGATTCGCAAGATTCGTTTGGTCGAGCGATAATTCTGCTCCAGGCGGATGATTTTCGCGTTGGGGTAATCTTTTTCAAAGTCGAGAATGTTCTGTAAGTCAGCGCCGCGCCAGGCATAAATCGAATTATGCACGACGATACCACCGGCGACATAGTTTCGCGTATTGGGGACTGACAGGTCGTAAACCGGTCCGTCGTAATCCTCCGATTCGACCGACGCAACAACGCTATCAATCACTTTGCCGTCTTTGCAAACAGCAACCGCCATCCCCGGATGAATATGACTTAACGGCATGAACAGAAACGGCTTCTCTGTCGTCAAACGCGCCCGGGAAACGATTTCCACCTCTTCATCAAGTGATGCGATATCGCGGGCTAGGGCAAGACCATCATCATAGTGCTTCCGGCTGGTTTCAATGCGCCAACTGCCGCGCATTCCCTCCCTTACATTGAATCTTCCCGTAGCTGCCTTGCGCATTTCCAGATGGCTGGTGACAAGCTGCACGCGGTGCTCATGCCATCGTTTCATAACCGAAGGCCTGCCGTCCCCGAAGACGGTGAACATTACATGCCGGCGCGACCATGGGGCGGTTTCAGCTCCCAGTCCCCCGCGGGTGACAGCGCCGGGCCGGTGGTGGGGATATTCGCGGTTCAGACACAGCTCTTCCATCAAACGCTCAGCGCCGGCCGAGGTGTCGATTCCCGCGAAGAGTCGATCAACCAGGTCCTGCGTCATCTCTGTTTTACGGCCCCGCACGAAGAAGATCATCGTGGGAATGCCAAATCGCACGGAAAAGTATTGCTCGTGAAAGCGGGCCTCGGCGGAGGTCGGGCTAATTCGCAGAATCCAAACAGCGTCGGCGACTTCCTGATTGGTGCGGACCTGCAATCCACACTGGGTGACTCGCGTTTTGCTCGTCCGCACCCCTCGCGTTGTCCCGATTCGATACCCGACATTGCGCTTCCACATGAGGTACGTATAGTGAACGTCAGGGTGAGCGCGAAGTCTTGCAAACCCGATATGATTCGGCGTCCCCCTAAGCGTGAATCCGTCCACCGTCGTGATTTTGACGAGCTTTCCGCGAAAGTTTTTTTTCACGGCCTTGTCAATCGTCATTGCCGCGGTTTTTCCCCACCCGGTACTCGAGCAGACCGCATCGCCGTCCCGCAGCAATTCGATCGGCCGATCGCCATCGGGCGTGGAAATCATTATTCCCGGCGGCAGACACTGATCCGGATCCCCCACCACGCACAAATTCTGGTGCCGTAGCGCCAACGCGTGGGCAAGAACATATTGCGCGTGGTTGGTGTCCTGGTATTCGTCGATCAGCAAATATTGGAAGCGGTCCTGCAACTCGTGCAGCACGTCCGGATAATCGCGCATGGCGTGGGCGGTGCGAAGCAGCAGGTCGTCGAAATCCAGGGCGTTGTTCTGTTTGAGAAGCTGCTGATATTTCGTGTAAACCCGCGCGACAGTCCGCTGGTAAAAATCGCCCGTCTTGCGCGCAAATGCCTCGGCGTCGATGAGCTGGTTCTTGGCGTTGCTGATGCTGGCGTGAAGCGTGCCGGCGGGAAAGTTAGCCGTGTTGATGTCCAGCATCTTCACGGCTTCCTTTACCAATTTGGTCTGGTCGGAAGTGTCGAAGATGCTGAAGTTGGCCGCAAGGCCGACGCGCTCGGCGTAATGGCGCAAAATGCGCAGGCAGAGCGAGTGAAACGTGCAGATCATCGGCCACGGTTGATCGAGCCTGCCGAAATCGCGCAGCGGCCGATCCATCACTGAAGCAACCCGCTGCTTCATCTCCGCCGACGCTTTGTTGGTGAAAGTGATGGCCAGGATGGACGAGGGGCGAACGCCTTGCGCGATGAGGTAGGCCACCCGGCGGGTGATGACGCGGGTTTTTCCGCTGCCGGCCCCGGCAACGATGAGCAAAGGCCCATCGACATGCGTTGCCGCCGCGCGTTGCGGTGGGGTGAGATCTTCCAGCAACCGTTCGATTTCAACCACGCCGACTCCGCCTGCCTTTTCCGATGACTCAGGATCACGACGCGGCGCACTATAGCGGGCGATGGGAGGGTTTTCCAAGCAGGTTGAAATCGCGAAAACGCAAGCGACATCTCCGCGATGCCGGCAAACCGTGATCTCGCCGGTGCCACCGTTGCGTCGCTTGCGTTTTCGCGATTTTCCTTCCTCCGGCGAACATCGCGTGCATGTCGCTGCCCCCATCGGGCAAGCCATAACGTGAAGGAGCCAGACAGCGCTGCGCCGTCCGGCTCCTGTTGTTGAATCATGCAATTCCGGAAACTGCTTTGCGAATGCGTCATGCGTCATTCGTCATTGGGTATTCCCTTGGGCTTCTTCTGCACTTTCTTCGCCTGTCGCGTTTCGGTTTCCCCCGGCTCTTCTTCGCGCGGGCAATAGGCTTCCAGCTCGCTCAAGAATTCATGCAGTGCGGTCGCCGTGTTGTGGTCGCGATCATCGCCGTCATGGACGAGGGTGAAGTTTTCCTTCATCCCGGCACAGGCCAGTTGCTGAAGGGCCGCGCGATACGGGCCTTTGTGCAAGGTTTCATGATAGCTGCCGCGGAAATATTCGTAGCCATCGGGATGTTCCTGGAACCATTCCCAAAGTTCCTTCGGCGGGCCAAGGTGCGACATGACGTGATCGACTTTGCACCACTCGCGCAGGTCGCGTGTGAGGCCGATCGGCTCGACCCATATCCTCTGTCCATCGTCCGGTTCAGCCGCGTCGAGAAAGTGCTTGACGGTGATCATAGCCGCTCCTTGTCATGCCTGTATGAACCATTTCGGTTCGTCTAATGATAGGACGTAAGAAAGATTGTGAAGTTGTGAACAATCGCCGGAATTTTGGACGTGAAGTTGCAACGTTTGGCCGCTACACGACTGGGGATGCGGGGCCTATAATGGAGGCTGCAAATTGGAAGCTGGCTTGGATCTGCAACTTCTGGCAAAACGCACGGTCGTGACACGGCCGTCCCGGCCGTGCCTTGGTCGAAAAGCGTAAAAGCTCCCCAGAAAAAGGAGCAGAATCTGGGTCCAAAGCTTCGCGCACGGGCGGGACGCCCGTGTCACGAAAGAGGTTCGAGACAGCGAAAGGCGCATCTTCATGTCGCAGGCCACTCCCCCGCTGCCTCTGACAGAATTCAAGCCTCTGCGGCTTCCTCATGCCGTGGCGCTTGGAATAATCACGTGCATCGCCTATTGGTTCGCCTTTTCCACGCCATGGGGTGCTGCGGCAATCCTGATCGCACTCCCTTGCCTGTGCATTCTTGGCCGCCTTCGCACTTCCCGGCAGGCTTTTTATGGCGGCATGATGCTGGGCATGGGCATGTATGTTCCTCATCTGCTCTTCTTCAAGGACATCTTCCACTTTGCCGCCGTTCCCCTTTGGCTGGTTGCCGGGCTTCCGGTGGCGATCTTCCTGCTGCTGTTGCAACAGGCGCATAAACGTTTTGGGCCGATGTGGGCGATGTGGCTCACGCCAATGCTGTGGACCGGGCTGGAGTATTTTCGCAGCGAGGCGTGGCAACTTCGCTTTGCCTGGCTGCTCCCCGGACAAGCCGCCGCATTTCTTCCAGGCGTGCGCTTGCTATGGATCGGTGTTTACGGGCTGGGATTCGCCTATATTCTGGCGGCAGCAATGTCGGTTGGGCCGCGATTGGTTTTCCGCGCGCTCGGAGTGGTTGCCCTCGCGTGCTTCGCCGTCGCGACGTACGTCCCAAAACTTCCCCCGACGCCCGCCGCCGGTTCGCTCCATGTGGCGGGCGTGCAGCTTGAATCGCCGGACGAGCGCAAGGCGGCGCAGGCAATCGATCGCCTGGCAACCGATCATCCCGAGGCCCAGATCCTCGTCCTCAGCGAATACTCGTTCTTCGGTCCCATCCCGCCGGGTGTTCGCAAGGTCGTCAAAAAGCACCACCGCTATCTCATCGCCGGCGGCACGCAAACCCTCACCGACGACCGCTACTACAACACGGCCTATGTCATCGGTCCCGATGGCAGGGACGTCTTCAGCCAGGCCAAGTCGGTGCCGGTGCAGTTTATGTCCGATGGCCTGCCGGCCCCGCAGCGCCGGGTATGGGAATCGCCGTGGGGGAAGATCGGGATTGCCGTCTGTTACGACCTGAGCTATGCCAAGGTGATGGATGATTTCGTCCGGCAAGGAGCCCAGGGGCTGATCATTCCCACCATGGACCTTGCAAGTTGGGGCGGCTACGAGCGGCGAATGCTCCACGGCCGCATGGCCCCGGTGCGCTCGGCGGAATATGGCATCCCAACATTCGGCGTGTGGAGTTCCGGCGAATCGCAGCTCACCGATCGGTTCGGCCGGATCATCGCCACTGCGGGCTATCCGGGGCAGGGCGAAACGATTGCCGGTCCGTTCAATCTCGCTGCGCCGGGGCATGTGCCGCTGGATCGATTTCTTGCGATGGGCGCGATGTGGGCCAGTGGCCTGTTCATTGTTCTGCTCGCCACGATGCACATTGGTGGATGGTTGCGCCGCGCGAAATAGCCAATGAAACCATGCCTGACCACGTCTGTTTTTCTGGAAAAGTTTTTTAACTCATCCATATCGTGATTGGCCCTCGTCGCGGTTATGATGTGACTCCCATGAACGATGCACGATGGCACTACACGCAAAACGGGGCGCAGCAAACACCCATTTCCGACACCGAACTTCGCCAGCGCGCCGCCGACGGGCGGCTTAAGCCGATGGACATGGTCTGGTGCGAGGGAATGCCACAATGGGGACCGGCGGGGAATATCACCGGCCTGTTTCCAGCCGCCGCCGTACTTCCCCCGCCGATGCCTGCGCCGGGAGCGGCGCCGATCAATTATTACGGAAACCCCGCCGGCTACCGGCCGCCCGCTTCGGGCATCGGACAGGACGCCGGCATGCGCATGCTCCTGCCGGTGGGGCGCTCGCCATGGGCAATCGTTGCGGGGTATCTCGGTCTTCTCTCGGTGATAATCCTCCCAGCGCCGCTGGCGGTTATTTTCTCGATCATTGCGATCATGGACATCAAAAAGCATCCCGAAAAGCATGGCATGGGCCGGGCCATCTTCGGCCTGATCATGGGAATCGTTTTCTCAATTGGACTTCTAATCTGGATCGGAACGGCGGCAATGCATTGAGTATTTAGCTGTGGACGGCTTGAAATCAATTACGTATGATGTTTGTTCCGGTGTCGGTTCGCCAGGATTTTGATGGCCATGTGATGGTTTCCTATCTGCCGGTCATCAATTGAGCGCAAGGAGCTCCCAAATGCGGTCTAAAACGACTCAGGCAAAAGGTTTTACCATCATCGAACTTTTGGTGGTCATTACCCTGATCACCATTCTGATGTCAATCCTGCTCCCGGGCGTCTCAAAGTTGCGAAATATTGCCTTGGGCGTGAAATGCCAGGGTAACGTTCGCAGCCTGATGGGCGGGTTCCTCGCCTTTGCCGCCGACCATGATAATCACCTCCCGGGAGCCGATCGCGGCGTCCAGGGGGGCCCTGCCCAGGTGCCCTATCAAACCGATTGGCTCATGAATCCGCAGAGCTACCAATATTGCCCGCAGACCGGAACCGTGTATCCCTATATCAACTCGGCGAAAACCTATCTTTGCCCCGCCATGGACACCGACCAAAATAGCGGCGGCAACGGAAACGACGAATACGCCTCCAACGGAAAGTTTGATTACGGCTTTTTTACGATCTTCAATGGCGCCCAGATCCAAATGATTCCGCAAAAGAGCCAGATGATCCTCCTGTCCGGAACGACCGGCGGGTGGGTCCCAACCCCCATCATCTGCCAGGAAGACGGCTATCAGGTGAACGGCTACGACCAGGAGGGCAATCACTCCAACGTCGACCAGATGAGCCACATTCACAACGGCGGCAGCTACTATGCCTCCATCGACGGGAGTGTGAACTGGATTAATGAGCCGGACGTGGAAGGGTATTGGGGCGACGGCTGCTGGCAATGGCAATGCATGGGTCCAAAGAGCAAGGCAATGGTCAACCTCGGCAATGCCTACTCCTACTGGAACAGTTGGAAAGACTTCTGATTCGCCCCCTCTGTCCTTAGTCGACCTATTTGCAGAATCCCCGACTCTTCTCTCCATTTCCGCGCAGGCATTCCGGCATTTCGCGTATCCTCCTTCAGTTCCCGCAAGCGGCGGCAACTGTCGCGGGCAACACATTTCTGTTGCCCGATCCCTTGCGACTTGAGATAAAACCTCAGGTCAAAACCGAGAGGATGGCTCACCCATGCGTTTCTCAAGACTTCGATCCGCACTATATGCCCTGGCGATTGTGGGTTGCGTTGCCGTTTCGTCCCGCCCCGCCGTCGCCGAAACCGCCCCCGACCGCTATGCCGGCAAATTCCAGGATTCCCGGCTGGTCGTCGTGATCTCCATTGACGGCGCCAATGCCGACGGCATCATCATCAAGGGCGAAAGCCGCTTTCCCCTCAGCGCGCATGTTGACGAAGGCACGCTGCACGGCACCTTCACCAGCGACGGCAACAAATTCGAGTTCACCGCCACGCTTTCCGGCAACGAACTCACCCTCGTCACCAGCGGCAAAACCTACGTGCTGAAAAACGCCAACCCGTTAGCGCGCGGCCCGGCCCCCGCCGCCACCGAACCCGCCGCCCCCGTCAAGCCCGGCGACATCGTCGGAAAATGGAGCATCGCCGGCGACCTGGGCGACGAAAAATTTACCCTCACCCTCGGCCCAAAAGGCGACATGGAAGTCGCCAGTTCCAACGGAAACTCCACCAGCGGACCCACCTACTCCTACGAAGCCGGCGTTCTCACCTTCGACGGCGGCACCACCATCAACAAACTCTCGCTGAGCGGGAAATGGAAAATCACCTGGAAGGATTCAGACACTTTCGCAACCACGGATGACCAGGGAAAGCAGTTGACGCTGAATCGGGTTAAGTGAGGCGCTTTGCCGCAAGGCCACCGTTCAGGCCACCAACGAAAAACCCCCGGAAATCCCGCTTGGGGGGATTTCCGGCGTTTTTTGAACATGG
This sequence comes from Tepidisphaeraceae bacterium, assembly GCA_035695715.1. GTDB lineage: Bacteria > Planctomycetota > Phycisphaerae > Tepidisphaerales > Tepidisphaeraceae > RYN-428. The sequence continues at coordinate 15,459 of DASRRM010000151.1, forward strand.
CGTACGAATGGGCGCGGTAGGATTCGAACCTACGAAGGCAGAGCCACCAGATTTACAGTCTGGCCCGTTTGACCACTCCGGAACACGCCCGAGGGAGGGGAAAGTATAGGGAAGACGCGAGGGTTTTCAAGCAGAGGGATATCTCCTGAAATTTGGTGTTGCTTGACGATTGCTTTCACCTGCGAATAGACGCCTTTCCCCTCGTTCTCTGCGCGGTTTGCACGCTTCAGCGGGCCGGGCTCGGCCTGCTAAAGCAGGCAGACCGCGCAAAAGTCCTCCAGACTCGGCCTGCTGATTTTTTGGTGATCGCTTGCTTCAATTCATCGCGCGCACGATGGCGCGCACGGTCCACTGATCCAACCCCCGTTATTCCTTCAAAAACACGGTCGCGCGCACGATTGCGCACGGGTGCGCACGGTTTCTTTCGACCGTGCGCAGCAAATATTTGACAGAATAGATGTATTGGCCTTCAGGCTTCCGAAGTGCCTCCAATGCAAGGGTTTACCGCCTTCGCCTGGCGACTGTGGGGTGGACCGCGCGGGTTAACCTTCAATGCTGCCTGTGCACGTTTCTTCCGCTTCTGCGGACCAGGCTTGCAATGATGGTAATCAGCTCAGCGGGTTCCACCGGCTTGACCACATGCTGCTCGAAGCCGGCAATCACGGCCTTCATGCGGTCCTCCGACCGCGCGTACGCCGTCAGTGCGATGGCGGGCGTTTGGCCGCCTTCTTCGGGGGAGAGAGCGCGTACGCTGTGAATCAACGCGTACCCATCCTCTTTGGGCATTCCGATGTCGCTCACCAGCACATCGGGCTTCTCTGAGCGAAGTAGTTGCAAGGCCTCGGGCGCAGAGCTGGCCGTGATGACGACGGCCTTGCAATCTTCCAGAAGGCGCTTGATCAAATCCCGTGCATCGGCCTCGTCGTCGACCACCAGAACTCGAACGCCCTCGATCCGGCTGCATGTGTCTTCCAATAGAGGGATGGAGCCAATTTCGGGGTGACGACGCCCGTGCTCAGGCGCGTGATCGGGGTGGATGATCGTCACCGGGAGCGTGACGATGAAGGTAGAGCCCAGGCCGATGCCGGCGCTTTTGACCCTCACGCTTCCGCCGTGCAATTCAACCAGTTGCTTGACGACGGCCAGACCCAGGCCCAGGCCGCCATGCTGTCGCGTTGTGGATCCATCGGCCTGGCGGAAGCGGTCGAAGACGAACGGAAGAAACTGCGGGCCGATTCCCTCGCCGGTGTCGATGACGCTGATTTCGATATGGGAGTTGACTCTCTCCATCACCACCTGCACGCGGCCGCCCCTGGGGGTGAATTTCACGGCATTGGTCAGGAGATTCCAAAACACCTGTAACAGCCGGTTTTCATCGCCGGCAACCGGCCCTGCCACTGAGTCGAGCACGGCCTGAATGCGAATCCCTTTTGCATTGGCGGCAGGCTGCACGGTCTCCACCGCCGCCCGCAGAATCGAGGCGGGATCCAGCCGCTGCACATCGAGCCTGATCTTGCCGCTGATGATCCGGCTCATGTCCAGAAGGTCTTCGATGATTTGCGTTTGAACCCGCGCGTTTCGCTCGATGACCTTCACTCCTTCGCTGACATCCTCCGGCGAAGGATCGCTGCCGAGAATTCTCGCCCAGCCGAGAATCGCATTCAGCGGCGTTCGCAGCTCATGAGAAAGCGTGGCGAGAAATTCGTCTTTCATGCGGCTGGCGGACTCGGCCGTCGCGCGGGCGGCGCGTTCGCTTACCAGCAGTTCGTCCTTCTCGCGCATTGCCACCTCGGCGGCCTGTTTTGCAGCCTGCAACTCGCGCTCCGCCTGCTTCTGTCGCGTAATATCCCGGGCCACCTTCGACGCACCGATGATTTTCCCTTCACCGTCCTTCACCGGCGAGATCGTCAGCGACACATCGATTTTCCGGCCATCTTTCCCAACGCGAATACTCTCGTAATGGTCGATCCGCTCGCCGGCTTTCAGCCGCGCGAGAATCGTTGCCTCCTCGGCCTGCCGATCCGGCGGAAGGAGCATTAGCACCGACCGGCCGATGACTTCGTCGGCGCTGTATCCGAAGATGCGCGCCGCCCCGGAATTCCACGAGCGAATGATGCCATCGAGCGTCTTGCTGACGATGGCGTCGTCCGATGATTCGACGATCGAGGCGAGATGAGCCTGTGCCTTGGCGCCCTCTTTTCGGCGCGTGACATCGCGGGTGACCGCGAGCTGGGCCATCCGTCCGTCCGGCAGCAGAAGCGGAACCCCGTGCGTTTCCATGTGGCGGCGAGTGCCCTTAAGTCCGATGATTTCAAATTCCCACGTCAGTTTCTCGCCCCCGCAAACTCGCCGGTGCATTTCACGCCAGCGATCCCGATGCTCGGGGGCGATCATATCGGCTACTTGATCGCCCCGCACCGCCGCCTCGGAATCCGCTTCGATCATGCAAAGCCCCGAGGCGTTCATGAAGAGCAAATCCCCGTCCGGGCCAACCAGCTTCACGCACTCGGGAGTGGCTTCCAGCACGGCGCGCAACCAGCGCTCGCGGTCGGCGACGGCCTGGCCTGCCGCCACGGCTTGGAACACGGTTGTCAAACCATGTGCTTGAGGATGCGACGCGGGAGGAGGCGATGTCTTTTCTGTTTTGTCCATTTTTCCACGGGCGGTGACCGCAAAGCGAAGCACCCGGAAATCTAACTGCATCCACGCCATTGCGACAATGGGCAAAAAGGGCGTTTTTTAGGGGTGGCCTTCGGAGTGCCTCACACACCCGCATGTGCCTTGTCCGCTTCGTACGCAGGGCGGAACGAGCCGCGCACGGAGGGTACTCCCGGAGTAAGCGGTTTCGCCGGCCCCGCTTACTCCGGGAGTACCCTGCGGGCGCGGCTCATTCGCCTCCAGATTACGGATTACCTCGGGCCGGACATTCTTAATCGGCGGGCGTATCAGGATCACATTCGTCGGTTTCTAAACAGCGCATAGCCCCACCTACAGTAAATGACGTTGCGCGATCCGGCGCTTCGGTTCTTCGTAGGGTCCGCACCACGGACCATCTTTTCCGCCTTAAACGTGACGGTCCGCCGTGCGGACCCTACACGAATCGTGCAGCGCTATTTAGGATTGCGCCAAAGAATACGCCCACGCCTTTTTCAGCAGTTTACGGCACGCTTCTCTTCAATGACGGACTTGATGATTTCCGTCAGATTAAACCGCGGCGAAAAGGCGATGGCCGAGCGGATCTTGTCAAGTTTGGGCACCCGGCGGGCCATGTCATCAAACTTTTGCCCGTAGGCCTCCTCATACGTGATGTGCTCAATCTTGCTCGATGACCCGGCGAGCTGAATCACCCGCTGCGCCAAATCGTTGATCGAGATTTCCTCGTCGCTGCCAAGATTGAAGACATTGCCGACCGATTCGGCCGTCGCCGCGAGGCGGACGATGGCGTCGACCACATCCGTCACATGGCAGAAGCAGCGGGTCTGCGTGCCGTCGCCGAAAACTTTGAGCGGGGCATTCTTGATCGCGGCCTGGACGAAGCGGGGAAGAACCATGCCGTACATTCCCACCTGCCGCGGGCCGACGGTATTAAATAGTCGCACGATTCGCACTGGCAGGCCATATTGTTTGTTGTACGCCAGCCCCAGAAACTCATCGATCCCCTTGCTATAAGCGTAGCACCAGCGGCTTTGCCGGGTAGCGCCCATCACCACATCATCGTCCTCGCTGAAGGGAACCCGCGCGCCTTTGCCATACACTTCGGATGAGCTGGTGATCAGCGTCGGCCGGCCATATCGATTGGCGGCCTCAAGCACCACTTCCGTGCCGTGAATGGTCGTGCGAATCGTGCGCACCGGCTCGTCAACAATCAACTGCACCCCCACCGCCGACGCCAGGTGAAACACCGTGTCGCACTGGCTCATCAGGATGTTGACGGTTGCTTCATCCTCGACCGAGCCGCGAACAAATTGGAAATCGGCTCGGCCGACCAGGTCCGCAATATTCTTGAAAAATCCAGTGGAAAGATCGTCCAGCGCCACGACCGAGCATCCGTCACTCAGCAGGCGCTGGCAAAGGTGCGACCCAATGAAACCCGCGCCGCCGGTGATTAGAACGCGCTTGCCCATGATCGCAGGATATGAGGGCGGCGGCGGGAGGTAAAGAAAAGGCGCTGTGCGAATTCATCGCTGCCGATAGGGTACTCATTCGGCTCAATCAGTCCACGTCCCCGGGAGACGACGGTGATGTCTGCTGCTGCGATGGAAATCAGCGAAATCAATGCATTTCCAGCGCCGCCGTTTCATCAGCGGCTGTCTCGCATGGCAATGTCAGTTGCCATCGCGATTGGCATCATTTGCCGGATCGCGCAATATGTGGCGAACCTGTCTTTCTGGACCGACGAGGCTTCGCTGGTCCTGAATATTCGCGGCAAAACCGCCGCCGAGCTTCTTGGACCGCTCGACTATCTGCAAGCCGCCCCACCCTTGTTCCTGCTGGCCGAGCGTGGTCTGTTTCGCATGCTCGGCGGCAGCGAGATGGCGCTGCGGCTTGTGCCGCTGCTGCTGGGGACTGCCGCTCTGCTGCTCTTTGCGCTCGTCGCCCGGCGGATTTTGTCCGCGCCGTGGGATGCCGTCGCGGTGTTGATCTTCGCATTGGCCGACCGCGTCATCGCCCACAGCGTGGAGGTGAAGCCATATATCGGCGATGTTTTTTTCTGCACGCTGTTGCTTTGGATCGCGATTGGCCGAATGGCTGGAATGCGTGCGGATCGGCGTTTGGCAGTATTGGCCGCCGTTGCGACGGTGGGCGTCTGGTTTTCGTTTCCGGCGGCGATCGTATTCGGCGCGCTCAGCCTGGCGCTGATGCCTGCGATCGTCAAACGGAGCGCACGCGGTGCGATCAAGTTTGTCGTTCTGAATCTGCCGGTGGTTGTCTCATTCGGCGGCCTGCTCCTGTTCACCCGAGCCACGCAAAAAAACGCCGTCCTGGTCGATTATTGGATCAAATCCTTTATTGATTGGCATCGGCCGTTTTATCTGCCAGTCTGGCTCCTCCGGCATTTGGTGGCGCTGGCCGATTATCCGATTCCGTCGGCCGGCCCGGTGGTTCTGCTCGGCGCGATTTTCGGCGGTGTCGCACTCTGGAAACAACGCCAACGGCAATTGCTGGCGATGCTCGGCGGACCCATTCTCCTGGCACTGGTCCCGGCGGCGCTGCATCGTTATCCGTTCGACGGTGGGCGGCTGACGGTTTTTCTCGCACCTTGCATGATGCTGCTCGCCGTGATTGGCTTTAAGGACTTTACCGCGCAATGTTCCCGGAGGCTCGGCGTCGCATCGCTGCTGCCGGTTGCTTACGTCGTGGGCGTCGGCTGTTATTGGTGCGGACTTCACCTGGCCGTCCCCCGAAATCGGGGACATTTGCGGCCGGTTGCAAAGTTCGTGGCCGACCATGCCCGGAGCGGCGACACGGTTTATGTGTTCGACATGGAGCCGTTCCGCTGTTACTGGCAGCCGGACGATCCGCGTTTGCGCGACGTCCTGGATCGCGCCGATCAGATTCCAACCCGGCGATTTTGGATCGTCTGGTCATACGCCAACAAGCACGAGGCGCAAAAGCCCGCGCCCGCGCTGGCGTGGGCGAACGAGTTTTGCCGGGAACAAACCCACGACTACGAAAAAGGCGGAGCCGCGGTGTTGTTTGAGCGGATCGAAGGACGATTACCCGCGGCCATAAAGCCGCCCTATGACGGCGTGGACATCAGCGAAGGGCGAAAGCGGGCGGTTGACCTGGTGTCGGGAAAATGAGGGTTGCCAGAAGCATCGCGGATATTGCGCCACACGGCCGAGGTATTGCTTCCCCAGACAGCGGAATTGCAGAAACGTTCTCATGAAATCTTCGTAGGGTGGGCGTACTCGCCCACCATTCCTGCCGGCGACGCAAACCCGGTGGGCGAGTACGCCCACCCTATCCATGAAAGGCTTTTGTCGGTCAACAAAAATCTCTCCTCGCCGAAGCATTTTTCTGAACGGCTCCCAGGAGCAGGTTGGGACTGGCAGAGCGTCGTGGCTGTCACAAGCGGCC
>DASRRM010000152.1:0-6509 GCA_035695715.1 Tepidisphaeraceae bacterium
AGTGGAGCGAAGCCGGCGCATTGGCGATGGTGGCCTTGGTGTCCCAGCGCCTCAACGGCACTTGGGATCAGTTCTGGGCTGGCAGGCCGTTACAGCGGGTAGCATGATGCCGAAAACCGCAACTGATTGCCGGATGCACCCCTGCTTGCCAATCGCGACGTAACGTCACTTGACATTCCTCCTCCCCTCGATAAAGTAATCGATTCCCCTTCCCGCAGGGACTTTGCTCCCGGCAGGAGGGGATTATTCGTCGATGGACCTGACTGCGATTGCGAAGCTAAGGAACTGACTCATGAGCACGTATTTCCCCAAGCCCGGCGAAGTGGCTGCCAACTGGCACGTGGTGGACGCCACCGACCAGGTTCTGGGCCGACTGGCTGCCCGGGTATCGATGATTATCACCGGCAAACACAAGGCAACCTTCACGCCCTTCCGCGACACCGGCGACTTTGTCGTCATCATCAACGCCGAGAAGGTGAAAGTGACCGGCAAAAAGGCCGAGGTGACCGAATACGATACCTATTCGCGCTATCCCGGCGGCCGTCACCTGTACAGCTATAAGCGGATGCAGGAACTGCATCCGGAAAAGATCATCGAATTAGCTGTTCGGCGAATGCTTCCCAAGAGCAAGATGGGCCGCAATATCCTCGCCAAGCTGAAGGTTTACAAAGGCTCGCAACACCCGCACAGCGCCCAGCAGCCTACGCCGCTGAAGCTGGCGATGACCGGCAATGGCGTTCGGCCGATTTAATTGAGTGCGTAGGGCGGGCACTGCCCGCCAATCACCGCTGGCGGCGGGCAATGCCCGCCCTACAGGCAACATCTTTCAGGTGAAAGTCATCATGTCAGAAGAAACGACGACACAAACCGCCCCGGCAGTTGAAGCTCCCGCCGCCCCGACTGGGCCGCGGAAATATACCTGGGGCGTTGGCCGCCGAAAGAGCGCCGTTGCCCGCGTGCGCATTGCGCCGGGGACTGGCAAAATCGAAATCAATGGCCGCCCGCTGAACGATTACCTGACCGCAGAGCGCGACCGCAAGGCGTTGTTCGGCCCGTTGGAAGTGACCAACACCGGCGGCAAGGTTGACGTGTTCGTCAACGCCACCGGCGGCGGCGCAACCGGCCAGGCCGGGGCGATTGTCATGGGTCTTGGTCGGGCTTTGATGAAGTATGATGCCTCGCTGGAAGGCGCGCTTCGCAACAGCGGATTCATGACCCGCGACAGCCGAATGAAGGAACGCAAAAAGTACGGCCAGCGCGGCGCCCGGCGTCGCTTCCAGTTCTCCAAGCGATAATCGCATTCTTGAATATAGCGCAGTCGAAACAGAGACCCGGTCGAAAGGCCGGGTTCTTTTTTGACTTTCATTCCCGGATTATTCACCGCAGAGACGCAGAGGCCGCAAAGAAGATAATGCAATGATTTGAGTTATGCGCAATTCAACGCGTGTTGCGCGAATCAAGTTTCATTTTCTCCGCGTTCTCTGCGTCTCTGCGGTGAATCCCAGATTTTTGCGGGCTAAAATGACATTGCGCGATTGGGCGCTTCGAATCTTCGTAGGGTCCGCACTGCGGACCGTGGTTTTCCATCTCAAACGCAATGGTCCGCGGTGCGGACCCTACACGAATCTCGCAAGGTCATTCAGACCATTTCCAATCCCCTCATCGTTCCATTTCCCGACGCGAAGTTATGTGTCTCCAGCCCCATTCGCTGCAGCATAGTCACAAACAGATTCGCCAGCGGATAGTTGTTCAGCTTGTCGAACGCCAGATGTTTGCCATGCCGATAACCGCCCCCGGCGAGGAGGACGGGCAGGTTGGTGGTGAGGTGGCCGCTGGCGCTGCCGAGGTTGCTGCCGATGAAAACCTGCGTGTTATCGAGCAGGGTTTCGCCGCCGTCGGCGCTGGATTTGAGGGCGTTCAGGAAATCGATGATGGCGGAAAGCTGGGCGCGCTCGATCACTTCCAGTTGTTTCAACATGGCCGGGTTCATCCCGTGATGCGACAGCGTGTGATAGCCAAGATCGACGCCTTTGATCTTCGGCACGGTCCCAAAATCAAAGCCATTGAGGGCAATCACGCGCGTGGAATCGGTTTCCAGGGCCAGCCGCATCACGTCGAAATGGGCGCGGAGGTAGCCGATCATGTCGGCATCCTCAAATTTGCCCGGCGGCCTGGCATTAACCTTCGGCTTGGGCGTGTTGCTCCACGACTGCGTTTTCACCAGCCGCTTTTCCGTCTCGCGGACGGCGGTGAAGAATTGGTCGAGCTTGCGCCGATCGGCAGTACTGATATGCGGCTGCATCGCCTGGGCGTCTTCGTTCACCGTGTCAAGTATGCTATGGCCATCCTCCAATTCGCGCTTCTGGGCCGCCACTTCCTGCGGCGTACCGGTCAGGAACAATTTCGCGAACGATTTGGCGGGATAGCGTTCGTTGGGAATGGAAACGCCGTTGGCCGACCAGGAGAGGGAGCGCTCGCCCAAAGTCAGCGAGGCAAAGCGCGTGGCGTCGCCGATGCGCTGGGCCATGTATTGGTCGAGCGAAAGCGTATTTTGAAACGAGCGCGAGCCGGGATGCGGGGCGGCGGTGAGGAACGATTTCTCCGCCGAGTGCCCCCCATCGACGCCGGGATGGCTCACCCCGGAAATGACGGTGAAATCCTTGCGCAGGGGCTCGGCGAGTTTGAGGTACGGGCTGAGGGTATAATTTTCCCCGGCATCCGTGGGGAAGAAATTCGCCGGAATAAAGCTGAGCGGAATATTCATCGCCACAAAGCGCTTCGGCGAACCCGCCGGCCCGCTCCCAGCCGCCCGCGCCGATGCGGGAATCATCGCCTCAAGCAACGGCAGCGCCAGACCAACGCCGGCGCCACGGAGAAACGTTCGACGGGGGATGGGTTTCATCGGCAAATCCAAAAAATCGAGGTCTTCGTACGCATGCGCTTGGCGTTCACTATCTACATTACCGCGATCGCCTCCAAATGCTGGCGCTTCGTTTAGATTTCACCTCAGATTTATCGCGCCGCCCCAACTCCCGCCCGGCCGTCATCCGCCTGAAGCTGCCAGCTCTCGTCGAAAAAGCCCGCGGCGGAGATTCCGCCGGGCGATTGTGTCGTTGCCGGCGCCGACACATCAATCACCGCGTAATCCGGCAGCTTTGGCGTCTGGCGGGCGTTATTCAGGTAATCATATTCACGATAGGTAAAGCCGCTGTTGAGAACCACGTAGTGCCTGTCGTCGAGCGGATTGGGATAGATCAAAACCGGGACATGATCGTCGGCGGAAAAAGTTCGGTCGCCCAGGCGAATGGCGTCGGCGGCCCATTTCAATGGAAGCTTGCTCATGACTCTTGCGATCACGCGGTTGCTGGAGGGGTCGCCGAATAGAATGACATTGCCGGCCGCGAAGTCGGCATCGGTCACGTCGACGTCCTTCTTCACGCGCGGGTTGCCGCGAAATTGCTTGAACCAATGTTCGATGGCGTGGTCGCACTCGGCGGCCTCCCACGCGCCGCATTTGGCGTTCATCGGCTTGCCGGTGGGGCGCACGATCAGAAAATGGTCCATGAAGGCATCGTCGATCGGGCCTTGCAAGCCATGAATCTTATGAAGACCACCGGGCGCCGGCCCTTCGCGACCCATGCGTGTCCATCCATTTGCCTGCTTCATGAAATGTGCGGCATAGCCGCATTCGGAGTCGGCGGCGCCGCCGTCAACGCGATGCCCATCGATTGTCATCTCGATCGGCTGAAGCATGGCAAACGCAGAATGGCCCGGCACAACAAATGGTGAAACCGTCAGCGCAAAAGCTGTAACGCCCGATGTGTCGATGGAGAATCCCTTGCTCGTGCGTTTCGCGTTAACGCGCGCTTGATCCCAATGATGTTCCAGGCCATCAACCGTCAGCCAATCGCATTTATTGTATCGCAGCGTCCAGGTGGTGAAGCGGATGGAGGCGGGCATCGGGTCGCGCCCGCGGGCGAGGATTTCATCCAGCCGCCGATCCAGTTCCTGCTTGGCTTCCAACGTGAAATGATGCCCGATGCGCTTGCCGATGATGCGGTCGATTTTCACCCCTTCCTTGTCGGCGGCTTTCAGCATCATGTCGGATGCCTGCTTTTGCGGATCGAGTTCGCCGGCGTAGGCGATGGTGGGGAGGTTCGACAGATTGATGACGTAATCGGTCGAGTTATACAGATGCCACATCGCCTGCTGATACCACGGCGCGCCCGAGACATCCTCCTTTTGGAACACCTTCAAAAACTCCGGCGTTTCCGCCAATCCCGCGCCCGGCGCGATAGCCGCCCACATGTCGGGATAATGCACGCCATATTGCCAGGCCATCGTCCCGCCGAGTGAAAAGCCGATCGCCAGCATGCGGTTCTCGTCGATGGGGTACATCTTCTTCACCGCGGCAATTGATTCCAGCCCGTCGATTTCACCGGCGAATTTGTACGCCGTGATGTACCGGCCATACAGGCTCAGGATGAATTTATCCGTCGGCTGCATCGGTTGATTCAAGTATTGCAGCTCGTGCAGATTGTCATCCATCTCCACAAAGCGAAGCTCGGTCAGTAATTCATCGCGGCCATGCCCCCAAACGTCGAGCCGATATTTTTTCGGATGTTCCTTCGCGCTCGCGGCCCTCGCATATTCCGCCGGGATGCTCAGCACATAAGGCTGCACCGATCCATCAATCCGCGACACATATCCCCGCGGCCCGGTGATCATCGTCCATGGCGTCTGCCCTTCGCCGAGCAATTTCGCCCGGCTCATCCCGTCGGCCATCGCCCGCCGGGCCATCCCCGGCTCAATCGTCTCATGATGCGCCAGCGGATAAGCCACCGCGTTATAAAAAATCTGCACATCCGGCAAATAGGCGAGCAGTTCCGGTTTTGCCTTGAGACTCTCCCGCAAGCGATCGATCTCCCCGCCCAGCGCATTCACGTCCGCCTGCAAGGCATCGCGATCCGCCGGATCAAGATCATTGCCCACCGGCGGAATCGGCCGGACCTGGGACGGGATGTTGTCGTGCAGACCATCGGCGTTTGCGCGCCCAGCGAAAAATCCGACTGCAACCATCGTCGCGGTGAAACAGCATTGCAACAGTCGATGATTCTTCAATGTGATCTCCGGCGATTTCCCTATCGAATCGTCAAAACTGGGCGTGGAAATCTTGGGGTTACGGACTTGCAACGTTCGCCCGCGCTTATGGAAATGCGATATCCACCTTGTTCGATGATTGCCTTGCTTCTACGACCGGTGTAATCGTAATGCACCCCGGCCCCGCGGCCAAAATGCCGGTCGGACAATCGAAACTTAATTCTTCGCCCGCAGCGGCCGCAATGACAACGTCCAACGCGACTGACACTGGACTTGGGGTATTGAGCCACGACGGGGGCAATGGGTCTTTTGCTCGAAGCAGTTTCCCAACGTGTTCTTCGGCTTCTTCAATCGCGCCAGGAAGCATCGGTCGGTGGAGGACGGATTCTGGAATGCTATCGACGCCCCCAAAAAGCATTGCTCCATGCGCAGAGTTCAGCACGATGGCCGGATCATCGTGGGTTACCGCCCGCGCAATCAGAATCGGCGTCGATTGCTCGCCGGCCTCGGCGTCGCGGGTCAATAAAATGGGGGAATGCTCGGGCAATTCCAGCGTCACGGCAATCGATCGCGGCACCAGCGCGATATCCACAGGAAGATCGCGCCGGAAAACGGTTCGTGCCCGGGCCGAATAATCCACCCGCTTGGAATTGCGCCCCTGAACGCGAAAATGCATCCAGCTAAGAATATCTTTCAGAGGCTCTCCCTTCGTGCCGCCGATCCGGCGCTTTGGCGGCAGCAGGCCATTTGCAAAAAGCTGATCGGCCGCCTGCTGCAACTGAAACCGCTCGTACAGAATGACCTGCTGCGGAGCTTTCAGTTCGATTAATTTCGCCAACCGATTGGCACGATTCAGCAGCCGCCTGTAAAGATCGTTTGAATCCGCCGTCGCGAAGTTCCCATTGTGCAATAAAACCAGCGGCCGCAAATCTGGAGGCAACACCAGCGCTGCCCTCGGCGTCAATGCCGACCGCCCGTTGGCCCGCTGGCCGAGGCCTCCCGGCAAATCCGCGTCAGGCACGAGCGTCACCAACCGTTCGATCGCTTCGGCGCCACTTTTCCAAGGTGCTGCGGCGGTGAAGGATACGATAGCGTCGTTCTCATCGAGTTGAAGATTATGTTCGAGCAAGCCCCCGATTTCATCGTCGGAAATCTTGAGTGTCCGACTGAGTAGAGATGGGCTTCCGTCGTTTCCAGGCATCCGAAAAAGATAGGGAACAATCGGAGCGGGCAGGTCGATACGCCCGAATCGCGTTCTACGCTCCGGTGAATTCTCCGGACCAAAAATGGTTTCGCACATGAATCCGCCGTCAATCATCTTGAACGTGCGAAAGTCCATTGTTTCCGGCTTGGATACCCGGCCGTGCGAAAGGGTGAGGCGGTCGAGGTCAGTCATGAATTGCAAGCCG
>DASRRM010000153.1:0-11755 GCA_035695715.1 Tepidisphaeraceae bacterium
CTTCATGACGTCGCTCCTTTTGCGAGGGGTGAAGCTTGGTAACTGCACCTTATCGCAAAAGGCGACGTTTTTTAGTAGTGACGCGTCACCCCAGTTTGCGGCGGCGGTACTCCGCTCGCCGCGCTGGGTTCATCTGTGTCAATCCGTGGCGATATCGCATTTGCCTTGGCTGCGGCCAGCGGCCGTCGGCGGCGCTTGACCTTCTTCGGGGCCGCCGCGGCATCCGCTTCGGCCAGCGCCACGGCCGCCGGCTTCCAGACCACCTTGTCATTTTCCCAGACGGGCACGTTACGGCCATCGCGAATATGCCGAAGGGCCGCTTCCCGCGCCGCCTGCTGAATCGCGCGGTCAATTTCGCCATTCACTTCCTGCATTAACTCATTGGTGTTCTTCGCCCGCTTGGACCGCTTGATCGTATTGGCCGAGGATTTTCGTCCAGGTTTGTTTATCGTAGATCCTCTCATGAGCGGTTCCCTTTCCGTGAGCGATGAGCGTCGGCTTGCCGACAACGGATGATTACTTCAAAAGAAGCTTTCCGCAATGGCGAACAGACTGGCCACAAGTTTGAGAAACTGCCGGCCTGCTGGTTTATCTTGAATTTCTTCCCAAATTCCAAAGTGATGCTCGGCCGGTGCGATACGCGGTAAGGATTGGGGCCAGGGGTATTCGGGATTTTCTCCATCCGCCAGCGCCGGAGCGAGATCCTCAATTTGTTTCGCCAGAGGAATGGACTTACGGATAACATGCTTCCATTTTTCGTTGTTTCCGTCGTACCGGAGTCGTTTCTGGGCGGCTCGATTCGTCGAAATATCCCGGAGTAAACGCACAAACGCACGGTGAGAATCTGCCGGCCCCGATCCGTGTCGCCATGCATATGCCTTGCCCAACTTCTCCGTGGCCATCTGTAGATAATGCAGCGCGTGACAGTGCGGGGTATTGGCGGCATTCCTCAGCAGATCGAAGACTCTAAAATCGGATTGGGCCTGGACGAGAAAGAGCCGTTGTTGCTCGTTCATTCCCCGCGCCTCCAGATTTTTGGCTCCGCTAACGACCATCCGGTCGGGAGTTGGGAAGACTTTCCGTTCTTCATCGGCTCCAGTTCTTCACTGGTTATATCGGCGACCAGCAGCTTAAAATGTGCTCCCTGAACGTCCAATGCAAAATCAATTGGCTCAATCCCCCAGCCGTTGCCAGCCAGCCGGCCGTTGAGTTCCAATAAACGGATTTCGCTTGGGGGAGAATTCGTCGGCAAATACCAGATCTCACGGATAGCATTGTCGGCCAGCAAATGCCGTCTTGCGATCCAAGCCGCAACATCGTCCTTGTCATTTCCCAAGGGTTCTGCTGAATCTTGCGCATGTTGCCGGCGGCGACGGGAAACTTCGTCGAGCTCGTCCAAAAACTCGAACCATTCCGCATCGCTGAACTGTTCTGCTTGCCGCGCGAAATCGACTGGCTTCAACATAATCGGTATTGTACAGGCGACGCTGCCGCATTTCACCCTCGGTCGCGGCGTCGCGGTAAATGCGTCTATGAAATGCACGCCACGCTAGCCGATGCGCCGAGTGCGGTGCGACAGCCGTTGGCATCACTCCCCCCGGCGATTACACTCCCTCCCAACATGAAGATTCACGAATACCAGGCGCGGCAGATTCTTTCCGACAACGGCATCCCCGTCCCACCGGCCGAAGTGGTGCGAAGCCCCGAAGAGGCGGCCGATGCGTTTAAGAAAATTGGACAGTCGCTGGCCGTCGTCAAGGCGCAGGTGTACGCCGGGGGACGCGGGAAGGCCGGCTTCGTGAAACTGGTCAAGTCGGCCGACGAGGCGCGCGAGGCGGCGAAGTTCATGCTCAGCCATCGCATGGTGAGCGTGCAGACCGGGCCGGAAGGCGTCCCCGTTTCGGTGCTGCTGGTTGCGCCGGGAGTGGAGATCGCCAGGGAATTTTATCTCGGCATCACCATCGATCGCACCCGGAACTCGGCCACCATGATCGCCTCAGCCGAAGGTGGCGTGGAAATTGAAGAGGTGGCAAAGAAATCGCCGGAGAAGGTGCTCAAGGAGCCGATCCACCCGATGCTTGGCCTGCAAGGGTATCAAGCGCGCGATCTGGCTTACAAGCTTGGCTTCAAAGACAAGATGGCCGGCGAAGCCGCCAAGTTAATGATGAACCTCAGCAAAGCATTTTTGAAAACCGACGCCTCGCTGGCGGAGATTAATCCGCTGGTGGTCACCAAAGACGGCAAGCTGTTGGCCATCGACGCGAAGTTTAACTTCGACGACAACGCAATGTTTCGCCATAACGATATCGTCGCCATGGAGGATGAAAGCCAGGAAGCGCCGCTGGACGTGCGGGCGAAAAAAGCCAACCTCAATTACATCGCCCTGGACGGAAAGATCGGCTGCCTGGTCAACGGCGCAGGCCTGGCCATGGCCACCATGGACATTATCAAGCTTCACGGCTCATCTCCCGCCAACTTCCTCGACGTCGGCGGGTCGGTCACCGCCGAGGGCGCAATCGAAGCCTTCCGCATCATCCTCTCCGACCCGAATGTGAAGGGAATTCTGGTAAACATCTTCGGCGGAATCGCCAAGTGCGATGTGATTGCCGCGGCGTTGGTGACGGCGGGACGCGAAGTGGGATTTAAAGTGCCCGTCGTCGTACGGCTGGAAGGCACGAACGTGGACAAGGCGCGCGAGATTCTTAAGGCCGCCCAGGCCGAACTTCCGACGATCATTCCGGCGACGGATCTGACCGATGCCGCCAAGAAAGTGACGGCGGCGGTGGCGGCTTAGGAGAAATCTTTATGCATGCCGTTCTGGCGCGCAATGCCATCCGATCTAAATGACCTTGCGCGATTCGTGTCGGGTCCGCACTGCGGACCATTGCGTTTGAGGTGGAAAACCGCGGTCCGCGGTGCGGACCCTACGAAGATTTGAAGCGCCTAATCGTGCAAGGTCATTTAGAGCGTTTTTCAGGTTGATCGAGCGGGCAATCGTCATCCTGAGGTACTCCGAAGGATCTTGCTCGCCTTCGCGCACCGGCTAGATCCTTCGGAGTACCTCAGGATGACGGTCGCGCGAACGCGCCACCAACCTCAGAAACGCTCTAAAGTGGGCAGAAGGTTTGGCGAAAAATGAGAGGATTCTTTCACCGGATGCGTACCGGGCAGGAGCGGGCGCTGCGACGAAACCTGCGCCTTTTTCGGTTTGCCCTCCTCCTCGTATCAGTCGTTGTTCCCGCTTTCATGGTTATGTGGGCACTTACGGGCGGCATCATCTTATTTATGGCAATACGAGAAATTGCTTCGACCGACCGGCCATTGATAGTGAATGAAGTGCGCACGACTTGGCTCGGCACGGCGGGTTTTCTCGCACTCGTATGTGGGATGGTCATCGCCGGGTCCATCGTGCAGTGGCTGGGCTTTCGATATTTCCGAAAAACATGGAAGAGGATGTTGGCGTGGACGATTTTAAACTGAACCACTGCCCCGCATTCCATCAATCAAGAAATCTCGCTACGCCGGGCGCTTCCGGCTGCTTTTGGGCGGATCCAGATCGACAAACGCCATCATGTGGCTCAGCGCGATCGTTCGCCATTGGGTTACCAGCGTATAGCCAATCTCGTCCTTCATGGTCCGGACCGGCATGATCGCACTGGTAGGCCCGACCACCACTAAACCCGCCTCCGGAATATCAATTGTCGAATTGTTGGTTAACCGAACGCGGAATGGCTTGAATGGTTCGTCGTGCAGCCGGTTCAGCAGGTCTCGGGGTGACATATGGCCATCGTATGCACCGTAAGGTGCCTTCGCAAACACCCCACAACCTTCGGGGATATGAGGGGCGTGCGCGATTTTCGGGGCGGAGTGGAAAACTGGTGGGGCAGGCATTCTTGCCTGCCTCGAATCGATGAGTGGAGGACATTCCTGTCCTCCCGAATCGATTCGAATCCGTTCGGCGGGGACAAGCCCCGCACTCACGGATTCAGGCGGACAACAATGTCTGCCCCACCAACGTCGTTTCTACCCCCCCGGAAAATCAGAATGCTCGATATGGGAATCATTTCACCGCGCCCGCGCTGGGCTGGCTTAACATCGTTTCAGGAACGCTGCCCTTTGGATAGCAGCCATCTATTTGAGAATCGCTTCCGGCATCTATACGGAAATCCCGCTCGGCGACGTTCTTGAACGCGATAGCTTTGCTGGCACTTCTCTGCTCCAACCCAAGCTCGTGGCGAACATCGTCCAGCGAGGCATACGCCTTATTCCGTTTCCACGCCACGCCCCAGACGAACATCGCCTGGCCGGAATGAACGGCATAAATATTATCGGAGATTTGCAGTTTCAATCCTTCCAATGACAGGCTCTGTTTCTTCTCCTGCATCGCGGCCGGCCAGAGGCGTTCATCTTCAACGTCAAACCAGCCGCGAAGCTGGGCGTCGCGGTTGTAAGCCAGGATGTTGTGATCGATCCGCTCGTCGTGATTCCAGATTTTCTCGCCACGAGAGTTGGGCTTGGCGTCGATCCTTGGCGTTGATCGCTCCTGCTCGCGGAAGCTCAGGCCTTCTTTATTGCCGACCAGCAGATTTCGCTCGATGACCGAATTGGGCGAGCTGGAAAGGCAGATGCCGCCCGCCGCTCCCCATGCGCCGCTGGTGTCGGCAAGGCCGTTGTTGATGATGACGTTATCGGTTGCGATAAGGCCATAGGAAATCTCGTCGAAAATGCCGGCGTCTTCGTTGCCGTCGATCAGGCAGTTTTTCACCACGCAATCCTCGTTGCCGATGTCGAACCAGATGCCGTTGCCGCGATTTTCGCGGAAGATGCAATGTTCGATGACCGCGGCCCGGCACAACACCAACTTGTCGCCGCCGGCTTCCCAGCCGCGGCTGAACCCTTTGACATTATTCCGCAAGATCCGGCAATCGCTCATTCGCAGGCGATGCGCGCGATCGGCGCCAAAGCCAAGCTGGCCATTGTCGGCGAAAGTGCAATGGCTGACGGCGATGTCAGTGCCGAGGAAAGTCGCGCCGCAGCCGTTGGTACGCTCAAAGATGCAATCCTCAACGCGATTGTGCGCGCCGGAAAAGATGGCGGCCCCATGCTGGGCCATGTTGGCGGCATAACGAAAACGAATGCCGCGGGTTTCGACATACTCGCCGGCGCTTTCCCAAATCGCGCTGCGCGTGGAAGCTTCAACGATGGCGCCGTCTTTCGAGAGGTTTCGATTGTCCGCCGACCAGGCGAAGAGCTTCTTTCCGACCAGATCGACGAAGAACGTGCCGCGCGCCATTTGGCTGCGCAAAAGCACCTGCCGTAGCGGATAGCCATTGACGAAGACCTGTTCGCAGCGCCCGATGAGAAGATGCTCGTCATCGCCGGGATGCGTGTGCGTGGGATTCCAGCCGATGAAATCGTAGCCCCAGGTCGTGGTAAAGACGCCGGGCGTAGCCGCGTCGGCTTCCCAGCGTGTGATGCGGTCAGCCCCGGTGACTATCACGTTGGCCGCGTCATCAGCCGTGAAGCGGATGGGCCGATCGGCCGTTCCGCTGTTGGCGATCTTCACCGATTCGCGATAGACGCCGTTGCCGATAATCACGACGTCGCCGGCGATGGCGGCTTTGGCGGCGCGGGAGATGCTTTTCCATGGCCGCTCTTGCGAGCCATCATTCTTGTCGTCGGCGGCGGGGACGCGCTGCTCGACGTGATAGGTCGCCGCGCGGGCCGATGTGAAAACGCAGACGAATTGCAATGAAAATGCGATTGCGCATGTGAAGCGAAAGCCGCGAATCAAAAGCAGTTCGCGGAGCGGCGAAGCTCCGTGGCCTGGCTGGAAAACGCGCGATCCGGATGGGTTCGTCATGATCGCGAGTTTAATGGATGGTGTTGAGACCGTCACGGAGAGGCTGACACAGACCTTGCTTTGCGCAGAGCGTATTGGCGATAATCCGCAATCATGAGAAAACCGCGGGGGCTATCGGCATCGGGTTTTATTCTCGTCGCGCTCGCGATGGCGTTGCTCACCACCAGCTGGAGCTTGGCCGTCGATCCGCCGGCCACCGAGCCGGCATCAGCTTCTCGCCCGGCAACAGAGCCGTCGCCTGCGCACGGCGAGCCAGTATCCGCGACACAACCGGCGGTTTCTCCGGAAATTGCCTCGTTGATCGACACGCTCGACGACCCGGACCCGGCAACGCGCGATGCCGCGGCAAAGAAACTGGTGGCAATGGGGCGCGCAGCGTTCACCGGCTTGTCCGGCGCGACGCATTCGGACATTCCCGAAATTCGCCTGCGCGCCGCTGCGCTTCTGAAGAAGCTGCCCTGGGACATGCCGGATGATCCGCCCGGCGTGGCGCGGATTCTCAGCGGCTACGGGACGCTTGCGCCCGATCGGCGGCGGCGAATCGTCGAATTGCTGGCGAACGTACAAGGGCCGGAATCCGCCGGGGCGTGGCGCGTCATCGGTCGCATCCTCGCCTATGAGACGGACCAGAGCGTGCAGTGGAAAGTGGCAACGCAGCTTCGCCTGCATGGCATGGGCAAAAACCTCGGCTTGCCGCGGCAGACCGTCGCCGGCATGTCGCTGCCGATGAAGGTGATCGCCGGCCGGACCAACCTCCGGCGTCATCCGCAACTGGCCGTGAACCTGCTGTTGCAGGCAGTCAAGGAAGACCTTCAATCGCCGCACCCGGCAGCCGACCGCTCGGAAATTATCGAGGTGGTGTTCGAGCTGGCGAAGGTGGCGCGCAAAGATCATCACGAAGCCATCGCCGCGGATTTAATTCGCCAGCAGTATCCCTTGGCCACTGCCGCCCAGCGGACATCGCTTGCTCGCGAACTCTACGCGCTTCACGCCGACGGCGGCCCGCTGCCGGGGTTGGCCGATGATCTGACCGCGCGCCCGCCAAACCTGGCGGATCGCCCGACGCTTTATGCGCTGGCTCGCCTCGACGAGCGCATGGGCCATCACTTTTCCGCCCTCATCATCGATCGTTTGGCGTTGAATCGTCCGGCCTGGACGCGCATGCTCGTTGGCGGGAACGATGCCGCCCTGGCGTACGACCGCGTTGAGGTCGCGCGATTTCTTTTGTCGCACGATTGGACCGACCCCGCCGAACGCGAGATGGACGCGCTGCTGCGCGAAGCGGCGGCGGATGATGTGGTGAGCCGTCTCAACGCCCATTTTTGCCTGGCGACAGTGGCCCGCTTGCGCCGCGACGATCTTGCCTTGGCCGCGAATATGAAATCGGCCATCGCCCTGATCGAAGCTTCGCCGCAGAAGATCACCCTGACCGGCGATCCCGCCACCCGACTGGTTCCCGACGAAATGGACAATCTCCGGGCGACGATGGAGATGGCCTATTTCCATGCCGCCAAAAAAGCGGGACATGACGCTGGCATGCAAACCCACGCCATCGCGCTGGGAAAGCTGCGGCCAATAAACGGCCCGTTGTTGCTGGAGATTTACCCCGTGCTGATAAAGGCCGGCGACGAAGCCGATGCCGTGGCCACATTTGACGCGACGTTTCTCGGCATCAAGAATCTTGTGGCCGCCGAAGGGGCAGATCCCGATCCCAACGCGATGAACGAACTGGCATGGATCTGCGCCCAGTGCAATCATCACCTGGACGTCGCCGAGGAGATGGCGCGGTCGGCGGTTGCAAAAATGCCCGATCGCGGCGCGTATGTTGACACGCTGGCGGAGGTGGAATTTCGCCTGGGACGCGTGAATCAGGCAGTGGAACTGGAAACCAAAGCGATGAAACTGCTGCCAAAGGATGAGCAGATCCGCGCGAATCTGGCGCGCTACCAGGCGGCGGAGGGAGCGGCGACAAAGCCGGTCCCATAGATAGGTGTGCGCCTCAAGGTTCGTGAAGTCGTAGCATTTTTCAGGTTGGTGGCGCGGATTTTCCAGTTAACCCATCGGCGATAATTCCGATATGCTTGGCCGGCGAGGAACCTCATCCATGAATAATGCACCGGAGGAATCTGCCGGCCACTGCCCGTTTAGCGGCCATGCCATCATCGCCGGTTTCGGCGTGCCGGGGCGGGCGGTGGGGGAATTGCTGGAACAGCGGAACGTGCCGTATTGCGTGATCGAGCTGAATCCCAAGACGGTAGACCGGTGCCTGGGCGCCGGGCTGCACATGATTAACGGCGACGTGCGCGATGCCGAAGTCCTGCGGCGGGCGGGAATCGAGCGGGCGGCGTTGTTTGCCGTCGCCATCCCCAATGAGCCGGCAGTTTTGGAGGCGGTGCGATTGGCGCGGTCAATCAATCCCACGATTCACATCATGGCGCGCTGCCATTTTATTTCCGCGGGGATCGAAGCGCATCGCCGCGGGGCCAATGAAGTGGTGATTGAGGAGAAAGTGGTGGGGGAGGAATTCGTGCGGCTGCTGAAGGAGGGCGTTGCGCCGCTGGCGGTTCCTGCCGAGCCTGTTCCGGCCGAGAAATAAGCCCTCGCAAGGAAGAATAAAAAAAGGCCGCACGGTGGAGGGTTGAATCCGTGCGGCCTTGGCGGAGGAGGAACGAGAATTGTCGGGAAGTTTGGCGGAGGACCGCAAATGTCCCGTTTTTATATCATGTTAAAATCGTAAATGCCGTGAATTCTGCAAAACCGGTACACTGCCGCCCGCAGACCGCCTGCGGGCGGCAATGCCCGTGGGAACCAACCGCGCTCCATTGAAATATACAATTGAGTGATTTGCGATCACCCGCAACCGTCACACGACGGCTACATCAAACCCCTAAAGCGAAGTCGGTACCAGAGCCGCGACCTGGCAAAAAATTTCCCAGAATCGCGTATTTCAGGCGGAAATCGGCAATTTTTGTACGGCTGTCACCGCACTGCCATTTACAACGATCGATGGCGACTGCTTCATTTCGTGGCGGAAGCCCCCCAGACGCGGGATGGATGCACAGGAGTCGCGCACAACGTTTAAATGGCGAGGTTCGCGTAGGGTCCGCACCGCGGACCATTATGTTTGAGGGCGGAAAAAACGGATGCACAAAGAAACCGAGCGCCGAAGTGCGGATCGCGTTTAGCGCATGATCGCATCGCCGAGAAAAAGCAAAAGCATGATGACAATCGACAGAAAAACGGCGAGCGCGATCTTTTCCTGCACCAACATCCGGCGCTTGCGCGGCGGCCCAACCTTTGCGATGGTTGTGGTCCGGCAGTAGTCGAGAATTCGAGGCGTTCCTTGGCGACAGTTTATCCGAAATGAGCGCGAACCGAATGTCGGCAACGGAATTCGGCGGCCGCGCTCAGCGCATAAAAGAAGGGACCGTTCCCTCCGAAAGATCCCTTCTCCACAAATTTAGTTGTCTGCGGCACAGATCCAGCTTAGTAAACAACCGCCATCGCATCCTCGACGGCTTCTATCACCTGCCGCACATGGAACGGCTTGCGCAGGAATCCATCGAACCCAAGCGATCCAAGCCCGGCGGCTTCGGTTTCGGTCAGCTTGCCGCTCATCGAGATGACCTTGGTGAGCTGAAGATCGGGGTTCTTTTTCACCTGCTTGCACACCTCGGGGGCATCAATGTCCTTGAGGTGCATGTCAACCAGCATGACGTGCGGGCGGAACTTCTCGGCGGTGATGCCGGCGGCAAATCCGCCGCGGGCAACTTCCACCTCATACTTGGCTTCGTCCTCGAGAATCTTCTCGAGCACCTCGACGATGTCCTGCTCGTCGTCAACGATCAGCACTCGGGTGCAGCCGGTCATCAGCCCGTTAAGCGGCATGCCATGCTGCTTCATGAAGCGGATGAGTTGGTTGAGGGGGATTCGGCGGTCTTTGCTGCCGGGGATGCGATAGCCGTGCAACGCGCCGGAGTCGAACCATTTGCTGACGGTTCGCGGCGCGACGTTGCAGATTTTGGCAACTTCGCCGGTTGTGAGGACATCCTTCACTTTGGTCGGGGTGGTCGTTTGCATTTTTTTCTCCGTCTCCTGCCAACCGCGGCCGGCGAATGCCCGTTGACAAGGTTTATATCGACCACCCGCGCAGACGCTTTAGCCCCGATGCGCAATTTTTGCCTTTCGTCCGGCAACACAGGAACCGGCAGCTTTATCAGACAAATCGGCGATATACGGCTCACCGGAACAGTCCAGAGCAATGGAATCCGCCATTCGCCATGCGCAACCTACACGACCGATAATCGATGGGGTCGCGATATTGCGAAGCTGGGCGATTCACGTTGGCAAAACATGGCATGGGCGGCTCGCACGTGAGCGACGGTACGCCGCCGCAGTTGGTCGGACTTCGGCGAGCTTAGTCGAGCCGTACTCTGACCAAATAAGCCCGGAGATCAGCGATAAAACCGCTCTATAAGAGATGCTACTACTAATTCGATCGAAGCATTGATCAAGAGTCGCTGCGCTCCGGGTTGAATTGGTCGAGTACGACCAATCGCAATGGAGTACCATTGCTCATGGGCGAGACGCCCATGCTACGGTGGGAAGCGACCGGCCGATAATGTCGCGCGCAATGGGAGAAGGAAACATTCGCCGGAAATTCGTTTCGCCAAATTCTGACGCGATCGCTATATTGCGAACATCTTGTTTATCGTCGATGCACATCTGGATTTGGCCTACAACGCCGTTCGCGGGCGGCAGGTCGATCGCCCGGCGATCGAGCAGACGCCCGACCATGACGGCATTCCCACCGTCGGCCTTCCCGATTTGAAAGCCGGCGGCGTGGGGCTGATTTGTGCCACTATTTTCTGCCAGCCTGCCCTTGCGGATACGCCCGGCTATGCCACTGCCGAAGAGGCGGCCACGGTCGCGCGGCGGCAACTTAGCTGGTACAACGCGCAGGCGCGCGAAGGACGCCTGCGGCTTGTGCGGCGCAAGGGCGATGTGCCAACGGCGGATTCGCGAGGCGGATGTCTGGATGCGATTCTGCTGCTGGAGGGTGCCGACCCAATTCGCACGCCTGATGATTTGCCGGAGTGGTTTGAAGCAGGCTTGCGCATTGTCGGACTTTCGTGGAAGCAGACCCGCTACGCCGGGGGAACCGGCGCGCCCGCCCCGCTGACGGCGGCGGGTGTCGCGCTCGTTGCCGCACTTGATCGGCTTGGCATCATCCATGATGCCTCGCACCTGGCCGAGGAATCCTTCTGGCAGTTATGCGACATCAGCTCCGGTCCCATAATGGCTTCTCACTCCAATTGCCGGGTGATCGTGCCGACGGACCGCCAGCTTTCCGATGAGATGGCCAAAGCCATTTTCAAGCGCAATGGCGTGATTGGCATCAACTTTTTTGACAAATTCCTGCTGGATCCGTCGCAGCAGGGCACGCGCCGGGCCCGACTCAGTGACGTCGTGCGGCACATGAAGCATTTCTGCGATCTGGCCGGGGATCATCTGCACGTGGCGATCGGCACCGACATGGACGGCGGGCTGGGCCGCGAGCAGATTCCGGTTGAAATCGCCACGTCGGCCGATTTGCCCCGCCTGGCGGATGTTTTGAGTGAAGCGGGGTTTGGCGATGACGCCGTGCGCGGAATCATGGGCCGCAACTGGCTGCGATTCTTCCGGGAGAACCTGGCGGGGTAGGGCGGGACTATTCCGACATATCGGGATTTTGACGCGAAGGCGCGAAGTGACTGAGGGCCGCGGCTGAAAAAGAAGAATAACCACGGAGTCACGGAAGCACGGAGGTCTGATTCGGCTGATGCGCACCTTCGCATACAAAACCCTTCTTCTTTTTTCTTTAATTATTTGCGCAAAAAGAGCCGCGGCCGC
>DASRRM010000154.1:0-11574 GCA_035695715.1 Tepidisphaeraceae bacterium
ATCGTGTACCGACTGCTGTCATGGAACCCGTGGATGGACGTACTGCTAAGGATGTCCGAAGCGATGCGTCTGCCGATGCGTTGTTAGCGAGAGAAACCCTGATGTCGGGGTAGGGACGCCCCGATTCGCCGCGGCACCGAATCTTAGGAGCATCAATCGAACCACCACAAGTCGGAAACGGAGCGACCGGCCGAGACAACAATCGCCGGGACGCTTGTGGTACGTCCCGATCGGCGGAAAATAACGCAGCAAGATTGCGAAAAAACTTCGCTTGTTTAAGGTCTAGAGTCTCTCCCTAAAATACCTTAGCGCGACTGGAGGCGACGCCATGCTCAGGAGCATTGAACAGATCTTAGAAAACACGGGCGTACAGGTGCCCGATCTTTTTCTGAAAATGTGGCAGAGCGGCATGATTGAGTTCGGTCACAGAGATTATATCGAGTTGACGGACACACGCTGGGCGCCAATCGACGAGGTTGCCCGTCGTTCACCCCCGCCGAACAGAATCCACAGTCTCGCGCCATTCGCGCTGACGGGGCGTGGCGACTTTTGGGCCTGGTACGCCGAGTGGCGAACTGATCAGGGCATCGCGGTCATTTATTGCCCGAGAGACGAGTCCGTAGGTGAAGGCTATGCCGCGAACCTCGTTGGAACCGTCTATCGGCTGCTTTTGGAAGAATTCTCCTCATCGTGGCTAGTCGGGCGATTAGTCGACACTCCAAAGCAATTGCCGGAAGTGTTTCGACGGTACTCCGACATCGTCTCCGGTTTTTTGCCACCGAATTGGTGTTCGAACCTAGCCCAGCTGAGTCGCCGTGATGTCATGATGATCGAGGAAGGAGTTTTCGGTGTAATGACTCGCGAAGAATCGCAAGAAATCATTCGGCGTGATCTGTATTTTGCGATGCTTGACCGAAAGGTACGAATATCGCTTTGATGCTCGAACCGTATGGACAACAAAGCGGCCATAAGCGAGCTGGGTAGCCGGAAAAAGTCATGGGGGGGGTGGACTGAAGGGGACGGTAACAGTTTAGCCCTTTCCAACGCGTAGCGTTTCCGGGGTAACAGTTTAGCCCTTTCCAACGCGTAGCGTCTCCGGCGGCGCATGGACTGAAGGGGACGTAGCTATTCACGCCTGCGCAGGGCCAAGGATAACGGGCGAAGAAAACGCGATGGGATTGATTCTGACTGATCTCGCCCTTCACGATTTTCCCATCTCGGCCGTCCGGCGTTTCGGCAACTCGATTCCATCCCCAAGGCGGCGGTGACGTGCGCCTGCCAATCCTTTTGTATTCGGGATCTGCAGTCGGGACGGGAGTGGGACATCGATGGGACAATTTTTGTCCCAAAAATGTCCCAAATGTCCCAACCGTTTGGAGCGGGGGTTTCGCGGGAGTTGGCGTAAGCATTTGGGAGGCAAGGGGTTGAGGGTTTTGCAAAGAAGCGAATGTCCCATTTTTGCGGAAAAATCGCGAAAAATGGGACATGTTGGGACATGGGCCATGGTGCGCACCATTTTGGGGCGCGAAATGATGCGCAATGATGCGCGGCCGACCTGGCCAGGGCGTACGGCCTTGGCGGACACGACCGGCGTTGCCGGGGGTTATGTCTGCAACGCGGGCTTTTGCCCGGCGACGATACGCATCGAATGCATGGCGACCTTCGCAGTGGCGAGTTTGGCCTCGGAGAGGATTCGGCGGGCGCGGGTTTGATTGGTTGGATCGGCGGTGTCGAAGGTGGTGGTGGTGTCGGGGCCGATGGGCTGGCCTGCCGGGGTGAGGATGGAGCCGCCGCGGACGGTCAGGGCGTATTGGCCGGCGGGGAGGGTGTTGCCGGGTTGGCCGAAGAAGGTGACTTGCCAGGTCTTGCCGTCGCCGCTGGGATTGCTGACGAAGGTGCCGATGCTCGGCGCTCCGGCGGCCGATGCGGCGGTGGTGGATGCGAGGCTGACCATGGCCGAGCTACTGATCACCGGCTTGGAGAAGATGAGCGTCACGCTGCTGACGGCGGTGTGATGGGCGTTGGCATAGTTGAGAACCACGCGGGAGACGACCGGCGGATTGACGGCGACGGGCGCTGCGGTCGTTGGCGGCGTCGATGGGGTTGGGGAGCCGGTTGATGTTGATGCGGGGGTGGTGACGATGGCCTGCACGGGGCCGAGGGCCGGGGCGGGGATTATTGTTGGCGTGGGTGACGTTGTCACAGCAGTCGGCGGGTCGACGGACTTGGTGTTGGCGGACGATGGGGCGGCGTCCGTCGGGGTGTAGCCGGCCTGGATATAGTTGGTCACAGCGCCGGCGAGGTACACCGGGTTCCAATTGTCTTCGCTTAAGTCGCGTGCGCCGGCGATGAAGGCGTCGAGGCCGCCGGTGGAGTTTAGCGTGGCCATGTAGGTGTCGATGGTGCGGGTCGGGTCGACGAAGGAGACCGTCTGCGCGATGGCAGTTGGCTCGACGTTGGCCTGCCAGGATGCGAAGGACGTGCGCGCGCCGTACAGGTTGAACCATTGCGATGGATCGCCGGCGGAGGAATAGGTGTTGCCTTCCCAGGTTTCATTGGCGGGGTCGAAGGCGTTGTCGTGGGAGACGATGCGGGGAGTGAGGTTGTTTTGGAAGTCGTTGTTGCTGATGACCACATCGCTGATGCTGTCGGCGCCGGTTGTGCCGCCGGAGTATTTCCCGCTCATCAGGATGCCAAAACCCCAGCCATAGGCGGTGTTGTTGGTGACCAGAAGCGAGTGAAGGCCTGCTTCCTGCTGGGGATTGGAGACGGCGTTGCCCGGCTGAAACTCCATGGCCGGGGCGGTGTCGCCGGGGGCATTGGCGAAGATGTTGCCCGAGATGACGGTGTTGCCGCCGGGGGCGAGGTTGCCGATCAGCGCGCCGATTCCCCAGCCATGCCCGTCGATTCGCGGCTGGATGACTACATTGCCGATGGCTTCCCCACTGACGCCGCCCGGCGTGGCGGTCGAGCCGTTGACCAGGCCGAAGGCAAAGCCGTAGGGGTCGTTGATGAAGAGGTTGTCATCGACAACGCCGCCCGCCCGGGCTTCGAGGCCGAAGCTTCCGGCATCGGCGAAGGTGTTGCCGGTCACCACGCAATTGACGTTGCTGGAATGGAGGTAGCAATCGTGGTTGTAGATGGTTGGGCCTGCGCCGGGGACAGTTGAGTTCCAGCCGTCGTAGTCGAAGGTATTATCGGTGATGGTCAGATTGGTGACGGAGTCGGCATACAAGCCCTGGGCATGGCCGCCGACGTTGTAGGCGTCGAAGATTTCATTGCGGCGGATGCTGATGTCGCTGAGGGGGCCGTTGTAGCCCTGGAAGGTGATGTCGTTGACGAAGTAGCTGAAGGTGCAGTCTTCGATGAGCAGATCGGTGGTGCCGCCGAGGTCGTAAAAGCCATAGCTTCCCTTGCCGGTGAAATTGGGGCTGTTGGGATCGTGGGTGCTGGAGGTGAAGTTGAGGCCCATCACATACAGGTCGTGATTGGCGGTGCCGGCGCGAAAGGCGGTGTTAGCGCCGGCGTCGATCACCGGCAGGGGAAGAGTGCTGTCGCCATAATTGGAAACCACCATCGGCTCCTGCGGCGAGCGGCCCGAGTCATCGAAATAGCTGAATGAGCCGGTGAAGGTGTCGCCGCGTTTGAACAGCAGCCAATCGGGTTCATCGTTGCGCAGCAGGCTATAGCCCTTGGCGATGGTGGCGACGGGCGAATCGGGGGAAAGGCCGGTGTTGGCGTCGGAGCCGGTGGAGGAGCTGACGTAGATGATGCGCGAATCGGCGCTGGGGGTGACTTGAGTCCAGCCGGCGGAATTAAGCGCGACGCTGAGGAGCGCGCGGGTTTCCAGATGCTCGACGGCACGGGGAGCCGAGCATCTGACGATGTTGTTGCGGAATCTGCCGGCGCACGGGCGCGGGGCCTGTGGCACAAATGGATCAGAAGCCATGGTCGAAGCCTGGTTTTTTAGTAGTTAGGAAGCCCGCTCGGGAATGGAAAGCCAACGGCGTGATCCAAAATCCCGGAACCGACTGATCGCCCGGTTGTTCAGCGACGATGTATCGGACCTTAACAACGTTGGTACGCCGTCACAACGCAAATGGGCAGGATTAAATAAAAATTTTTCAGCAAAATTCGGATCAAAGGTTCGAGGCGGATAGATGGAGAAACTTTGGCCGCCGCTAGCAGCCGGGACAATTCGCGGCTGTGGGAAATCCGCAGGACGGAATCATTGCTAGGGGTGATTTTACGCGTTCATACGCAGATGCCATGCGTATTACATTATAAGCCGCGATTCGATTTATCATGGAAGCTTTGCCCCGCGTGCTCGAACAATGGCTCTACAGCGGGAGTGAAGGTCGGCTCGATCGAAGAAGTCGAAGCCTGCCCATGGAGATGAAATGTTTTATCCTTTTGCCAAACGCACGATTCGTCCCAAACGCCGTAACCCCCGCGCCGATGGCGCAGCTTGCCCGATCGAACCATTGGAAGCCCGGCAGATGTTGTCGGCGGCGGTTGAAACGGTGCATTATGACTCGACGATTCTTGCCGCCCTGGCCAGCTCGGCCGACATCCAGGGGTACACGCCAAGCCAGATTCGCCAGGCGTATGGTTTTGCATCCGCCAGCTTTTCGGGGAATTCCACGGCGGCGGATGGCGCCGGCCAGACGATCGCCATCGTGGATGCCTACAACGATCCGAATATCGTCGCTGATTTGAAGGTGTTTGATGCTGAGTTTGGCCTAAATGCGCCGCCCAGCTTTAAGGTGGTGGACCAGGCCGGCGACTCGGGGCTGCCGGCAACCGATGCGGGATGGGCGGGGGAAATCTCGCTGGACGTGGAATGGGCGCATGCCATCGCGCCGGGCGCGAATATCGATCTCGTCGAAGCCACCTCCGACAGCATCACCGACCTGATGACCGCCGTGAACACGGCGCGAAATATGCCCGGGGTTTCAGTGGTGTCGATGAGCTGGGGCGGCAGCGAATTTTTCAGTTGGGGCGGCGGCGAGTCGCAAAGCCAGACCGACTACGACCCGGATTTTACCACCCCGGCCGGCCACCAGGGCGTTACCTTCATCGCCGCCGCCGGCGACAGCGGAAGCCAGGCCGGCGTGCAATGGCCCGCCAGCTCGCCCAATGTTCTTTCCGTCGGCGGCACATCGCTCACCTCCGATTCCACCGGCAACTATGTCACCGAATCTTCCTGGAACGGAACCAGCAGCGGCTATAGCGAAGTCGAATTCGAGCCGTCGTATCAGAATGGCGTACAAAGCTCCGGCGCGCGAAGCGTGGCCGACGTCTCCTACGATGCCGACCCCAACAACGGCTTTGCGGTGTACGATTCTCTGGCCGACGAAGGATATGTGGGCTGGCAGGAAGTTGGCGGCACCAGCGCCGGCGCGCCGCAGTGGGCGGCCTTGATTGCCATCGCCGACCAGGGCCGCGTGCTCAATGGTGAGACCACGCTGGACGGTCCCACGCAAACACTGCCGATGCTGTACAACCTGTATGACAGCTCGGCAAGCTACGCCGACACGTTCAATGACGTGGTCGACAGCACGGGAGGCGGAGGAGGAGGGTACGGTGGACATTGGCGCTGGGGCGGAGGCTACGGCTACAACCAGGACACCGCCACCACCGGCTACGACACCATCACCGGCCTGGGAACGCCCAAAGCCGCAGCATTGATCGACGCCCTCATCGGCAGCAGTTCCTCTTCATCGTCGGGGTCAACCGGCTCGTCGGGATCGACCGGTTCAACCGGATCCACGGGATCAACCGGCTCTTCCGGATCGGGCACCACCGTCGCCACGCTTCCCGCTTCGCCGCTGACGGGCGTCTTTGCCGATGCGCCCATCGCCAGCGCGGTAGAAGGAACCAATGGCACGCTGGAACTGATTCTCACCAACACCAATGGCGATAAATTCACGGGGCCGGTGACTGTTGCTCTCTATGCATCTACCGACAATTCTCTTTCCACCGACGATACGCTGATCACCACACTCAGCTTCCCCAACCTGACGATTAAAGCCGGCGATTCAAAAACGGAAAAGCTCAAATTCGCCTTCCCGACTTCCCTCAGTAACGGGAATTACTACATCATCGGCTCGATTACCGCCGTGGGCACCGGCACTGCCGCCGCCGAGGCCGACGGCGTGGCTCCCGTCGCCCTTGCCGCGGCGGATTCCGACCTGGCAACCTCCTTCACCGGCGGCTCGACCGTCACGGTAAACCCGGGCCATCGCCAGAGCGTCGCCGTCACCCTGACGAATGTCGGCAATGTGGCCGTGAGCGGAACCTTGGATTTGAACTTATACGCATCGGCAACGAGCAGCCTCGACACCGCCGCCGCCCAGATATTGGCCACGCTCTCCGGCCGCATTTTCCACATTCGCGCGGGACATTCGATCACGGTGCACCTGCGCTTCACGGCGCCGGCCAGCGAGGCTCCCGGCGCCTATTACCTGATCGCCGCCAATAACTCCGCCGACAACCCCGCCGACGCGAACAGCGCCAATGACCTCGCCGCCGCCGTCACGGTCGCGGCGGTGTGAGAGGGGGGGTACTGGCCGGTATGAGGCGGAGAAGCCGACGGCACAATGAGAATGTTCGCGCGAGGTGACTGCTTAGGCAGGGACTAAATAACCCTGCGCGAGTACGCGGTACTGCAGCGAGGTCGTGATCCTGATCGGCGCGCCACATGGCTTTGCCCGTTTCCTACTCACGAGCGAAATGAGCCGCGCACGGAGGGTACTCCCGAAGTAAGCGGTTTCGGCAAAACCGCTTACTCCGGGAGTACCCTACGTGCGCGGCTCATTTCGCTCCGGATTACCGGCTACCTCGGACCGGACGGGGGACTCATTTCCCGTATCACGGGCGTCTCGCCCGTGTCCCCTTTGAATCAAAACACGCACGAGACGCCCGTGACCCGTGATACAGGGAAATCCCGATTAACCAATATTGCTCATGTCCCCATTGATCCGGGCTTCTGGCACGGCGGGCGGGCGGCCGGGGCGCCGGTCACTGGGTGGGCCGTCGGGGCCGGGTAAACCATCGGGATCGTCGCGACCGGGGGGCGGGCCGTCGGGACCATGGCCGGGGCCATCGCGTTCATCGCCCGCCGGGCGGCGCGAGGGATCACGATTGTCGGGACGGTGGGTGTCTTCCCGCGGCAGTTGCGGGGGGCCATTGCGGCCTTCATTGGGTCCGCCGCGCTGATGATCATGGCCGCCGCGGGCGCCGCCTGTATCGCCCGGTTCGCGCTCCATGCCGTCGGGGCCACGATGTTGCGGGCCGAACCAGAATTCATAGGGCGGGGCGTAGCCGTTGTATGGCTTGCCGCAAAGCAATTCCCAGGTCTGCAACTGTTTCGGCGATAAAATCTCGCGAATTCGCCCGAGCATGTCGGCCATGTCCGCGCGTTCGGAATCAGCGCCCGGACCATGCGGGCCGTGATGATGGCGATTGTGGAATTCGGCGCACGCCGAGCGAATGGCGTCTTTTTGCGCGGAGGTGAAGGCCATCAGGGCTGCGACGTCGGCGTCGGAAAACGCGAACGCACCGCGAATCTGCCGCGATATTTCCCGAAGCCGCTTTTCCTGGGCAGGCGTGACGACGGCCTGCAATGCCGTTTCGCGCTGGGCGGCGTCCTTCGACACCATCGCCCGAATTTGTTCGGTGGAATGCACCTCCGAATCGCCTTGCGCGGGCGGTTTCATCGCCACATTGGACACAAGGCTTCGCGCCGCGTTCGTCTGCTGCGCGGTCAGGGCAATGTCGCTCTGCACGGATGGCTCCAGCAGCAGGCGGATCTCGAAATTCTTGCGAACCAGCTCGTCAACCGCCGACAATTCCGCCAGCACCGCCGTCACCTGCGCCTGGGCGGCTTGAAGCTGCGCGGCGCGGGAGGGATCGTCCTTTTGCTGGTCGAGGAAGCTCTGGTAGTACGCCAGCGAAGTTTCCAGCATGCGCCAGCGCACCTGGAAGAACTGCGGATCGGTTGGAAGTTCGTTGATCGCCATGGATGTGAGGAAATCGACGGCATCGCGCGCCTGGTCAAAATTCTTCACCGCCCGCTGCCGCTGCTGGTTGGCCTCGGCCGCGCGGCGCTGTTCCAGAAGATAGGCAGCCTTGGTGCGGCCCTGTTCGTGGGCGATGAGGATGCTGCTGACGCTTGATCCCGCCGCCGCCAGCGCCAAAACCACCGCCCCCGACACCGTCACCGTCTTATGCCGACGCGACCATTTCACCGCCTTGTTCATCAGCGACGGGGGCCGTGCCAATACCGGCTTATCCTCGAGGAACCGCTGCAAGTCCTCGGCCATCGCGTGGGCCGTCGGATAGCGCTCGGCGGCGTCCTTGGCCATCGCCTTGCCGATGATGTTTTCCAGCTCGACGGGGATCTTTCGGTCAATCGAACGGGGCGGCTTGGGATCGACGGAGGTGATCTGATACATCAGCTCTTCGCGGGTCTGGCCGGGCAATGCGCGCTCGAGCGTCAGCAGCTCGTACATGGTGACGCCGAGCGAATAAATATCCGTCCGCTGATCGAGCACCACCGCCCGGCCCGATGCCTGCTCGGGACTCATGTAGCGGAAGGTGCCCAGCATGTCACCGGTCTGGGTGAGACCGGTGTCGGCATACATCTGCGCCAGGCCGAAGTCGGTGATCCACAGCGTTCCCTGTCCGTCGAGCATGAGATTGGCCGGCTTGATGTCGCGATGCACCACGCCTTGCTGATGGGCGTAATATAGCGCGTCGGCCGCCTGGAGGGCGAGCCTCGCCACCGCGCGAAAATAGGCCGGCCGCCTGGCCGAATGCAACGAGGGAAGATGCGCGATCGATTCATTGCCGCCGATGCTGAGTCCGCGAGCGTCGAGCGTCACCGAGCGGGCGGTGATGCGATTCTGGGCCGGCAGGCGCACGCGCTCGGATGATGGGGCATATTGCACGCTTCCCGGCGGGCGCGTTCCGGAGCGATCGGCGTCGGCGGCGGCGTCGGCCGTCACTCCAGCACTGGCCGCCCGCAGGATGGCAATCACCTCGGCAAGGCTCTGCCCGTCGATCAACTGCATCGCGTAATAGTGAACCGAGCGCTCATTGCCGACGGCGTAAACGGGGACAATGTTATTGTGATGCAACTGGGCGGCGGCCTGCGCTTCATTGCGAAATCGCTGAAGATGCCGCGGATCGAGGGCTGCCGCCATCGGCAAAACCTTCACCGCCACGCGCCGATCAAGCGATAACTGCACGGCCTCGTAGACCACGCCCATCCCGCCGCGGCCGATTTCGCGCACCAGCCGGAAATCCCCCAGCGGCTGGCCCCCGGCAACCTCGCCGCCGCCCGCCGGCGCATCGGGTTTGCCGTTTACTTCGCCCATGGCGGAGTTGACAAATGCCAGCCCTTGCAGGCAGACGGACAGTTCCCCGGCGATGTCGGAATGGCGCGCGAGAAATTCCTGGCGATTGGGCCGACGGCCCGATTCGACGGCAGCCACATATTCCTGCACCGCCGCCAAAAGCCGCGGATCGTCCAGCGCCTCGCCTTCATCGGCGCCGCGGGTGGCATCGATCTCCACGTCGGTTTCTTCCGGTTTCATGTCGTGCCTCCGAGCGTACGCTTCAAATTCGCCAGCGCCCGCACCCACAGCTTCTGCACGCTGTCTTCGCTACGTTTCATGCGGCCGGCTACCTCGGGAAAACTCAGCGACTCCACATGCCGCAGGATAATCACCTCGCGATAATCCTCCGGCAATTTCGCCAGCGCCTCGGCCAGCAGGACCGATTGCTCGCGCCGCGAGGCGTGCTGGCTTGGCGTGCTATGGTTTGCAAGCAAGCCCTGGTCGAGCATGATCGAAGATTGATCGATCTGGGCCTGAAGCTCGCATTCGAGGTTGATGTCGCGCGCCTTGGTGCCCAGATAATGCCGCAGCAGCAGGGCGATATGCCCGGCAAGGATTCGCCGCAGCCAGGCCGACCACTCGGCTTCGGTGGTGCCGCGGAACTGGCCGATCTGGCGATGCACATCGAGGAAAACTTCCTGCACCACGTCGCCCGGGTCGACCTTGCCCTGAAGCCGCCGGCCAATCTGCACGCGCGCCAGCAGCGTGAGATAAGCCGAGTAGGATTCCAGCAATTTTCCCAGCGCCGTTTCATTGCCCGAACGAATTTGCTCGAGCAAGACGGGCGCTTCAGGCAGCGGCGGGTTTGGGTTGTTCACCGGGCGTTTCTCCGAAAATCGTCGCGGATGCCATAATCGAAGCATCGGAACACCTCGGTAGTGTAATGAACTTCCCACGATTCGGCGCTGCTGAAATCGGGCCATCCGCGCCCTATCGCTGAATCTCCTTAACAGAGGCAGCGAAAGACGCTCGCGAAGGCGCGATGACGCGAAGAAAAACGCGAAGATCAGATGCCAGGCGACGTGACTGTCGTCAAATCAACTGCTCTTTCCGACCGACACGATTCGCAGCGTTTCAAGGCGTCCTTCGCGTCTGTCTTCGCGAGCGTTTTGGTTGCGCCCACAGGCCGCACTCATACACCGCCGCATGAAAATGTCCGGAATGAGCAATCGTCATCCTGAGGTACTCCGAAGGATCTGGCTCCCCTTTGCGTACCGGCAAGATCCTTCGGAGTACCTCAGGATGACGGTCCCGTCCGTTCAAGAAAAGGGACAACTTCACGCGGCGGGAGTGTCAGTTCCTTGGCGCCTTCGCGTCAAATTCCGTACACGACACCCGCAATGAAATCGAACCCGTCTCTCTTTGGTTGCGCGGATCGGTTCCGATCCGCCGCGAAAAATGAGCGGTTTTTTCGGCAATAATTTGCGGAATTTCGTGGGAAGGAATTGGCCCCCGGCCGAAACAGTGTTCGCGTTATCGAGGCCCCATGACGAGTTGATCACGCCCGCGGGTGCCTGACTCTTTTCCATACGCCTGGTGTTTGACATGCCCCGCTCCGCGTGGAGCAGGCATGGCCAGGAGAATTCTTCCCAATTGTGCCCTCGCCGGCACAGGAGGCCAGTGATGTTTCGTCTCGATTTTTTCCGTCACCGCGATTCGGTCCCCTCCCTGCGGCCGCCCATGCGAAACATGATCGAGGCGCTGGAGGATCGGCAGTTGCTCTCGGCGTCGGTGGTGCATCATGCCGTCACACACGCCGTCCACCACGCCACCGCCAAGCACGCCACGTTGAAGCATCACGTGACCAAAGCGTCGACCTCGACGCCGGCAACGTCAACGTCCTCCACCACCTCCAGTGGATCGTCCAGCACGACCGACCCAACCAACTTCGGCGGCGGGCTGGTTGAGGAAACCATTACCTTCAGCCAGGCGCCGGCGGCGGTTCAAACCGGCCTGACCACGCTGGCCTCTACTGATGGACTGACCGCTCCAATGTCAACCCAAACGGTCTATCTCGGCAACAGCAACGGCGTCGAATCGTATTCGCTCTCCTACACCACCAGCGGCACGCAGACGCGGATCAGCGTCGACCAAAACGGAAACGCCATCACCGCCCCCACGCAAACCACGACCACCTGGGCCACCTTAAGCGGCACCGGAACTGGAAGCG
>DASRRM010000155.1:0-26080 GCA_035695715.1 Tepidisphaeraceae bacterium
GTACGATCGTGTTTCGGTCGGACAGAAACTACTCGGGCGTTGGCGCGATCCTGAAGCGCACCACGCCGGGGATCTTCGCGGGATGCACCGAGGCGGATCGCGGGAAGAATATTTTGATCCAGGGCCTGACCTTTGACGGCGGGGGATTTTGCTTTGCCGGGTCGGGGCATGTCAAAGCCGAAAAAATCCGCATCGTCGATTGTTCGTTCATCAACATCATGGATCGGAAATATCCGTTCGATCAGGGCATCTACATTCCCATCGGCGCGACGGATTGCCGGTTTGTGGCAAACCACTTCCGCCACATTCGTGGCGACAATGGCCTGATCACCTGGAATCTCGACCACACGCAAATCACCGACAGCGACTTCGACGATGTCAACGAAGCGATGCACTTGAACGGCACAACCTCGCATTGTGCCGTCCTGCGCAATCGCGGCGTGCATCTGCATCGCATGGGGATCGAAATCCAGGGGAGCGGCGATGTCGATCTGCGCGTCGAGGACAATCACTTCGCCAATTGGGATGGGCCGTTCAACGACTCGTTCGGCTTGTCGATCGTCCCCAGCAGCGGCCCCAATATCCTGGTTCGCTATAACACGGTGCTGGGCCGTCCGCCGATGCCGGGGAAGTGGACGGAGCGGTTCGGGTTCGGAATCGAACTCGGCGGCGACGTGACGTGCCGCGATAACTTCAGCGAAGGGTATTGGTGGATGGGGATCGTGATCGGCGGCAAAAACACAACCGTCACGCACAATTTGTTGCGCGGGCCAAAGGGCCACGACTATTGCACGCCGACCAAAATCTCCCTTGAGCCGGGCAGTGATAAGCCGACGGATAAGATTATTGATAATCAGCAGATCGACGCCGAGGGTTTTATTGAGAATCCCACCGATTTGAAAGCCCGGGCAACGGGGTCGGGTGTGGAGCTATCCTGGGTTTCCCATTCGCCAAAGGAAACCGGATTCAAAGTCGAACGCCGACGCCCTGACCAAGACTATTCCGCCATCGCCACGCTGGGCGGCGACATGACAACGTTCACCGACGCGAAGCTCGCCGCCGGGGAATACGTCTATCGCATTCGCGCATTCAATGACGCGGGAGATGTGACGTATTCGCCGTCACTGCTGGTTGAGGTGGAGAAAGCGAAGTGATGAGGAAGGAACGGGGGGCAAAAGGTCGGCGCGTTTGCCGAACCGGGTTGGAGGTCGCTTGCGATTTCGCGATTTTCCCACAGGACGATCTACTAAAACTCTGACGGCGTTCACGACCGACGTGGCTCACCCGCGCACGACGCTCACCGGTTCGCGCGTCACATTTCCGTGCGCCACTGCCTTCTTCCCCCGGAAGAACCGAAGCGCCGGCTGCTCGATCGCATACGTCAGCACCGTGGCAACGACCAGCGCGACACTCGCCGCGACAAGAATCGCAAACACAGACGATACCCCGCGCCTTTCCAGCGCGTGCAGAATCTCATACCCGATGTTCTGGTGGGTGAGGTATAGGCTGTAGGAGATTGTTCCCAGAAAAAGGGTCACCCGGTTTTCCAGCGGCGCAAGCCAGCCTCGGGCGGCGGAGAAGGCCAGGGCGGTAAAGCCCAGCGTGAAGAAAAAGTCGGTGCCGTGCGCGCCGAACTCGCGGAAGGCGGAATAGGCCAGGCATATCCCCAGCACGATCAGATGCCGCGGGTTGAAGTGGGTCGACAGCTTGTAGAGCATGATGCCGATGATGAAAAAGTGCAGCCGGGGATGGGGCCGCGGCTCAAGGCTGGTGACGGTGAGCAGTTTCAGGTCCGAAACCAGGATGTCCAGGAGATGGTGGTGATTAAGCAGCGGCGCACCGGCGGGCAATTTCCAATCCAACACCTCGCTGAGCGCCAAAACACCCAACAGGTAAAACTCGACGCGGGCGAGTTGCTTCCACGAAAACAGGATGAACATCAGGAAATAGAAGCAAAGCTCCAGTTGCAGCGTCCAATAGACGGCATCGACATCACCCTTGCCGAACATCTCCTGGCACATCGTCAGATTCAGCAAGGCGCGCGAGAGGGTTGGATGGTATTTATGGTGATCGACGCCGGGGAATTCCGGCAATTTGAAAACCGTCAGTACGAGAAACGTCAGGATGACCGCTGCCCAATAAGCCGGATAAAGGCGCGAAAAGCGCGAGCGGACAAAATCGATCGGCCGGCGGGTTTTCTCCAGGGTCATGAAGATGACGAACCCGCTGATGATGAAAAACAGTTCAACGCCCATCGCCCCATATTCCAGGGGCGAGGATGTCTTGCGTTCGTGGAACAGGCGTTGATAGTTGTAGGTATAGTGGTAAACCAGCACCGCCAGCGCCGCCATGCCGCGCAAAACGTCCAGCCCGCCGATGCGCCGGCGTTGGCCGGGTGCGGCGGGAACGCCAACTGCGGGAATTGAAATCGCTTCTGTCATCTCCGAATATATTATCGGCGCTTCGCTAACTCACCGGCCTGAATTTGTCCGGCTGGGCTTGAAGTGAGAACTTCTTTCGCTCGCGCCGGTGCCCGCGCCCGCTGGCAAATCTTGGCAATGCAGGAAAGGCCATCAGCATGCGGTGCTTTAGACGCAATGCCCATGGCAGCTTCTGCTTGAGGTTGGCGATGAGCCGTTTCTTTGTCCCAGGCGATGCGGATTTTTTTGACGCGGAATTCGCCGCCGCGGCCTGCGGTTCGGGGCGGTGCGGCTCGCCACTGTCCCAGCGCGCGGAATAGTCGCTCTGTTGCGGGGTTCTCTGGAAAAGGGGGACGATCGCCTCCCGTCTGGCGTGGACAGCAACCATCACCCCGCGCCAGTTATTCGCCAATTCGATCCGCCCGCGCACCGCGGCCGGGTCAGGCACATCATACCATTGGGCGAATTCATAGCTTTCGTGCACGATCACCTGCTGTACCTTGTAGCCGTTCTCCGGACTCAGCACGCGATAGAACAGCTCGGGGCTGAACTGGAAAAATCCATGCCCGAACCAGTTATTGGCCATGGTCTGGATAACCAGGCTGCCCCCGACTTTTGGAAGGGACATCAGGTTTTCGAAGGTCTGCCTCACGTCGAAAACGTGTTCAATGGTGCCTCCGTCATATACCAGGTCGTATTGTGCCTTGAGCGCGTCGGCAATCGGTTTATTCAAGTCGGCAATGACGGTTGCCTGCTCATAATCGGACGCGTCCATCGAATCGACAGTCTGGGCGCCGAGCAGCTTAAACACCGGCTCGGCGTAGGTGGTTTTTCCCAGAACCTGTTCTTCGGGAAGGGCGTGGGGAATGGCGTAGCTGTCAAGAATCTGGCGGACCTTGGGCATGCTGACGTTGAGATTCAGCCGGCCAATGGTGATGGCGCGCGAGAAGTCGGTGCCATCGCGCCGTATGCTCGCCAGGAATTTCGCCCCATGCCAGTTAAGTCCCATCGGCAATCCATCGAAAATCGGTTCATACGTCGCGTCGGGGGCTGTCCGTCAAAAATCGCCGGTCCCCGCATGGGTATCGGCTGAGAAGAGAGGGTACAGGAGAAAATGCCTGGCGTCGACGATGGTGCAATCGGAGTGATAGGGGTGATGGGTGATGGAGGCGAGCGGTTAAGGGAGGCGTGTTTTTCTCCACGCCGGGTCAAGCGGCGCGCGAAGCGCGTCATTGTTACGAGAATCGCTCGACGCCGCGCCGGCCCGGATTTACGCAGCGCTCCGCAAATCCGGGGCAGCGTAGCAAGTGGCGAAGCTTGTTTTCAAGATGAAGCGTTACGCGCCTTCGCTTGCTCCAGTGTGGAGGCGTTTTCCGCAACAACTGCTTAACTTGAGGTTGTTAACCCGGACACACTGGCTTGCGACACATCACGTCTGCAGTGCCCCGGCCGAAATGTGTCCACTGGCGATCGGCCTCACCTTTCCATTGATATCAACAAGCACGCCCGGCACCGGAATTCCCGCTGTCGCGGCCACACTGCCGGCGACCGGGGTGTAATTGGACGTTACCGCGGTCTGGCTGAAGCGGTCGTTGCTGACGAACTTCAAGGCATCCCAGGCGGCGGGGGTGTAATAGCCGTGCGGCGGCGCCCATGTTGGATACACATAGTTGATGCCGCCCGCGGCGTAGGAATTAAACGACTTGGGCATGGTCCAGACATTGTCGTCGGAAGCTTTGAGGATTTGCGGGCCGCTGTCGAGGATGTAGACGCCGCCCA
This sequence comes from Tepidisphaeraceae bacterium, assembly GCA_035695715.1. Taxonomy (GTDB): domain Bacteria; phylum Planctomycetota; class Phycisphaerae; order Tepidisphaerales; family Tepidisphaeraceae; genus RYN-428. Next base: position 4,200 of record DASRRM010000155.1, read on the forward strand.
CGCCATGCTGGCCCGGAACGACATTCGGCGCAAGCCAGAGGTTGTTCTCGAGGGTGAGTTGTCCGGCTGCGCCGCCGGCGGTGATGTTGAAGAACTGGCCGCCGACGGTGCTGGTAATGCCGGTGTTATTGGCGAAGGTGATGTCCTGGATATTACTGCCCGGGGCATTGCGGGGAGTGATGGCCACGCACGCCATGTTCGGCTCGGTGAAGATATTATTGCGGAACATGACATGGTACGTGCCGGGATAAATTTCGACTGAATGGTCGAAGGTGTGATTGCCTTCGATGACGGCAAACTGGGTGATGTCGCCCGGAACGGTGGCGGGCCCGTCGCGCGGGCCGACGCGAAGCTCGCCGTCGTAAACCCAGTTGTCAGAGACGTAGGCATATGCGCCGCGATGAACGTCGATGGTTCCCTTGCTGGTGGTGATTCCCTTGACGGCGGTGGGGCGGTCGAGATTGGTCAGATTGTTATAGGCGATCAGTTGCCGGACCGTCCAGACGGTGCGGATGTTGTGTTCCTGGGTGGAATTGGCGACGTAATTGCCGAGGTAAACCTGGTCGGTTCCCTGTCCCCAAATGAAGCAGCCGCGCAGGCCTGTCAACAGCGGCGCGGTGCAGTTTTCCACGAGCGTTCCCTGCGGATTGCGCGAGCCGTTGATGGCGTCGTCGAGATTTAAGAAGGTGCAATTGCGAATGGTGATATCGGTGCCGGCGGGGAATATTCCATCCGCCGGCATTTTGGGGGCGGTGAGGCTCGTCGAAGACCAGGGCGAATTGAACGTCAGTCCTTCGATCATCACGTTTGCCGAGCTGGGAAGCATGCCCAGGATACTCGTGCCAACGCCGAGTTGGCGCATCAGGACCGGCGCAGCGCCCGACCCGTACGATGCAACCCGCACATTCTGGTATGGCAAATTGATGCTGGAGTAAACATTGAACGTCTCTCCCGCCTTGAACAGCATCTGCGTGTTATTTCCCATCAGCGCCAACGCGCGCGCGACGGTTTTCACGGGTGTGCCGGTGGTTGCGCCATTATTGCGATCGTTGCCTGAAACGCTGTCAACGTAAACGTCGCGATAGGAGTTTGCGCCGATGACCACACTGGTTTTAAGGATGCGGGTTTTGCCAAGCTGGTTGGTGAGCGTGAGCGTGATGGTGTAGGTGCCGGGCGTGTTGTAGGTATGGGCGGCATCCCAGCCGACCAGATCGTTGTATTGCGTGCCGGGCTTGTCGCCGAAATCCCATTGGTAGCGGGCGGTGAGAGGCGTTCCTGCGCCGAGGGTGGAATCCAGGGCATGCACGAAGACCGAGTGCGGCTCATTTCCGCTTCCGCCGAGCACAACAATTACCGGCGTGGGTGCCGTGGAAACGCCGCCGTTGTTTCCCTTGACGGTAACCGTCTTGGCGGGCGTCACCGCGGTCGAAAGGGTGTTGGTGGATTCGTTGAGCGTATTGGTGACACTGACCACCGGCGACATCTGGCCGGCTGGAAGCGACACGGCAGCACTTGTGGCCACAGTGGAGAGCAATTGCCGGCCTTCAAGTGGCTCGATGAACGCGCGGCCAGTGCCGCGACGTGCGGCCGATGCAGAAACAGAATTCGCGGCGACGTCGGTTCGACGCCCAGTTGAAAAACGCTGGGACACCATCGCTCCTTTCCAGTTTCCCGCCGAAAACGAAGGGAAACCAGAGTGAAAAGACTTTGAGGATGTTGAACAAAAAAAGCCGGCTATCAGAGCGGAACGCCGTTGTCGGCCCCGCGTCCATGCAGGGGGCGAACGACATGCTCATTATGCGAAACCCGCAAAGGGGAAGAATCCCGCCATATAGGCAGTTGACCCTTTTGCACGCGTCGCTTGCAATGGTGGAACGAACTCAGCAGACAAACAGAAGTCGAAACCGCTGAAAACCTTCGGAATGAAATCTGTTAATCGGCTTACCGAGCGACCCAAGTGCCTTTTGGGCGAGCCCCACAGACTACCATTACGCAGCCGTGTTCACTTCACGTGAACGAGGCCGGACTATAGGGGTGGACGGGCTCGTTTCAAGGACAATTCTTCGGTTCTGGAAAAAATTTTCAGAGCGCAAAAATTGCCGATCCAGAAACGCGCCCGCATGATTTCGATGTGATTGAGTGGTGACGCAATACATGCATCTATGAAACGTCGGAAAGCTTTTGCAAGGGGAATGCCGGGTCTTTCAAGCGCTCCTCAAGCCCCGCGATCGGCGCCCGCGCCGCCACCAGCCCGCGAAGAAGCGCGTCATCGCCACCATGACCCACGGCAAGAACCTGAGAAATCCGCCCGTCGGCCAAAACGCCGACTTCGATAATGTCCGGCAGATCGTTTCCGGCGCTGTGTCCGTTGCGCACGATGCGCCGATCCAGATGCCGGGCTTCGCCCCAGGTGTTCATCGACAGCTCGAACACATCTGAAAAGAAATTGTTCACCGCCGAGTAAGCCTCATCGCGGCCGGCCATGTTTCGCCCGGCCAGCGCCCCGGTAACCGAGGCGTTATCCCAATGATCGAGAATGCGGTGGCGGCCAAAGAGCGGATCGAAGATCGCCGCGCAATCGCCGGCGGCGTAAACATCCGGCACATTGGTCCGGCAATGGGCATCGGTCAGAATCGCCTTCTCGGCGGCGATGGGCGTGCCGCGAAGAAGCTCGCGATGGGCAATCGCGCCGACAGCGGCAACCGCGAAGTCGCAATCGATCGATTGTCCATCGCCCAGCACGACCTTCTGCACCCGGCCGTCGCCCTCCAGTCGCAACGGACGCGAATTACCATGTACGCGAACCCCTCGCTTTTCCAGAAATGCCGCGACGGCCTTCCCGGTGATTTCCCCGGCGAACTTGCTCCAGGGATATGCTTCGCCGCACAGCAGGTCGACGGAAATTCCCACCTGCGTCAACGAGGCGGCAAGCTCCACCCCCAGCACGCCGCCGCCAATCACCGCAGCTTTTCCGCGCGGGCCGCTGCGCGATGCAGCGGTGTGCGGATGGCCTTCGTGCGTCGCTTTGTCGACAGCCTTGTGCAATTGCTCGGCGTCGGCCAGCGTGCGCAGGTAAAACAAATTCGGCAAATTGGCGCCGGGAATCTCCAGATGCCGCGGCAGCATTCCCGTCGCCAGCAGAAGCTTGTCGTAGCCAACCACCTCTCCCTGATCGAGCGTGACGGCGGAGCGCGTCACGTCGAGATGTGCAGCTCGGCGGCCGGTCCGCAACTCAACGCGGTGAGCTTCGAACCAATCGCGATCGAGCGTGAAAAGCGCCTCGCGGGTTTTTTCGCGGCGGAGAAATTCCTTGCTCAACGGCGGGCGATGATACGGCCGCACAATCTCCTGCGCCACCAGCATGATCGTGCCGTCGGCGTCAATTTCGCGAATTGCCTGGGCGGCCGAACTGCTCGCCAGGCCGCCGCCAATCAGAAGATATCGAACGCGATGTACAGCCATTCTTTAAACCCTGGCAAAACAACACCAACAACGTCTCAATCATATGTATCGCCAGTTGGGCCAGGGGAGTTCGGAGGGATGATTAATTTTCTCCAGCGGATGAATCGCGAAATCGCAAGCGACTTCGGCAGCGTGTCGGCGAAGAATGCGCCTGTTTGGACTCAAAGCAACCCGAACGGACCTGACAGACCAGCCCGGTCTGGCTGGGACCTCCCCTTTTGCCGCTTGCGGCTTCGCGAAACCAAATGAGCCCCGAACGCACCCCAGACGCCGATTTGTGTCGAAAAACCGCCCGTTCTGCCGATCCCGCTTGACAGAGTCCGCAACGAATGCAACACTATATCCGGATGAAGCGATGGATCAGGCGATTCCAACTCATGTTCAGCCCGATGCCCTTCTGGCGTGGATGGAATGCCTGGCCGACCCCACGCGGCTGCGGCTGCTGAGACTCTTGGAGCGCAACGAACTGGGCGTGGCCGAGTTATGCGATTGCCTGCAACTGCCGCAATCCACCGTCAGCCGGCATCTGAAAGTGCTGAGCGATCAGGGCTGGTCGCGAAACCGCCGGCAGGGGACCAATAATCTTTACCGCATGGTCCTTGACGAACTGGAGCCGCCCGCGCGGAAGTTATGGCTCGTCGCCCGCGAGCAAACCGCCGCCTGGGCGACGGCTTCGCAGGATGAGCTTCGCCTGCGCCAGCTTCTGCTGGAAAAAGAAACCGACAGCCAGGCCTTCTTTGCCAGTGCCGCGGCAAAGTGGGACAAGCTTCGCGATGAGTTATATGGCCGCGGCTTCACCATGTCGGCCATGCTGGCACTCTTGCCGACGGATTGGACCGTGGCCGACCTGGCCTGCGGCACGGGGCAGGCGACGGCGGAACTGGCCCGATGCGTGAAGCAGGTGATTGCCGTCGATAATTCCGCCGCCATGCTCAAAGCCGCCCGCAAACGCACCGCCGAGTATTCCAACGTGGACCTGCGGCGGGGCGATCTGGAAGATCTGCCGATCGAGTCGCAAACCTGCGATGCGGCCTTGCTTCTTCTGGCGCTGACTTACGTACCCGACCCAGCCGCCGTGGTCAGCGAGATGCACCGCATCCTCAAGCCCGGCGGGCGTGCGGCGATTGTCGATTTATTGCCCCACGACCGCGAGGATTTCCGCGTGGAAATGGGACAGACCCGACGCGGAATCGGCCCAACCGAACTAGAGCAACTCTTGCGCGAAGCAACCTTCGTCGACACATCGGCCAAGGCGCTGCCGCCGGAAACAAACGTGAAAGGGCCGTCGCTATTTTTGGCCTGTGCAAGCAAATAGGAACATGCCAACCGCGTTCGGCTATGTGCCTGACGCTTTGATAATTCGAACGAGATACCCTTACCCTGCGTCACACGACGCCTAACCGGAGCCTTAATCATAATGCCCGCAACACTCACCCCTCCCAAATCGTCCGCCCACAAATCCGGCCTGGAATTCAAGGTCGCAGACCTTTCCCTGGCCGAATGGGGACGCAAGGAAATCATGCTCGCCGAGCAGGAAATGCCCGGCCTGATGTCCGTCCGCGAGGAATACGCCAAGTCGCAGCCGCTCAAGGGCCTGAAAATCGTCGGCTCACTGCACATGACGATCCAGACCGCCGTGCTGATCGAAACGCTTACCTCGCTGGGCGCGATCGTCCGCTGGTGCTCGTGCAATATCTTCAGCACGCAGGACCACGCGGCTGCCGCCGTCGCGGTTGGCCCCAAGGGCACCGTCGCCGACCCGGCGGGCATTCCCGTCTTCGCCTGGAAGGGCGAAAGTCTCGAGGAATATTGGTGGTGTACTGAACGCGCGCTCGACTTTTCTGAGCCGGGCCGTCCCGGCCCGGTTGGTCCCGACCAGATCGTCGACGACGGCGGCGACGTCACCCTCCTCATCCACAAAGGCACCGAATTCGAAGCCGCCGGTAAGGTGCCCGATTTCAAGGAAGGCGAGCCCGAGGAATGGGCCGTCATCCTCGACCTCCTCCGCAAAACCATCAAGGAAACCCCTTCCCGCTGGACCGAAGTCGGCAAGAAAGTGCAGGGCGTCAGCGAGGAAACCACCACCGGCGTGCATCGCCTCTACGAAATGCAAAAGGCCGGCAAACTCCTCTTCCCCGCCATCAACGTCAATGACAGCGTCACCAAGAGCAAGTTCGACAACCTGTACGGCTGCCGCCATTCACTCATCGACGGCATCTTCCGCGCCACCGACGTCATGATCTCCGGCAAAGTCGCCGTCGTCTGCGGCTACGGCGACGTCGGCAAAGGCTGCTGCCAGAGCCTCAAGGGCCAGGGCGCACGCGTCATCGTCACCGAAATCGACCCCATCTGCGCCCTGCAAGCCGCCATGGAAGGCTATCAGGTCCTCACCGTCGAAGACACCCTCGCCTACGCCGACATCTACATCACCACCACCGGCAATCTCAACATCATCACCGCCGAGCACATGGCGAAGATGAAGGACAAAGCCATCGTCGGCAACATCGGCCACTTCGACAACGAGATCGACATGGCCGGCTTGAAAAAGGTGTCAGGTATCAAAAAGCTCAACATCAAGCCGCAATACGACATGTGGACCTTCCCGGATGGCCACAGCGTGATGATCCTGGCCGAAGGCCGCCTGCTAAACCTCGGCTGCGCCACCGGCCACCCCAGCTTCGTGATGAGCAACAGCTTCACCAACCAGACCATCGCCCAAATCGAGCTGGCCACCAACAACAAGAAATACGAAAAAAAGGTCTACGTCCTCCCCAAACATCTCGACGAAAAAGTCGCCCGCCTGCACTTAGCCAAGATCGGCGTCAAGCTGACCACCCTAAGCAAAGCCCAAGCCGACTACATCGGCGTGAGCGTGAACGGGCCGTATAAGAGCGATCAGTATCGGTATTGATGGGGATGAGTAGGCGGTAGGCAGTAGGCAGTAGGCAGAGGGTAAGCAGTCAGAAACAAAAAGCTCATCGGCGGCAGACAAACGGCGCATCGCGCCGGGTGTCTGCCGCCTTCTGCGTTACGGCTTTCCAAGGATGACGAAATCGCCAATTCCCCGCCAGTCCGCGCCGGTTCGCGCGCTGAATCGTGCGCGCCCCCGAACACCACCCGCATTATTCGCGTGAAAACCGCGTTTCCCGCGCGCGAAAGCGCCCGAAAGCGCACGATTTTTTGGGGGTCCCAGCATAAGAATATTGACAGACGACATCGTTCTCGCCATTAACTCATAAGTGATTGGTAATAAGAGGCTTACGGGAGTGCGTTCCGTTAATAATTCGAGCAAATATTTGATATTATAATTATGATCACCGGTAATCGTGCGCCTCTTTTAAGCTGACGCTCTTCGCGCTCCAATTCTCGGCAACAATCCCGCCCGAATTCTCCCGGATGTCACCGTTTCCGCGCCCCCGCTCAGCCCCTATGCCGTGTACAGGTATTGCTGAAACCCGGCGAACAGTTGGCCAATCTGAGAAGGCGTCCCCAAATCCGCGATCGCGTCGGCGATGGCGTTGTTGTAGCGCAGTTTCAGCAGCGGCGAAAGCTTGTCCGGCGACAATTCTTCCACGCCCACTTTCACATACTGTCCCAGCACGAAATCAAGGAAGGCTCGCTGCCTGTCGCCGAAGCGCGAATCGATCGCAGGTCGGGCCTGCGCTGCCCGCTCTTCCCGCGTCACCGGCATCGTCGTATACGCCACATACGCCAGCACGTCGAACAGGTCGCTTTTCTCCGCTGAGATCACTTTCTGCATCTCCGCCAACTGTTCACCGCCGAATCCCTTCTCTGCCAGGCCGTCAAGCAGCTTCGACCGCGTATCGGGCGCGCTCCACAGCGCTCGCAGTTCGGCTTCGTTCTGAAAGAACTCCGGAAGCTTGCCGAAGAGTGATTCGAGAAACTGCTGCGCGCTCATCGGCGTGCCGTCGGGATGCCAGAACGACGTCACCATCATGTGCTGGATCGCGCGCTCCTTCCCATCCGCCAGTTTCACCTTCACGCGCTTTCGCGGCTTCCTCTCGCACACGCACGGCGACTGTCCGCATTCCTCGCACGGCTCCTGGGGGCACTCGCACGGATCCTTGCCGCACGCGTCGCACGGCTTCGGCGGCGGCTGGGGGCATTCACACGGGAACTGGCCGCACTCCGCGCACACGTCGGGTTCCACCGGCTCGCCGTCCCATTCCGGGTCGCTGAAGCGATCCGACGCCTTCACAAAGTCATGGATCGTGAAATAGTCCTTCCCCTCAAACAGCCGCGTGCCCCGGCCCACGATCTGCTTGAACTCGATGATCGAGTTGATCGGCCGCATCAGCACAATATTCCGCACGTTCCGCGCGTCGACGCCGGTCGAAAGTTTCTGGCTTGTCGTCAGAATCGTTGGAATCGTCTTCTCATTGTCCTGAAACGCTTTCAGATACTGGTCGCCGAGGATGCCGTCCTCGGCCGTCACCCGTTGGCAATAATCCACATTCGCCACCGGCTTATTCTGGTTGATCAGGTCGCGAACGAGCAACGCGTGCTTCTGGCTGGCGCAAAAGACGATCGTCTTTTCCTGCGGGCCGATCTGCGCCATAAGCAGCTTCACGCGCTTCAGCTCGCGCTCGCGAATTTCGATGGTGACGTTGAAGTCCTTCTCTTCGAACTTCGTGCCCACCTCTACTTCGCCTTCGATCACCTCGTCGTCGGAGGTATAGATGTACTCGTCCAGCGTCGTCGAATACTGCTTCACGCGGAACGGCGTCAAAAACCCGTCGTTGATCCCCTCCTTCAGCGAATAGACATAGAGCGGCTCGCCAAAATATTTATAGGTGTCAACGTTGTCCCTGCGCTTGGGCGTCGCGGTCAGTCCCAGTTGCATCGCGGGCTTGAAGTATTCGAGAATACCGCGCCAGGTGCTTTCGTTGTTCGCCCCGCCGCGGTGGCACTCGTCGATGATAATGAAATCGAAAAAGTCCGGCTCATATTCGCCGAAGTACGGGCTGGGGTGCATCTTCCCATCCGCGCCCGGCTTGGGCGGCCCGCTCATGAACGTCTGGAAGATCGTGAAGAACACCTGTCCATTCTTGGGGACTTTGCCCTTTTTCCTGATCGCGTCGGGCGCGATGCGGACGAGGTCGTCCTCGTTGAACGCCGCGAAGCTGGTGAAGTCGTTGAACGCCTGATCGGCCAGCCCGTTGCGGTCGGCCAGGAAAAGAATCCGCGGCCGCCGTTGCGGCGCGCCGTCGCGTTTCCAGTCGATCAGGTTCCACCGCGCCGCGAACAACTTCCACGCGATCTGAAACGCGATCGACGTCTTGCCCGTCCCGGTCGCCAGCGTCAAGAGCGCGCGATCTTGCCCCTCGGCAATCGCCTCCAAAACGCGATTGACCGCGATCTCCTGGTAAAACCGCAAAGACCAGGTCTTGCTCTTGTCGGGAAACGCAATCGCCGCGAAACGGTCGCGCCACGCGTTCTCCACTTGAAATGTCCGCGCCCAAAGCTCCTGCGGCGAAGGGAACGCCAGCGCGCCGCCCGGCCCCTCGGCGGCCGTCGCCATGTCGATTGGGTAAACACCCTGCCCGTTGCTCGCATACGCGAAGCGCACCTGCAGCTTGTTGGCGTAGTCCTTCGCCTGCGCCACGCCCGCCGTCAGTTCCTCATCCCACGCCTTGGCCTCGACCACCGCCAGCTTGTGGTTCCTGTAAACCAGCACGTAATCGGCAATCACCTTCTGCCCCTTGGGCTTCCCCGCCCCCATGATCCGGCCGTTGGTCACCTGATATTCGTACTCGATCTTCGACCCCTCAACGACGCCCCAGCCGGCCGCCTTCAGGGCGGGGGTGATGTGCTCGGCTCGGGTTTCGTATTCGTTCATCGCTATTTAGTCCCCCTTCGATTCCTGACCTGAGCCTGTCGAAGGCTTTCGCGGCTTTCTGGGTTTGGGAAGCTTCTCAATCGTCTGCTCGAAGTCCAGGTCAACCTGTCTCGGCTGAGCGTCGATGAACTTCCGGTACTTTTTGTACTCCGCCTCGGCCTTCTCCCGCGCATCGTCCGCCGAAATTTTCCCCGCGTGGCCGAGCAATTCGCGCCCCGAGAGTTTCAGGAAATCGTCCAGCTTTGTTATCCAGTCGCGCATTGTCATTGGCTTGCGATTCAGCGCCTGCAACTCCGCAAATTCAAGATACGCATTAACGATCCGGTTTAACGCGTGCAGCTCTTCTTCATCAAGGTAATTCTTCGCGATCGACACATCGTCCTTACGGATGATTCCGCCCGGCCGGGTGGACTTCAATCCCATCAGAGGCTTCGATGCGTCGGCCCGCTCATGAATCACCTCCGCCGCCGTTTGCCCGTGGGTCGCCCAGTGCATCTTGTTCTGCACGGTGGCGAAGAACAACTGCGACGTTTCCGCGCTGGCCGCGTAGTCTATGCTGGTCGCGTAAATATCCAGCACCTTCTGGTAAAACCGCCGCTCGGAGGAGCGAATGTCCCGGATGCGTTCCAGCAATTCGTCGAAATAGTCCTTCTGCCCCTTCCCCGGTGGGTTCTTCAGCCGCTCGTCATCCATGACGAACCCCTTCACCAGGTATTCGCTCAGCCGGGCCGTTGCCCATTGGCGAAACTGCGTGCCGCGGGCGCTGCGTACCCGATAGCCGACAGCGAGGATGGCCGGCAAACTGTAATGCTCAATTTCGCGGGCGACCTCCCGCGTCCCCTCAAATCGAACTATTCGGAATTTCCGAATAGTTGGACCGGATTCCAATTCCCCATCGCCGTAAATCCCTTTTAAATGCTCATTTACAGTCGGTACCGACACGTCGAACAACGCCGCGATCAACGCCTGCGTCAGCCAGATGGTCTCATTCTCAAACCGACACTCAATGCGCGTGCGGCCATCTTCGGTCTGGTAAAGGATGATCGAAGATTGCGGAGCCGCTTCATCGGACATGTGCCGCCTCCCTCCCCAGTTCCAAATGTTGATTCCGGAATTCGTGTTCGATCTTAGGCCCTTCAACGACACCCAACCCTGCTTTGGTAAAAGCTGCTAAAAACCCCTTCAAGCGATGCCAGCGCCAGGCAGGCTCCGAACCGTAAGATTCGGAATTGCAGGCGCATAGGAGTCGAGATCGACAACCAGTACCTGCATACCAGACCACCTCATGGTCTGTTTCAACAGCTTGAGTTCTATCGACATCAGCGATTTGCGTCTTTCCGGGGGATTGCGAGTAGTCTGGAGGAATAGAACGGCGAGCACCGCCCGTCCACTGGCAAGGCTCTCGCAGCATCTTGACCAGGGCAGGGATGCCGCCGCTGCATCAAGGCGACGCTGCCCGATGATTCCACCGACGGAATCTCTCATCTTTTGTGCGATGGTTTTTGCCAGGGAGCCGCCCAGCTTCTCCTTGTTCTCGATTCGGTGACCGCGAAAATCCTTGATCTCCAGGAGCAGCACCAAGTCATTTCGCGATCCCAATATATCGATGGCCTGGGAGTCAATCTTCTGAAGACGCTCGACGTGCTGCGCATGCTCATCGTACTTCACTGTCTGCCAGGAGGCATCGAAGTTAAATTCCAAGTGGCCTTCGGTAATCGTCACTTGTCCTCCTTCACCGATGTCTCTGCCAGAATGAGATTCTGCTCGCGATCATAATGCGCCGCGAATTCGGCAAGTATTGGATTGTCTTTCAGTTCGACCAAAGTCGGCGCCGATTGACACTCGACGTTTCCTTTTTCATCGCGCGACAATGCGACGAACGACATTGGCACATTCGGCTCAATCTCGTGCTCGGCTGCCAATGATAACTCTTGCGACAACAGGAAATCATGAGTCGCAATAATGATCTGTGTACCGCTTGAGGCAAGGTTACGAAGCATCTTTGCCATGACCGTTACTAGTCGGGGGTTCAAATTTGCTTCAGGTTCATCCCAGAATAAAACGGATTGGGAGGTAAGCGAGCCATTGGCAATCATATGAGCCAGAGTGCCGAGCTTTCGGAATCCTTCAGAGAGAAGCGGCGCCTCCAGACTGCCGGTTTTCTTCGACTTCAACTTGAACCCGCTGGGCTCCAGGGCAATTCGCCCTCCCAGCACGCTTAGGAGGGGGTCAATTAATGCTGCGGCTTTTTTTTCGCGAGGGCCGCGGAGCTGAGCTGCTGAGAGGGCTTTGCATAGATCGTAGTATGTCTCATCGAACGCCAGTTCCCGACCCTCGTATGCAGCAATGAAGCCCGGATAGATAGAGAGAACCTCTCGAGAGGGGATGAATATCGCGGGCGGCGGTTCACCCGCAAACCTGCGCTTGACCGCGCCTTTTCTTGTTATGCCGACATAGAAGGAGCCTTTGCCGGAAAATTTCAATGTCGCTGACCCCGACGCTTGACCCACGGTGCGATACACCAGACGTCCCACCTCCCTGTCGTCGGGACGGAACACTGAGAGCAGCTTGTTTGTGATGTGCGGCCTTTTCACTCCTTCAACCTGATCAACGGCATTGTTGCGGTACTCGCCAAGGGCGCGGAGCATCGCATACGCCAGCTTCATCAGGTGCGTTTTACCAGTGGAGTTTGCGCCAATGATGACGGTAATACCCGGGGAAAACTGCAGCTCAAGCCTCTGAAACGCAAGAAGCTTGTCTATTTCGAGGGACTGGATGTTTGAGTTACCTTTACTCATGCAATCCTTTCTATCCCCATTTCGTCATTCGCACGAGACATCGTTCCGTTATTCAACCTGCGCCTTAACCGGTCATATTACAAGCTGCTTTTCAACGCGTCTCCCTCTCCCGGCAGGAATGACGCCCTGTTTCCTTAGCCATTCCACGGCTTCGAAGAAGAGGTGTCGCGCAATCTTTAGCTTTTCGGGATGCCAGTTCTCGCGGCTTTCATAGACAATCTCTTCGTCGGTGGGGCTTTTGCCATCGATCAGCAGGTTGTTCCACCCGGCATAGACGGTCGCGATCAGCTCTGCCTCGCGCCACGTGAGCGGCAGGAGCAGTTTGAGAAACGCGTCAATTTTGAATTCGAGATCGCCGAGCAACAACGCGGCTCGGCTTGGGAGCTTGTCGATCTTCTTGAGCGGCTCAAAGATGAATGTTGATCCGGCCTTCTCGTCGAACTTGAACCAGCCGGCTTTCTCGGCACGATGCCTCATGCGATGAAAATGCGCAAAGTCGTTGGGACCGGCGGCGTCCTTCACCGGGCGTCGTTCCAGGTCGATGCCGAAATGATACTCAATGAGATGAGCCGTCTTCTCCGCCTTCACGCGACCGAATTCGCTTAGATTGCCATGAGCTTCGTGAAGCCTGTAAGACTTGATGAGCACCAGTGCATGAAGTTCGTTCGGGGACATCCCCGTGATCCGAAGCAGAGGTTTTTCCACCGCCACGGGCTTTCGATCAACCGTTCTTTCGCCGAGCTGCCCGCTGAACGCCTGATGAAGCAGCGACTTCTTCAATGCGTCGAGGGCCGCGAGCTTTTGTTGGTAGAGGGATTCCAGATGCTTGATCCCGACATATACCGCGCTGAACTTCAACATGACGCGCTTCTGATCCGCCAGGCTTGGAAGGAGGACGGGCAACTCTTTTATGATGCCCATGTTGAGTCCCTCCATAATCGAGCCTGTCGCGCGCGCCGCGAGGAAATCTTTTGCCTGCGGATGATTGAGGAAGTAGGCGTGAAGGTATTCGGGCAGGCACTTCGATTGATCAAGGGTGATGCAACAGAGGTGCTTGGAGTTAATCGCCGTCGGAATGTCGGCGGGAATGACCGCACACCTACCACAGGTTCCCATGATCGTAATAATTACGTCGCCCGGCCGCACCGTGTACCGCTTTAGTTCGGAATACTTCTCCTTGGTTATGTATCGCCGTTGGTCCCAAGCAAATCGGTTCTGGACGGCGTTGTCGATGCCAAGAACCGCAATCCCATTGTCGACAAATTCGCCATGCAGAAGCTGGCTTCCGAATGGGCCGGTGCGGATCGATCCTTTTGCCGGCGCGGCAAGCTGTTCGACTTGGAAGTTCGGCAGACCTTTAGAAGAAACGGACGAAAGAACCTCGCCAAACACTGGAGCTACAACTTCGCGAGCGTTGCGGAGGTTCTTTTCGGCGTTGGCCTTGGCGGTGGCGATGCCGGCGAACGCTTCGTCGAGGATGCCGACGATCCGCCGCTGTTCGGGGAGGGGCGGGAGGGGGAGCCGTTCGCTTAGGACGAACTCCGGCGGCACGCGTTGAAGTCCAACTGCGCCGCCCATTTGCTTCACGCCCTCCTCACGAAAATCGGCGCGGGAAAGGAAGTAGTAAAGATATTCGGAATCTAACCCCGGAAGCGGGCGAAAGACGAAGAACTCGCTAGAGCCAAAGCCCACGCCATTGGAAAGCCCTTTAGCGATTCCAAGCTTGCCGTTTTGAAAGCATGGAGTGACTTTGGCCAGAAGGACATCGCCATCCGCGAAGTAAGTATAGCTGCCCTGAACTTCGCCGAGTTTTTTAGTCTTAAGCGGCTTCGGGTGCTTCTCGTCAATGCCCAGGTCTTCCATTGGAAGAAACGACACTTCTGCGTCAATACCAAGTCGCTTTCGCGCTTCAGCTTTTGGCGGGCGAAGCGTGCAAAGTTCGCCGAGAGTTTTGAGAGGCCACCCGTCCGCCTTCACAGCGACCCCCGAATCCTCGCCAGCAAAGCGTTTATGGAAAATGGATCATTGACCATACGCAACGCAAGCGACTCCGTCTTCGGCCACTGTCCATTCTCACTTATCAACTGCATCTCCCTATTTTCAGAGTTTCCTGGCGGAGATCGGTATCGTGAGGGTCAAACGCCGATTAGGTCATCATCGCGGCGCGTTTTTTGATCGCGGGGTCGGCGGCCGCGGTGGTATGCAGCCTATAGGTGTTCTCCAGGTTCAGCCACAACTCCGGGCCGGTGTCCAAGGCCAGACCGATTGCCTTGGCCGTTTCCACGGTAATCCGCTTCCTGCCGTTGACAATCTCGTTCACGACTTGAATCGGGCGGCCGATGATCCTGGCGAAATCGCCCTGCGTCCATCCACGGGCCTCCAACTCATCGCGCAGGTATTCGCCGGGCTCGAAGACCTCGGCGGGAATAAGAGTCGCTTTTGCCATGACGTGTCTCCTATCGACGCAACTGCGTCAGTGGTAATCCTCGATACTGACGATTATGACGGCTTTGCCGTCGACCTCTTCAAGTTCGAGCACCAGTCGAAACTGCCTGTGCAACCGCATGGATCGCTGGTGCTTACGATCACCTTTGAGTTTCTCATAGTGCAGGGATTTCAAGGCGTAAAATGTCCGTTCATCGACCGCCGCACGAATTAACTGCATCACCTTGCGGTATGAACGCACCAATTTCCCGTCAAAGCCGGCAGAGTAAACCGGGTCGGTTTCCAACCGCTCCAGCTTCTTATCGGCGTGACGTATCCGCATGCTGACACACTATCACCCTTTGGGTGTTAATGCAACTCCCGTCAGGGCCTTCACAGCAGCCCCCGAATCCCCGCCAATACTTCCGCGCTCTCGGCGTCGAGCGCGGCGATCTCGTCCATGATTTCCTGCGGCGTGCGGTGGGTGATCGCTTCGCCGCCATTGGGGTTTTTGACAGACAGGTCGTAAGTGGCGGGATCGAGCGAGGCGACGTCGATTGACCACGACTTGTCCGAATCCTCACGACTTGGCTGGAGCTTGAGAAACTCGGCGAGGTCGGCGTCGTTGAGGGGGTTGGTCTTCCCCATGTTGCGGCCGGGGTTGAGCTGGTAGTACCAGATTTTTTTCGTGGGCGCGCCTTTGTCGAAGAAGAGGATGACGGTTTTTACGCCGGCGCCCAGGAACGTGCCGCCGGGGCAGTCGAGGATGGTGTGCAGCTCGCATGATTCGAGCAGCATTTTCCGCAGGCTGACGCTGGCGTTGTCGGTGTTGCTGAGGAAGGTGTTTTTGATCACCACGCCGGCCCGGCCGCCGGCCTTTAGCAGCTTGATGAAATGCTGCAGGAACAGGTAGGCGGTTTCGCCGGTCTTGATGGTGAAGTTCTGCTGGATTTCGCTGCGCTCTTTTCCGCCGAACGGCGGATTGGCGAGGATGATGTCGTAGCGGTCTTTCTCCTGCACGTCGGCCAGATTTTCGGCCAGCGTATTGGTGTGGATGATGTTGGGCGCTTCGATGCCGTGCAGGATCAGATTCATGATGGCGATGACGTAGGCGAGGCTTTTTTTCTCCTTGCCGAAGAAGGTTTTTTCCTGGAGGGCCTTGTCCTGGGTGGTGGTGCGTTTGGGGTGCTGCTGCTTGAGGTAGTCGTAGGCTTCGCACAAGAAGCCGGCGGAGCCGACAGCGCCGTCGTAGATGGTTTGGCCGAGCTGCGGCTTGACGGTCTGGATGATGGCACGGATGAGCGGGCGGGGGGTGTAATATTCGCCGCCGTTGCGGCCGGCGTTGCCCATGTTTTTGATCTTGGCCTCGTACAGGTGCGAGAGTTCGTGCTTCTCGGTCTGGCTGCGGAAGCGCAGGGCGTCGATCTCGTTGATGATTTCGCGGAGGTTGGAGCCGGAATGAATGCGGTTTTTGATCTCGCTGAAGATCTCGCCGATTTTGTATTCGATCGTGTTGGCGCTGGTGGCGGACTGTTTGAACTTCTGCAAGTAGGGAAAGAGGGAATCATCGACGAAGCCGGTGAGGTCGTCCGACCCCATGGCCTTCTTGTCGTCGATGGTTTTGCCGTCGGCTTTCTTTGGGGCGGCCCAGGTATCCCAGCGGTAGGGTTTGGCCAGGATGTAGTCGTAGGACTTGCCGTGCAGGGCGGCCTCGGCGGCTTTGTCTTGCTCCAACCCGTCGAGATATTTGAGGAACAGCAGCCAGGAGGTTTGCTCGGTGTAATCGAGCTCGGTGGTGCAGCCGGCTTCCTTGCGGAGGGCATCGTCGATGTTGCGAAAGGCTTGTTCAAACATGGTGTGGACCCGCTCACCGATTTTTCAGCGTGGGCCGGGATGGTAGCGTCGGCGTGGATGAAAATCACGCGCGCTGTTTGGCGCGAGTTGTGGCGCAAGTTTGGCGCAAGCTGGATTCCAAGACTTCGCTAAATGGTCCTCTTTGAAAAATAGTAAAGGTTGAAATAGAAATTCGGAATTTGTTAGGTTTCTCGTCTATGAGAAGCTTCGCTACTTTTACACTCCCCACAAAGCCGGGGTCCGAGTCGGCTTTAACTGGTTGTTTGTCCGACGTCGGCGGCCAGGGGCATGCGCCCCGGGATGCGGCGGCGAAGACGTCGCAGATGCAGATCGAACTGCACACGGCGGATGTTCCGCCGACGGTGGTGCAGGCGACGCCGGTGGTGGCGTCGGCCATGGTGCCGGCGGAGGCGGTGCCGGCGGTGCCTTTGCCAAAGGCGCTGGGGTTGTCGCAGCGGAAGCGGGTGGCGCTTGCGGCCCTGGCGGCGGGGGCCGGGCCGGGCGCAGCGGCGCGGGCGGCGGGCGTGAACGCCGGGACGCTTTTTCGCTGGCGAAAATATGATGAGCACTTTATCGCCGCATTGAATACCTGGCAGGCGGAATCGATGAAGACGGCCCGGCAGATGCTGGCGACGGCCAATGAGGAAGCCGCCGCGGTGGTGTTGCAGGCGATTCGCAAGGGGAACGTGAACGCGGCGATGACGGTGCTGAAGGGGCTGGGGACGCTTTTGCCGCAGCAAAGCGGCGAGGAGTTGGCGCCGCTGGTGCAGCGGGAACTTTCGCTGGAGTTTGAGCGGCTCAAGGGGTCATTGGGAAAGACCACGCCGGGGATGAGGAAGCTGAAGGCGGAAAAGGAGCAGGAGCAAAAGCGTGCGGCTGAAGCGGCGGCGGAAAGGGAAGCGCGCCTGGCCGAGCAGTGGGAGCGGCTCACGCGTCTTTATCTGCAAGTTCCGCCGTTGCCGCGCCCCGTCACTTGCAGCGTCGTGGAGGAGGCGGTCAGAGCGTCGGCAGCATTGGTGAGGATTTATGCGACGCGATGTACCTTGACGATTGTCGCGCTGACGCCGCCAGGCAATAAAGAGCGCGAATGTTTGATCGGGCAATTGGCAGACGACCTGACCATGACCCGGGCACAAGTCGCCGCCCGGTTGAATTCGCTTCCCTGGCTTTTGAAGCGGGCGACTCCGCCGGACGAAAGCGAATCGTATGCGCGCATGCTGGAATCCTACGGCGCGACCGTTGAGCTGCGGCCTTCATGGGCGGAATGAGGGGGGCTCGCGCATCAACCGACCCATGCGCCAGAGGTATTATTCTCACCATGAACCACCTCCTCATAGCATGTGCGTTCTTTCTCACCTTCGCAGTCGTCGCCCGCGCCGCCGACGAGCCGGCGGTCGTTGACGTCTGGCCCACAAAAGCGCCCGGCGAAACGCGGGCCGAGCAACCCGAGAAAAGCGAAACCAGCGGGAAAGTTACCCGCGTTACCAATGTCTTTAAGCCGACGCTGACGATTTATCACCCGGCGAAGGACAAGGACAACGGGGCGGCGGTGGTCATCTGTCCGGGTGGGGGATATTCGATTCTTGCCTGGGATCTGGAAGGCGTGGAGGTGGCGCAGTGGCTGAATTCGGTCGGGGTCACCGGCATCATTTTGAAATATCGCGTGCCGGTGCGAAAGGCCGGCGATATGGACAACTTCATGGCGCTGATGGATGCGCAGCGCGCCATCAGCCTGTCGCGCAGCAAGGCCAAGGAATGGGGGATCGACCCGCAGCGCATCGGGATTCTCGGCTTCAGTGCCGGGGGGCATCTGTCGGCCCTGGCCTGCACGCATTTCGACAAGCGCAGCTATGACGCGATTGATGATGCCGACAAGGAAAGCTGCCGGCCGGATTTTGGCGTGTTGATTTACCCGGCATACCTGGCGAACGACAAGACGCAGGAGTTGAGTCCCGAATTTCACATCACCGCTAAAACGCCGCAGATTTTTATTGCCGGCGCGGGTGACGATCGGGTGACCAATGTGGGAAGCCCGGTTTTCTTTTTGGCGCTGAAGAAGGCGGGGGTTTCGGCGGAGATGCATCTATACGCCGTCGGCGGGCATGGCTTCGGCCTGCGCCCCTCGGCCCACCCCTGCTCGACGTGGCCCGCGCGCTGCGAGGAATGGATGAAGAGCCAGGGGCTGCTGAAACCCGCGGCTGGGAAGTGAACGAGGTTCTCGAGTGCTCCGACTTCCGACGCGGGATTTTTGACGCGAAGGCGCGAAGGGGGACGAAGGAAACGAAGAGGAAGTCGCTGTCCAGAGGGTGCCAAATTGATGTAGCGGAACATCCGTGCTTTAAATTCAAAGAGGCCACGGGCGAGACGCCTGTGATACGGGAAATTTGATTGGAAGCTGACTTCTTCGCGTCCTTCGTCCCCTTCGCGCCTTCGCGTCAAAATAGGCGCACCGGCAGGGAAATTTACTTCATCCCCTCAATCACCTTCACCACCTCATCCGACCTTTCCGGCCGGCGCAATTCGGGATTGGGATACCACGGCTGCGGGTCGCTGGGCTTTTCCTCGGTTTCGTCAAAGACGTCCACATGGCTCGTTCCAAGCGGATCGTTGAAATCGGGAAGGACGTTGATCTTAAACCGCGTGCGCTCGCGCCAGCGGCGGGCGATGTGAACGGCGCCTTCGTATTCCTTCCAGCCGGTGAAAATCACGCCATCCTGCACGCTTTCAATGGAAAGCCCCAGCGGCGGCTTGGACAGCTCGGCCTGTATTTTCTTCACCAGCTCCTTGGGCGCCATATGAACCACCACCGATCGCGATGAATCGTATTTCTCCTGCGCGACGGGGGCCGGCTTTTGCCAGCCGCAGCCGGCGATCATCGCCGTCGTTGCGAATAACAGACATCCGAAAGTAAGGAAACGTTTCGATGGAAACCCTGTCATTAAAAGTTGCTCCTTCGCTGCGAATAAACGGGACATTTGCCGCGCCCGCCGTGCGGCTGCAAGCCCCTAGGCCGGGCATTGTAGGAGACGAGGGGTGACAGAAGCGAGCGGAAACTTATGCTGGACGACATGACTCGCGAGGATTCCACCATTGCAAGCGCCCTCCAGCGCGCGGTCGAGGTAATCGCTGCGGCCGATGCGCTGTTGATCACCGCCGGCGCGGGGATGGGGGTTGATTCGGGCTTGCCGGATTTTCGGGGTGCGGAGGGGTTTTGGAATGCGTATCCGCCGTACCGGAATCTGGATTTACACTTTGATGAACTGGCAAACCCCGATTTGCTGGCGCGCGATCCGGCGCTGGCGTGGGGATTTTACGGACATCGCCTCAATCTCTACCGCAAAACCCCGCCGCATGCGGGCTTTTCCATTCTGCGCCGCTGGGCCGAGAAAAAGCCGCATGGATATTTTGTTTTCACATCGAACGTGGACGGCCATTTCGAGCGAGCGGGCTTTCCGGCGGCGCGCGTTGTCGAGTGTCACGGGTCACTTCAGTACCTGCAATGTGCGGCCAGATGTCGCAACGATTGCTGGCCGGCCGATGGCGCCTCGGTTGCCGTCGATCATCAAACCATGCGGGCGACGGCGGGGTTGCCGCAATGCATTCACTGCAATTCCATTGCCCGCCCGAATGTGCTGATGTTCAGCGATATGCATTGGGTTCGCGCGCGATCCGATGCGCAATATGCGCTATACGAGCGGTGGCTGACATCCTTCGGGGAAGATCATCCGGCGCGGCTGGCGGTTGTCGAATTTGGAGCGGGAAAAGCCATCCCCAAGGTTCGCGTCGAAGGGCAATGCACCGCCGATCGCGTCGGCGGCACGTTGATTCGGATTAATCCCCGGGAGGCTTCAACGCCGGACAATCACATCGCAATTTCGCTGGGTGCGCTGGATGCCATTCAGCGAATTGAGGAGCTGTTGAGACATTATTAGAGCGGCCGACGTGCATCGCACGACCGTATATGGCTGCCCGCGACCGCGATTGTCAAGAGATACAAATGGTAGGGTCCGCCGAGGCGGAGCCTACGGAGATTCGCAGCGCCAGTGTCAAAGAGTTTGACCACGGATTTCACGGATGCGCGCGGATAAGAAAACCCCCTGATTCCCTTCCCATCCGTTCAATCCGTGAAATCCGTGGTCAACGTTTCCGATGCGGAATCGCGGGAAAAAGCCGCTATGAACGCGTCCGCCGAGGCGGACCCTACGGAGATTCGCAGCGCAAGTGTCAAAGAGTTTAACCACGGATTTCACGGATGCGCGCGGATAAGAAAACTTCGTGATTCCCTTCCCATCCGTGCAATCCGTGAAATCCGTGGTCAAAGTCTTCGTCACCGGTTGAAATCCTTGCTCCAATCCTTCTGCGCCGGGCGCGGGCGGCGTCGGGAAGGCGGCGCGCTGCTAACGGGCCGCACTCGACGCGGCGCAAAGACGTTCAGCCAGTGCTGATTCCTCATGAACAAATATCCCATCGCGCCGCCGCCGAAGTTGGCGGCTTCGACGGCGCCGATGCCGGCGGCGATGATCGCGTACATCGACAGGACCATCGCGCCGATCGCGAGCCCCAAAATCGTCACCGGGATGATGTAATGAAAAATCTGCACATGCGGCGAGATGATGGCGGCGGCGACGAGTAGGCCAAAAACGCCCGCCGATGCGCCGGCGAGCGGCGAGCCGAGGTTGATGTAGCTGATGTGGGAAAATTCCAGCAGCGTGAAGGCGATCGCGCCGGCGATGCCGCACAGGAGATAAAACGCCAGAAATCGCCGCGAGCCGAAATGGGCTTCGACGATCGGGCCGAAGAAGAATATGCCCAGCATGTTCACCAGCAGCGGGCCGATGCTGATGGGGAGGAACTGGTAGGTGATCAGCCGCCAGAATTGGAAATGGCGGAAGGTGGTGTCGATGGAGAACGCGCCCCAGCGCATGAGCGGAGAAACCGGCGGCGGCCGCGGAACGGCAAATGGGTCGGGCGTTTCATTCTGCATGTCGTCGAAGGTGGTCTGCCGGGCCGGCTCGGCGGGCTGGCGCATGGCGCCGTCGACGAAGAAGACGGCAACGTTAAAGACGATGAGCCAGGTGGTGAGCGACCAGGCAACGAAGTGCCCAAACCCGCCGCGTGGCGCGGAATTGCGATAATAGTCGCGGTCGTAAATCCCCATATGCCAATCGTAGCGGAGAGAAGGCGCCAAGGCCAAATATCGCCGGGCCGGCTTGCGAAATTACGCAGGGCGCGATGAGCGCTCGCTCGTAACGGGAGGAGAGGGCTGGAGTGAGGGGCGGATTTGCGAAATGCGCACGCCGGTGTCTGAGGTACTCCGAAGACCCAGATCTTTCTCGCGATCGATCCGGGTCTTCAAGGATATCATCGAGAATCGTGTTTTCGCTGCAAGATTTCCTTAACAGAGCAATGTAAAAGACGCTCGCGAAGGCGCGATGGCGCGAAGACAAACGCGAAGATCGGACGCCGGGCGATTTGAAGCGATT
>DASRRM010000156.1:0-6198 GCA_035695715.1 Tepidisphaeraceae bacterium
AAATCCGAATGACGAATGACCAAATGTCTGGCCCGGAGCCCGCCAAAGATGTTGTTAACAAAACAACAAGTTGAAGGATTGTAGTACAGATAAAACTTAATCGCATCAATGTTATCCGTGTCCACCCGTGTCCATCTGTGGCGATTACTGCATTTGTTTCGGCGTTTCTGACCGCGGAAATCTTGTTCAAAAAACCAGAAATCCGCGAGATATCATTGAAGAGCCGGGTTCGGCGCAGATAAACCCGGCTCTTCGGAGTACCTCATAATCAGAACCGGCGTCGTGCAGGATTAAGCCTTCATTTAAACATTCACCAGATGGCGGATCGCGCCTGTCTGAATCGTCAACCCCAGCGCATCGTGTTCGTTCCATCCTTCGATAATCTTTCCGTCGCGCCAATGCAGGAACGCCATGCCGGTTGAACGGACTTGTTTTCCCGTGGCTGCTGCGCCGAGATAAGGGCCGGAATGATTGGCGGTGAAGGTAAAACGGGCGGCGGTTGAATTGCCTGCCGCCACCACTTCATCGACGTCCATGTGAATATCGCTCAGCCCCGCGCGCACGGCCGTCCAGAATTCGCGGAAGCTCTCTTTTGCCGGCCGGCCACCAGGCGTGCCGTCAAGCCCGTGAACGATCGAATCATTGGCGAGCATCTCGTCGATTGCCGCGTCGCGGCCCTTGTTCCAAACTTCGTCGAACCATCGCCGCGTAAGATCGGAATTGCTGCTGCCCATCGTATTTCCCCGGGTTGAAATGCCGTGTGTTCCCGCACCGCGCGTGAGAGATGGACAGACGATACCTGATCAGGGTGGATTGTAAACCGTCCAAGGGCGGCTAAGGCCGACAGGGTGCGGCCGTCTTTCTTGGCAATTCATTGCTAAATGACGCTGCGCGATCGGCGCCTCGAATCTTCGCAGGGTCCGCACCGCGGACCGTCTTTTCCGGCTCACACGTGATGGTCCGCGGTGCGGACCCTACACGAATTGCGTAATGCTATTTAGATGTAGGGTAGGTCTACACTCGCCCACCGTTTGCAGCCCGCGAAGAATGGTGGGCGAGTACGCGCGAGTACGCCCACCCTACGGGTGCCAAGAAAGACGGCCACACCCTCGCGGGCATGGGTGTGGCGCGGAGATTCTTTTTGTAGCCCTAAGCCGAGCGCGCCAACGGGGTCGGAAATGCCGGCGTTTGCATCCGCAGCTTTGCGGCGATTTGCTCGGGGTCGGCGGGGTGGGAAAAAAGAAAGCCTTGCAGGAGATCGCAACCTGAATTCACGAGAAAACTCCGCTGGGTTTCGGTTTCCACGCCTTCAGCAATCACCTGCAAACCCAGGCTCCTGGCCATCGCGATGATCGCGCCGATGATCTTGCGCCCGTTTCCACCGGCGCGGGGCGAACGCCTTGCCGGGCCCGGCCCTTCAATCGCGCTCACGAACGAATGATCGATCTTCAGCGCGTCCAGTGACAAACGCTCGATATAAGCCAGCGATGAATACCCCGTCCCAAAGTCATCGACGGCCACCGTCACATTCATTTCCCGAAGCTGCGAGAGCTTGTCCCCGGCGTCGCGCATGTTTCGCATAAGCAGGGTTTCGGTCAGTTCGATTTCCAGCCAGCGACCGGGGAGGGCAGCGATCGCCAGGGCGGCGGAAACGATCGAAACGAAATCAGATTGGGCAAATTGCAGGGCCGACACATTCACAGCGATGGGAATCACGCCCAGCCCCTGATCAAACCACTGGCGACATTGCCGGGCTGCTTGTTGAAGCACCCAGGTCCCAACGGGAATGATCATTCCGGTATCTTCGGCAACGGGAATGAATTTGGCCGGGGGAATCATCCCGAGCCTGGGGTGATCCCAGCGAAGCAGCGCTTCAACGCTCACGATTTTGCCGGCGGGGTTCATCTTCGGCTGGTAATGCAGGTCCATTTCCCCGCTGGCCAGAACCTGCCGGAGGTCAATCTCGATTTCCATGCGCTCGGCCGAGCCCTGGCCCATTTCGGGGGTGAAGCAGGCGGCGGTGTTGCGGCCATCGTCCTTGGCGCGATACAGGGCGAGGTCGGCGTTCTTCAAGAGCGTTGCCGCGTCGGTCCCATCCCGCGGGAATGACGCCGTTCCAATGCTTATGGTGACGAACTGCTTGCGGCCCAGCAGATCCACCGGCTCCTTCAGCGCATCGTTCAACGATCCGGCCACGAGCAAGGCGTCGTTCGGGTCGGCCACTTCGCCGAGGATGATCGCAAATTCATCGCCGCCCATTCGCGCAAGGGTGTCGCAGGCGCGCAAGCGTCCCTGCAGACGGTGGGCGATCTGGCAGAGCATTTCATCGCCGGCCTGATGCCCGAAGGTGTCGTTGACGTATTTGAAGCGGTCGACGTCGATGAGCAGGATAGCCGCCGGCCGCGATGCCCGGGCGGCGGTTGCCAGGGCATGTTGCAGGCGGTCGGAAAAGAGCACGCGATTGGGAAGCTGCGTCAGGGCATCGTGCTGGGCCTGGAAGGTGAGTTGCTGATTCAGGTGGTGATGCTCGACGGCAACTTCTACCAGCGAGCCGGCCAGCTTCAGCATCTCCAGGGCCGCATCGCCCGGCCTTTGCTCATCGCGGCGATAAAACGCAAACACGCCGGAGTCTCGTTGCCGCGCGCGGATGGGAACGGCCCAGCAAAAGCGCAGGCCATGCTCGATGATCGCCGGACGCAGTTCCTCCCACGCCGGGTCGGCCAGAAGATCGCAAACCAAAATCCTCTCCTCGCTCTGTGCGGCCAGAGCGCTGAAGCGCGTGATGAAGGTGTATAGCTGGCGTTCAATGGAGGCGGCGATCGCCGGGGGCAGGCTCGGAGCGCAATGGTACAGGCTCCCGGCGTCGAGCATGACTCCCGCTGCCATTGCCGCGGGATCCTCGTGCTCGGCCGCGGCAGTCAGGTGGCGAAGGATGCTGGTGAGAAGTTGTCCCTGGGTGATCATTTCCAGGACTTGTGCGCGGATTTGCTCGCGATAGGCCAAAACGCGGAAGCGGTCTTCGCTTTCCTGTAGAACCAGCGCCTTTTGCGCCAGCAGATCGAGCAATTGCTTGGTGTTCAGCGACGAGCGAACGCGGGCGCGAAGCTCGGCGGGATCGAATGGCTTGGTGACGTAATCAATCGCGCCCAGTTCCAGGCCGCGAAGCTTCTCTTCGGTCGATGATGCGCCGGTAAGAAAGACGATTGGGATGTCGGCGGTGGCGGGGTTGGCCTTAAGCTGCCGGCATACTTCAAAGCCGTCAACCCCGCCCAGATCGACGTCGAGGAGGACCAGGTCGGCGCGCTGAGCAGCGGCTGCGGTAAGCCCCTGCTCGCCGGTAAAGCAGGAGACGAACTCCACCGGCTCGCCCATGAGCCAGACGGCGACGAGCTCATGGATTTCCGGGGAATCGTCGATAATCAACAGCTTTTGTGCTGGCATGATCCTATTCCTTCTCCTGCGTCGGCACGGCAGCGGCCGGGGTGACGGCGGTTTCGCCGGCGCGGTCGTAGCCCGGCGTATTGCGAATCAGTTCCACCAACTCGTCGATCTGCCGTTTTGCCGTATCAATGATGGCGCCCGCCTTAATGGCCGCCTCGGCGCGGGCGGCAAATTCGGTGATGGCGGGAAATCCAAACCCGGTGCCCGCGCCTTTTAATTGATGGGTCACGCGCCGCAATTCGTCCAGATCGCCCGCGGCCAGAAGTGAAACCAGCGCATCAACCTTAGCCGGGAGACGCCGAACGAATCCCAGCACGGCCTGCCGCATCGCCGCCGCCTGCGCCTCCTTGTCGCGCGCCTGAATCGGCACGGCGCGCCCAGTGGATGCAGCAACTGAAACCGCAGGCAGGGCCGCGGGACGCGCCGCCGCTTGCTGAGCCTCATGCTGCTTCATCATGGTTTGGTCAGCCTCGCCGTGCTGTTTCATCAGGTAGCTGGCGACGGTTCGCAGCAGCAATTCCTGGTCGATCGGCTTGGTCAGGTAATCGGTGCAGCCGGCCTGGATGCAGCGGGTCCGGTCGCCGCTCATCGCATGGGCGGTTAGCGCGATAATGGGGACAGTATAACCCAGCCGCCGGGCCTCGCTTGTGGCGGTGTATCCGTCCATCACGGGCATTTGCATGTCCATCAGGACGACGTTGAAGTGAGACTCGGCAAGGCGCTGGAGCGCGACCTTGCCATTTTCCGCAAGGACCACTTCCGCCCCCGCCAATGTAAGGTGCATGGTCAGCAGATGCTGGTTGTCGATGCCGTCCTCCACCAGCAGGATTCGCCCCGCCAGCGTGAGCTGCGCGCTGTCGGTATGCTGCGTGCCCAATGCCAGCATCGATTCGGTAAGGCCCTCGCGCATCGGGATTCCCGCCAGCGGCCCGCCATCCACCCAAACGCTGAAGGTGCTTCCCTTGCCCGGCTCGGACTGGAACGTCAGCTCGCCGCGCATGAATTTCGCCAGGCGCTTGCTGATGGCCAGGCCCAATCCTGTGCCGCCATATTTTCGCGACATCGATTCGTCGGCCTGCACGAAGGGCTGAAAGAGGTTGGCCGTCTGCTCGGCAGTCATTCCGATTCCGGTGTCAATGATATCGAAGCGAATGCGGCTGCTGGAGGAGGTTTGATCTGCCGAAACCCTGACGCGCACTTCCCCTTTCTCGGTGAACTTGATTGCATTTCCGGTCAGGTTCATTAATACCTGCCGCAGCCGCATCGGATCGGTCCTGATTTCAGTGGGAATTGGCCCGACAAAGTCGACGGTCAGGGCAATATCCTTGACCAGGGCGCGCGGCCGCAGCAGTGAGACCACCTCGACGGCAATGCGTGCCGGATCGCACGGGATGTTCTCCACGGTCATCTTTTCCGCTTCAATCTTGCTGATATCCAGAATGTCGTTGATCAGGTCCATCAGATGCCGGGCATTACGCCGAATCACCTGAAGGCAATTGAACCGGTCGGACATCGTCTGCACCGGAGAGAGCATGAGATCCGCGTACCCGAGGACCGCGGTCATCGGCGTACGGATTTCGTGGCTCATGTTTGCCAGGAAGTTGCTCTTGGCACGGCTGGCCTCCTCGGCCCGCTCCTTGGCGCAGGTCAGCTCGGCGGTTCTGGCTTTGACCAGGTCCTCCAGATGATTCTGGTGCAGCGTGAGCTGGCGGTCGCGCTCCTGGATCTGATCCAGCATCGAATTAAAGCAGTCCACCAGCGTTCCCAATTCATCGCGCGTCGTTTTGGCGGCGCGGACGGCGTAATTGCGGTTGATCGAAACGTCGGTTGCGGTCTGGCTGAGATGTTGAACCGGACCCACGATCAGCCGTGCCAGCCTTGCGGCCAGGCCCAGGGCAATGCCCATTGCCCCCGACACCACCACTGCAAAGACGATGAAATATCCGCGCGTTCGCGAATGAAGCGGCGCAAGGTCCGATCGAACAAACGCCGTCCCAAGCACTTCGCCGTTCAATTCGACCTGGCAGGAAACCTCCAGGGCATCATCGTGAAATCGATATCCCCCGCCCGGCACATCATTGGACTGTGGCGGGATGATTTTCGCATCGCGGGCGTAGCTGGCCAGCCGCTTGCCCGTGCGATCGTAAATGCACGCCGACAGGATGTGCGGCTCATATCGCAGCGAGGCGAGCGTGAGAGTGGCGTCATTGCTGTCGTCAAAGGAAAGCGCCGCCGTGCAATTTCCGGCGACGATGTTGGCGAAAGTCTGCGCCCGGACCACCATCTCGCGTCGAAAGCTTTGATAGTCGTAGATCGCGACGACGGCGCATGCCGCCAACAAGGCCACGCCGGTGGTGGCCATGTTCATGGCAAGGAGCTTGGATTTGAGCGTTTTCAGCAATCGCATGACATGCCTTCCGCCGGCGTTGTTTCTTGAAAGAGGATTTCACTCATTTCCGGTAAACCCTTGCCAGTTTCATCAGCTTGGCGCTGGCTTTGAGCTTCGATGCCTCCAGAACATCCGGGGCCAGTTGAAATTTCATCCGGCCCTCTTCGAGGAACAGCCGAATCCCGCCCCCGGCAGCCATGAACGAGTCCCCCTCGCCGAGGGTGAGCACCGGCGCGTGGCCGATCTTTGCCACGATGGCTTCGGAGGCGGCGTCCTGGGCGGCAGGAACGAAAAGCAGATGGCAGCTTTGGATTTGATCGACGGAGGCGAAGCGCTTGACGACGATGTGCCGGCCTTGGACGGTCTTC
>DASRRM010000157.1:0-3752 GCA_035695715.1 Tepidisphaeraceae bacterium
CGCGCACGAAGGGTACTCCCGTAGTAAGCGGGTTCGCCAAACCGCTTACTACGGGAGTACCCTTCGTGCGCGGCTCATTCGTCTCCAGATTACGCCCTTGCCTCGGGCCGGACACTCTTAACCGGCGGGTGTATGACAACCGAATGCACCTGCGCGATAAACAGCCCGCACGACGGAGCACGCCGGCGCACCTGAAATTCATTGACCATCACCGAGTTTACCAACCGCAAGGATTTTTGCGCATCATTGCGCACCATTTTTTTCAACGCCATGTTGCGCAATATCGGTTTTCACTTCAATATCGCAGGTTGCCCCGGCGACCAAGCTTTATGACGCATCATCCCATGGTTTTCGAGCCGCCAACGCAGATGCCCGCCCGTGTAGTTACTGAAACGGCGGTTTTTAAAATGCTGGTCGTGACACGGCCGTCTCGGCCGTGCCGGAGACGAGAAAACGCGAAGAATAGTTAAACTGCCTCGCCACAAACTCTCTCCCTCCATATAAGCACAAAAAGTTTACATTTGTGCGCTTTAACTCCAGCGATGGCGGGGAATAAAAATCTCTGACCCATCCCCCGGCTTACCCGGAATTTGCTTCATGGCTTGGCGTCCACGCGCATGCCCATCGCCCGGAGCAATTCGGCGCGCCATTGGTCGAGGAAGCGGATGCGGACCATTTCATGGGTGATGTCGACGTTGGAGTTTTCCAGGTATCCCGACATGATCTGCCCGGCGCCGCCTTCGCCGGCCAGCGATTGCGCCGGGGGTCCGGAGGCTTCGGTTTCGGTAAAAATGCCCGCCCCAAGCGAGCTGAGTCCCTCCGGGTTGGGAAATCGCCAAAGCCAGATCTGCCCGGCCGTGGTCTTTTGCGTCATCCCGGCTTTCAAATATTGCACGTGTCCGTCGGTTGCGATGCTGATGTTGGTTGCCGTCGTGGGAAGCGTTATTCGCGGAATCAGGTCGTAACCGTTGCCGAAGCTCAGGATCAGCTCGCCAACGTTATTGACAGTCAGCGCCCCGTTTCGGGTGTAGCCGTGGACGGTGGTCGAGCCGACTTTGACGGCGACCTGGAAGAATCCGTCTCCCTGGATGGAGATATCCAGATCGCGTCCCGTAGGCTCCAGCGACCCTTGCGTGAAATCGCGCTGCGTCTTGACCTTCCCGCCTTCCAAAAGCAGCGTGCGCGTCTGCTTGAAAGCAACAGTGTCGGCATTGGCCAGGTTATCCAGTGCCGTGTCTCGCGCCTCGGCGATTGCCTTGACCGCATCCGCCGCCGCCCCGCTGCTGCGCTCCAGTTGCTTCAATGCGCCGGCGTTGTCGAAATCGACATCGGCAATCTTCCGCGATTCGGCCAGCATGGCGCGCTCCTCGCCGGGCGCATCCGCCGCCTGGGGAGTCGGCCGGGGTGTTGAAGTACAGCCACCGGCGAGAAGTAAAATGATCGGAAGGAAATGCCAATGTGTGGGGTGTGATGTGCGGATCATCCTTGATCTCCAAAATACTCAAAGTGAGCGGTTTCTGATTGCTTTGAAGAATCCTACACGAAATTGGGTCGCAAAAGTCGAACAACCCTTCACGCCGGGGCAAGCGGCGCGCATAACCGTGGTTCGCGAAAACAACTATCGCCGCGCCGCCCCGGATTTGCAGAGCGCTCCTAAATCCGGGGCGGCGCGACTATAGAGTTTTTTTTCACGACGAAGCGTTCCGCGCGCCGCCTGCCCCGGCGTGGAGGCATTTTCCGCAAAAACCTTCCGTTTGAGCAAAATAGGTTTTCTCGCCCGTCATTCGCTCCAGTTCGTGTCAGCCGTGAATGCCCAAGGCGAGTAGGAGTGCATTCCGCCATTCGTTCAGGTAGCGGAGCCGGGCGGTTTCTTTATTGACGTCGACATTTGAATGCTCGAGAAATCCGGAAAATATCTGTCCGCTTCCATCCTCCCCAGGGAAAGTGCGGAGCGGCGGCCCCGAGCCTTCGGTTTCGACGAACATTCCATCGACAAGGGACAGTTGGTCGGGGCTGGGAAACATTGCGAGTTTCAATTGCCCCGCCTCCGACTTCACGCCGGAGGCGGCCGTGACATAACGGACGCTGCCGTCGTGGTCGATCGTGATCTGCGTGGCGGCTGGCGGCAACGTGATGGGCGGATCGAGTTCGTAGCCATTGCCCTGGTTCAGGAGCAGCTTACCCGATGCGTTCACGGCGAAATTGCCGGCGCGGGTGTAACGGGTTATCCGGCTTCCGTCGGACTTTTTGATGCGCACGATAAAAAAACCAGCCCCGAAGATGCTCGCATCGAGATTACCGCCAGTGGAATCCAGCGAGCCGTCGCCCAAATCGCGGCGCAGGTGAATCTTTCCGCCATCCTCAAAAAATGGGACGCAGGCCTTGAATCCAATCGTGTCGGCGTTGCTGATATTCTCGACACTGACTTTGCGCGCCGCGTCGATCGCCCGAACGGCATCAGCCGCGATACCGGTGGCTTGCCGAAGCTGTTGGCGAACGGCATCAGAATCCGGCGGAACGCCAGGCGACAGATGTGCCGCCGTCATTACAGCATGTCTGGAAGTGCTGACAGGAACCCGGTCGGCGGGTTTCGAAGCGCAACCAGCCAGTAAAGACAATGATGTAAGGAAATACGCCGCGATCCATCGCGTTGCTGCGGTCATTCCATGACCTCCTTCGAATCAATTCCATTGCCCCAGGACGCCGGTTCTGACACACCCGCCGCATGATGTTGCCCGCTTTTGTACGGTGGGCGTACCCGCCCACCAGCGGCCGGACCTGGGAAAAACCCGGTGGGCGAGTACGCCCACCCTACGGGGAAAACCGGACATTTTCACGCGGCGTGTGTATGAGGTACTCCGAAGAGCCGGGTTCTTTGCGCGATCGACCCGGCTCTTCGGAGTACCTCAGAACCGGCGTCTTTCGGACAATGTTGCGAAACGCACGAGAAAAACTGCACGCTTATTTTCGCGCCACACCCTTAGTTTTCACCGACACCTTACTTACTCGCGCTCTTGCGTCTTCTCGCATGCGCCGGGGCAGTCGACGTGACGGCGACCGTGGTGGCTTCGAGCACGCCGTTGGTCATCGTACCGTAGACGCTGACATATTTCCCAGTGACGGCCACATCCAGGGTTTTCACCGCCACGCCGTCCACGGTCATGAGGACGGTGTCGGGGTTGTAATGAACGACGATCGGCTTGACGCGGGCACGATGGCGGCGGCCGTGGCCGGCATGCTGTCCGACGGAAAAGTTGGAGGTGGTGACGCTTTGAATCTGCCCATGCACGCCGCCGTCGCTGAGGCTCTGGCCGCCGGAGCTGGAACTTTTCGCCTCGAGCGGCGGGCAAAGGAAAAGTCCGACGGCAAATGCCATTGAAATGGCAACGAGGAATGATCTATTCATAAGGAAACCTCCGGCGCGAGCCTTCAATCAATAATACCGCAAACGGGCGTAAATATTGTGGATTGAGCGAGCGTTTTTTACCGAGGGGTGTGCGAGATTCTTCGGGAAAGCGTAAACGACGATGGGCCGCGGTATTTGGTGGGGCAGACATTCCTGTCTGCCTGAATCCGCGAGGCAGGCAAGAATGCCTGCCCCACCATTACTTGACTAGAGCGTTTCTCAGGTTGCTAGCGCGCCGCGGGCATAATGTTGTTACTCTGAATGCCAACACAAAGGAGTAACTGTATGCAACCCCATTCAGCGGAGGTACGGGAATTGGTGCTCGGAGCGTACGATGAAGGTAAAG
>DASRRM010000158.1:0-10962 GCA_035695715.1 Tepidisphaeraceae bacterium
ACAACAAATTCCGCGTCCTGCAACACCGGGCTTACGGCCTGCGCGACGAGGAATATCTACGATTGAAGATCCTGACCAGCACCCTCAAAGCAATCTGAAATCGTAGAAAATCGCCCACTCGGTTTCCCGAAGAGCCTGAATTATTGATGTACCCCGCTTATGCATTTTAGGTGCCCTCTCTGATCAGAATTCAATTGCATTAAGATTTGCGATGATTTCAATCACCCCAGAACCCGAGACGGGACGATACACACTGCTGATCGAATTGCAATAGGAAACGGCGAATGTAATATTTTGGAGACGATTTATTATGGAAGAGTCTGCCGCGATTTCGTGGCAGATTCGACCGCAAGTCATGCAAGTTCCGATGATTGCATGATGCGAAGTCGAATCCTTGGGCGCGAAAGCGGTGGCGGAGGCCCAAGGCAACCACCGCGCGGCGACATGACGAAACC
The DNA here is from genome assembly GCA_035695715.1 of Tepidisphaeraceae bacterium. Classification (GTDB taxonomy): domain Bacteria; phylum Planctomycetota; class Phycisphaerae; order Tepidisphaerales; family Tepidisphaeraceae; genus RYN-428. The sequence goes on from DASRRM010000158.1 coordinate 456, forward strand.
GGCCGGTCCATTGAAGAATGGACCGGCCGGGTGCAGTGCGTAGTTGCAATTCAAGACATAGCTGGCCCGCAGTTCGACTGAACTCGCCGAAGTACCATGCCACTGCGTTACTCCTTCACTTCAAACTCCGCATCGATGACATCCTCGTCCTTTTTCTTGCCATCGCCGCCGGTGGCTGCGCCGGCGGTGGCGCGGTCGCTGCCGGGGCCGGGTTCTCCGGCGGGGCTGGGGGCGGCGCCGGTGGCTTTGTAGATTTCTTCGCCGAGTTTTTGCGACTCGGTTTGGAGATTTTCGAAAGCCTTCTTGATGCGGTCGCCGTCGTCGCTCTTGAGGGCGTCGCGGAGGTTGTTCACGGCACTTTCGATGGCGCTGCGGACTTCGCCGCTGATTTTTTCGCCGTGTTCCTTCAGCTGGCGTTCGACGGAATAGGCCAGGTTTTCGCCCTGGTTTTTCAGGTCGATCACTTCACGCCGTTTCTTGTCCTCGGCGGCGTGGGTTTCGGCCTCGCGCTTCATCTTCTCGATTTCTTCCTTCGACAAGCCGCCGGCGTTTTGCACGGTGGTCTTGCTTTCCTTGCCGGTGGCGCGGTCCTTGGCGGTCACGGTCAGGATGCCGTTGACATCCACGCTGAACGTCACTTCGATCTGCGGAATACCGCGCGGGGCCGGCGGAATATCGGCCAGGTTGAATGTGCCCAGCAGGCGGTTGTCCTTGGCGAATTCGCGCTCGCCTTGCAGGACGTTGATCGTCACGGCGTTTTGGTTATCGCTGGCGGTGGAGAACGTCTCGCTCTTGCTCGTGGGGATTGTGGTGTTCCGCGGAATCAGCGGCGTCATCACGCCGCCCAGGGTTTCCACGCCCAAACTCAGCGGCGTGGCGTCGAGCACCAGAATGTCCTTCACTTCACCGGTCGCGATGCCGCCCTGAATCGCCGCGCCGATCGCCACCACTTCGTCAGGATTGACGCTGCGGTTGGGTTCCTTGCCCTTGAAGAGGTCCTTCACGAGCTTGGAAACCATCGGCACCCGGGTCGAGCCGCCGACGAGAATCACTTCATCCACCTGCTCGGGATTCAGCTTGGCGTCCTTCAATGCATCGAGCACCGGCTTGCGGCATTTTTCAACCAGCGGCTCAATCAGGTTCTCAAACTTGCTCCGCGTGACATTCACCTGCAAATGCTTCGGGCCGTTCTGGTCGGCGGTGATGAACGGCAGATTCACCGTCGTTTCCATCACGGTCGACAATTCGATCTTGGCCTTCTCGGCCGCTTCCTTCAGCCGCTGCAGCGCCATCGCGTCTTTGCGAAGGTCGATCCCTTCCTGCCGCTTGAATTCATCGGCCAGGAAGTTGATAAGCACCTGGTCGAAATCGTCGCCGCCGAGGTGGGTGTCGCCGCTGATGGAGAGGACTTCGAACACGCCGTCCCCGACGTCCAGGACGGAGACGTCAAACGTTCCGCCGCCAAGGTCGAACACGCAGATATTCTCGTTCTTCATCTTGTCCAGGCCATATGCCAATGCGGCGGCGGTCGGCTCCGGCAAAACGCGCAGGACTTTCAGCCCGGCGATTTCGCCGGCGTCCTTGGTGGCTTTGCGCTGGGCATCGTTGAAGTAGGCCGGCACGGTGATAACCGCATCGGTCACTTTTTCGCCGAGGTAGTCTTCGGCGGTCTTCTTGAGGTCTTGCAGGATGTACGCCGAGAGTTGCTCGGGCGTATATTCCTTGCCGCGGACTTTGACTTTCACGTAGTCATCCGGCCCGCCGGTGATTTCGTAGGGGACCATTTTCTCTTCCCCGGCAACTTCCTTATGCCGACGGCCCATGAATCGTTTGATGGAGAAAATGGTATTTTTCGGGTTGGTCACCTGCTGGTGCTTGGCGGTTTGCCCGACCAGCATGTCCCCCTTTTCGGTAAATGCAACGACCGAAGGTGTCAGGCGGCTGCCCTGGGAATTGATCAGCACTTTGGGCTGATCGCCTTCCATGACGGCAACCACGCTGTTGGTCGTTCCAAGGTCAATTCCAATGATTTTTGCCATGATTTGCTGCTCCTTATGACGGCGCGTCGTAGACAGGGAGTCTGGCGCGCCCGAACGACATTTGCAAAGGATGTGCCACGTTCGCCGGGGAACGGTATCGCATTAGTTGCGAATTGGCAATGGGTTATGAATAGGCGATTATGGAGCGCGGTTGGCTCGGAAAAAGCCGCGGGTGCCAAATCGACAGTCGGGGGCGAAGGGCTTGCCACTATGGCAAGGGTTGGGTTTTTTGAAGAGAGAGCTTGTCGAGCCTATCGGCCCCTGGCTTCGTTGCGAGCGCGGTCGGCCATGGCATCGATGTCCTCGACGCTTATTCCCGCCCTATCGGTGGCGGCATGGATTGGGGCGAGAATTTCAGCAAGGCTCGGGTGATCCGCCATTTCGAGAGCTGCGTCCCGAACGAATGCGCATAGATCCTTACCGGCGGCACTCGCCCTCTCGCGCAGTAGTGCTTCCTCATTCGGTGTGAATTCGACGGTCATACGCATCTGGTTTCCTCAGGCATCAAGGAAAAGGGATTATAACGGAGGCTCGGCGATCTGTCATTGCAAGAAGACCGGCCCAGATGCCAAATCAACGGGTGCGTGAGTGGATCGGCCAATTGAACGTAGCACGGGCGGCCCGCCCGTGAGCGACGGTACGCCGTCGCGTTGGTCGGACCTCATCGAGGTCAGGCGAGCCAATCCTTCGACGATATTTCGCAATTTCTTGTTTTTTGAACAAGACTCCCTGAGACGAAGAAGCGGGACCTAATTTCCCGTATCACGGGCGTCCTCGCCCGTGTCCTCTTTGAATTAAAACACGGGCGAGACGCCCGTGATACGGGAAAATCCGCCCGCGTCGCCCTGGCCATGTGTCTTGGTTGCGGCTAGCAGCCGCGCTCAGGAGTACTCAGGAGGCGATGGCCCGCTACATCAATTTGAAAAACGCTCTAAGCTCGGAGCGCAGCGACAATCCCCATGGAGAAGCGCTGGGCTTCGTGCTGATTTCGATCCGGGTACGGATCGAACGTTGCGGCGTACCGCAACTCACGGGCGGGCCGCCCGTGCCACGCGTCTCACGTTGAGGCCGACACGTTGAGACTTCACACACCTCAAATCGACAGTGTTCACTTTTTCACGGCCTGAACTCGATCTCGCCCCAGGCGCTGGGGTTCATCTTCAATTCGAAAACCTCATCGCTGACCAGCCCCGTGTCCTGGTTGCACCAGTAAGTGCGCAGGGCCGTGTCGTTGCCGGCCTGGTTGCTGTGGGTAACGCCAAGGTCGCCGTGAATCGTCAGGCTGTCGGTGGGGGAAAGTCCCAGCGACGCCAGGGGAACGGCTGCTTCGACGACATACCGTTTGCCGCCGGGGGCGAGTTTTACCTGGATTTTCGTCTCCTTCAGGACCAGCACGCTTTGCATCTCGTAATTCTTTTCGACGCCGGAGCTGAAGAATTTCGGATGCTTTTCGGCGGCGACTTTGCGATAGATGACGGCGGTTGGCTCGCCTTGGAATGGGCCGATGGAGAGGCGGAGGTCGCCCAGCACGGCTTCGCGGCGATCTTTCGCGGCGGCGGGGTTGGCGCCAAGCTGAAGATCAACCGTATCACCGCGCGTGTACATGAACTCCGGCGCATCGGCGCCATTTTTCCAGGGCGTTGGGTCTTTCACATCCCAGGCGGCATACAGGGTTTTATCATCCCACGCCAACGCCGATCGGCAGGCCGTCGCCTCTCCCTTGGAATACTTCACCACCTGCGCGCCGGGGAAATCCTTGTCGAGATCGCCGGTGAAGGTTGGCGTGGCTTTGTGAATGGTCAGCCGATTGCTGGCGGCGGTGGCATTGAGATATTGGCCGCGAAATTCAGCCGCCGTCGCGACGTCGTTGGCGGCGATGGTCAGCTTGCCGCCGGGCAGGGCGCGGATGGTATCCAGGCCGGTTACCTCGGCGTTCCAAAAGCTGGTAGCGCCGGCTTCGACGAAGAGCCGGCCGTCGGCCATCTGCATGCTCGATCCGCCAAACGCCTCTTCGCATCCGCCGGGCGGGCAATCGTCCAGTTTCGCGCCGGGAACGGCGGGACTCGGGTAAACATTTTTGGTCGGATCACCCTGGAACAGCCGGGTGAGATAAAAACCCTTTTCGGTGAGCACATGCCATTCGCCCTTGTTGGTGGGGATGATCCAGATGTCGCCGATGGGCGGCGGGAGATGGGCGACGCCGGTGATGTCGTATTGGCCGCGCATCAAGCCCGGCTCGGCGGGGATGGCCAGGTGCGAGCCATGCACGCCGGTGAAATTGCTGGGATAGCTCCAGCGGAATTTTCCGGTTTCCATGTCATAGCAATCGACAGTGGAATAAACTTCTCCGTACCCGCAGTTCCAGAGCATGAATTTGCCATCGTCGCTGCCATGGCCATGCTGCGCACCCATGCCGCCGCGCGTGCGGGCGTCTGCCGGGCCGGGGAGCTTTTTCTCCTGATTCAGGTCATACAGCGGCGCGCCGCAGGCGGTCCAGCCTGTCACCTTTAATTGGTAGAGTGAGCCGTAAAACGTCAGGTCGGTGGTCATCGGCATGTACCAGCCGGCGACCCAGCCGCCCAGATCGATGTCGTATTTCTTCACCTCATCGGGCTGCTCGATTCCGTCGCCGTTGACATCCGACCAGATTTCCACGCTTCTGGTCTTCTTCCCATTCTGCTTGCCGGCGTTTTCAACGCTGCGCAGCGTGCATCGGCGGACGTATTTCGCGTCGCCAAGCCGCTCGTAAATCGTCACCTCATCGGGACCATGAAGAAACGCGGGCGTGTTGGCAAGATAGAGCCGGCCATTAGGCCCATAGCCGAAGCGCGCTTCGGACATTCCATCGCGGGTGATGACGCCAACACAACTGGACTTGCCGGTTTTCGGATCGATGCGCCATTCGCAATCCTGCCCGACCATCAGATCGGGGTCTTTCGGATTGATCGCCCCACCGGTTGCGCCGTAGGCGGTCGCGCCGAAATACTCGGTTTTGAACGCGCCGGTTTTCCCATCCCAGACGCTGACGCGCTTGGGGCTGTTGTCGTCTTCCATCACCCAAAGCTGGCCGGCGTTGTCGATGGTAATGCCCGATACGTTCAACATTCCATCCGGCTGCCATGGGCCGAGCAGCGCCCGGCCCCCCTTGCGGCCGATGGCGCGAAGGAATTTCCCGTCCGGCGAATAGACGAAGACTTGATGATTCTCTCCGCGAATCCCAAGATAAATCTCGCCGGCCTTGTCGACCGCAATGGCCGAGGGCCAATCCTTGCTTCCCAGTTCCGGCGTGATGGCGGTTTTGCTTTCGCCGCTCTTCACATCCACGCTCACCACCTGCAATCCGGAAATGACCAGCAGCCGGCCGTGGGAATCCAGCGCCATTCCCGACGGCGTCGATATGTCGAGCTTCTTCTCCACCCGTCCAGTCATGGCATCCACCGCCAGCACGGCGTTCTGCCGATTGAAGCTGACGAAAACCTCCCCGCCCCCCGCCGCCAGGCCCGATGGCTGCTCGGGAATCTCCCTGGCGTCCTTCACCTGATCCCACAGGTCTTTCATGGTGAGATCGGTGGACTTGACGCTGCTCCATTCGGTGTATTGACCGGTTTTACCATCAACGCGATAGATGGCGCGGGCGGCGTATTGGCCGATGGGGTTGAAGGCGTAAACCGTCGTCGCATCGGCGGCGATCGGTCCCGCGCCGGCAATCCCGCCTCGGATATTCTTCCACGCCAGATGGCCTTGCAGATCGTACGCCTGCAACGGCTTATCGCCCTCTCCCGCGCTCCAGCCCAGGTAAACCAGATTTCCCGCGGTCGCGCAGGCGACGGGGTTGCCGTGATCTGCGCCAAACCCGTTCCACGGCGCAGCGCCGCTGTTGGCGGCCCAGCCGCGCAGCTTCAGGCCGATGCCGGCATGATAAAAACCCTCCCAGGTATAATTTCCCGCCGGCACCGGCTTTCCCGGGCGATGCGCCGACGGCGTAGTCAACCCGTCCCATTTTATTTCGTGCTCTCCCTTGCTGAGGAACTGGCAGGTCAGCAATTGCCGGGCGACGGTACCATCCTCGGCGAAAATATTCAGCGACACATACCCATCCTGCGGCAGGGAAATCTTGATCGGCTTAAACCCGTCCGGCAGATTGCTGCGAATCAGCCCCGTCCAATCCACCGCCGGCGCGCTCCCTTCCATGCGCGTCGTAAATTCCCGTCCATCCGCCAGCCGAACCGGTTGCGGCGGCACGTTTCCCTTTGGCGCAAGAGTGGCAAATCCCCAGCTTCCGTTTCCCTGGAAGGTAAAAACGCGATCGGGCTTGCCGCCGGGCTTGAACAGGTCCTTGATCGTCAGCCGAGCGCCGCCCGCCACGGTAAAATTCGGCTCAAACGTCATCAAAATCCGGCTACCCGGCTTTACCTCCACGCCCTCTTTCACCAGCAATTTCCAAGGCAGCGCAATTTCCTGCGTGTAGCCCTTGTGGTCGGCGCTTTCCAGAAATGCCTGCTGCGCCCCGGCCGTCTTGGCATCCTTGAGTTTTCCTTCGTTGAAGCGGCGGCCATATTCCAGGTCGATCACATCCGCCTTGTCGCGGTCGCGCCAGCAGGTGGCATGGGTGGTGCGGACCAGCGGCGCATCATTATCGTTCTGCCCGGATCGGCTCACCTCCGCCGCCGACACATCCGGCGCGGTGACGATCCGCACCTGCAGGCAGTCGCCGCGAAAACCGTAGTCGCCTTTAACGCTGCCGGGGTTGTTCATCGGCGTGGGGTCGAGCCAGCGGGCAAGGATATAAAGATTGTCTTTGTCGTACATGGCATGAAGCCACACGCCAAACCTGTCAGACGACCCCTCGACATCCCCGCAGGCGAATATCCCGCCGCTCAGGTCCCAGTCATCGGTCTTGCCGTCGACGGTGACCTTCCCGGGCGCGGGCAAGATGCGCATGCCGACGTTTTCGGTTTCAGTCGCCCGGACGGAGGGCGCTATCGTGAAAGTGCACAGGCCGAGGACGAATGTCAGAATCCAGTTTCGCTTCATGATTGATTCCTAAACTTCACGATTCGCACGCAGTTCTGTTTTCCGAAGGCGCACCAGTCTTGCGTAGGGTGGGCGTACTCGCCCACCGTTTGCGCCCACCCGCGAAAACCGGTGGGCGGGTACGCCCACCCTACCTTTGCTCGCGCGTCTGCGCATCTTAATCCGAGTCCTTCTCGGTGGGGAAATCTTGTAGGGCGGGCACTGCCCGCCGGATGCGCAATTCGCGAATCAACGTCTTGGCGGGCAATGCCCGGTCTACGTCTTGTTTGTAGCTGCTTAGTGGGGCAGGCATTCTTGCCTGTCTCGAATCGATGAGTGGAGGACATTCCTGTCCTCCCGAATCGATTCGAATCCGCTCGGCGGGGACAAGCCCCGCACTCGCGGATTCAGGCAGACAAGAATGTCTGCCCCACCACCTACCTTGCCCAATGTCGTAGCATACTCGTTAAAACCTTGCGCACACTCCTTTAGGAGTTGCAGGCAATTCCGCGTTGGAAATCTCTTCGCGACCTTCGTCTTCTTCGCTCCTTCGCGTCAAAATCCCGGCGAGTGTCCTCACCCTACTTTTTCACACCCGCCTTCTTCCCCGCCACGCAGATGCTTTCGATCCGCAATTCCTGCGGCGTGTCCCCGCTAAACGTCGGCTCGATCTCCAGCGTGTGCTCCACCGAATCGTCCAGGCCCTCGGCCAATACCTGAACCAGATGCACATTCCCGGCGGCCCTTTTGGCGAAATCGCCGGCATCGAAATCCTCGCCGAGGATTTTTCCGTCGCCGGCGCGGCGCGGCACCGGTTTGCCGTCAATGTAGATGCGGTATTTGCCGGATTTGAGGGTGCATTCGCCGAACAGCATGACCATCGAACCGGTGAATCGAACGCGCAGTGGCGCGGGGTTTTTCGCAGCGGGCTTCTTATCGTTGGAATCTTTCCCAGCCGCCGATTCATTTGAAGCAATCGCCTCATCATCCAGCCAGCGCGACATGAGCATGTCGAAAAAGGCAGAGGTCAGGTTTGGCGTTCCCACATGCCATCCCTCTGGCAGCGGCTCCAAGGTTGAAATGCGAACACGCGCGCTGGTCATGTACGTGTCCGCATGAAGCATTTTTCCCGGGATGGTGCAAACCACCTTGTCGCTGACGGCTTTTCGATAGGCATCCCACGCGGCATCGGTGAATATTTCGTATCCCGCGTTTCCCGGATGAACGCCGTCGTGCGGCCAGATTTGTTTGAGCGTTGCCGTGCCGTCTTTGAGACGGCCTTGCACCAGCGTGATGGCATCGCCGACAGCCGTGTGGTAGGCGCGGGAGATTTCCAAATGGGCATCGCGGCGGAGCATGCCGTCGGTTTTCCCGGCGGCGGCATCCCACTGAAACGGGAAGATCACCTGCACAACCGGCGCATGAGCCTCGAGGATGATTCGCCGAACGATGGCTTCATACGATGCCAGGGTTTCCGGCGTGGCGGTATGGATGTCGTCGTTGGCGGAAAAGTCGAGAAAGACCAGGTCGGGGTGATGACTCAGCACGTCGCGCTCCAGCCGGAAAACGCCAAGCTGCGATCCGGTCCCGCCGATGGCGGCATCGAAGAATTTAAAGTGCGCCTGCGGATAGGCATCCTCGAATCGGCGTGCCATGTCGGCGCGATAGGAGGTTGTTTGCGGGTCGGTGGCGTTTGCGCCCCAGGTGAGCGATGCCCCGAAAAAGACGATGTTGAGATGTTCGCCCGCCAAAGCCCGCCGATTGAAATCGGCGAAATCCGCCTTTGGGGCATCGGCGGCAAACGCCGCCGCCGACGCGATCGCCACGATCAGAAACACACAGGCCAAGCCTCTCAATTGACGTACGGTCATTTTCTCCTCTGCGCGAACAGGGGTTCATGCGATGTATGTGAAATATGTATCGCGCGTCGACCGGGATTGTTGAGCGCAACGCTTCAACCATCGCGCTGCACGATGACGATGGTCTGATCGTCGGCCGGTTCGGCAACCGCCTGCCAGTCCTGGGTGGCCTGGCGAAGCATCGCCAATAATTCGCCGGGCGGCGCGGTGCGATGGGCGTCGAACATGGTTTTCATCCTGGGCACGTTAAAGCGCTCGCCGGCGGGATTGGGCGCTTCGAAGATTCCATCGCTGACCAGCATCAAGGCGCCGCCCGGCTCGAGGTGAATGGGCGGCGCGGGGTCGGCGGTGAAGCCAGCATCGACGCCCAGGGGCATCAAAGGCGGCTCCAATTCCTCCAGTTCCGCGCCGGGACTCCGCCGCACGAAAACCGGCCCGTGGCCGGCGCTGCTCCAGTTCAGCGTTCCGTCCGGCAGCAAAAAGGCGAGAAACGCCGTCACGAACCGCCCCACTTCCAAGTCGCCGCACAATCGGCGATTGGCCATCGCCAGCATGCGGTGCGGATCGCTTTCGATGTCGCTGACGGCACGGAAGAGCGTGCGCACCTGCGACACGATCAGTGCCGGGGCAAGCCCGTGACCCGAAGCGTCGGCAAGCAATATTCCCAGCCGTCCGTCGGCGGTTTTCCACAGGTCGTAGCAGTCGCCGCCCGTGGTCGATGCCGCCTGCGCCCATCCCGCGGATTTGATGCCGGGAATAACCGGTGGCGACTTGGGGATCATCCCCCGCTGCACGGTGCGGGCGAGATTCATCTCATGACGCAGCTTCATGCTTTCCAAGGCCGCCTGCTGGAATTGATGGCGCTGGATGGCGACGGCGGCCTGCTCGGCCACGAGATGGATCAGCCCGAAATCATTTTCGCCGAACGCCTTGCCGCGCTTGTTGATTCCCTCGATGACGCCCAGCGCCTTTCCATCGACATCGGGCATCGGGCAGGCCAGCAGGCTTCGGGTGATAAACCCATTTCGCCGGTCCGGCTCGGGATTGAAGCGCGGATCCTGATATGGATCGGGAACGTGGACCAGCGAATTGCTCGCAAAGGCGCTGCCGACGATTCCCTTGGTGGCCGGGAAGCGAATCTCGGTCGATTCCATGACGATTCGCGACCAGAGTTCGTTGGTGGCCGGGTCGTGGACGAAGATGCTGGCAACTTCGCAGTCGAGGAGTATGCAGCAAATCTCGGCGATGCGATTGAGAAGCAGATCGAGTTCCGTCGGCACCGCCAACAGGCGCGAGACTTCAAGAACCATCCGCATTTGTTCCGAGGTGACGGCAGGCGCTGCCGAACCGGATGCGATTCGTTGAAGAACAGACGCGATGTTAGCCATGAGCAAGCCCGTGAAATCGAGGTTCCAACGGGCAGGAGTATAACCGGCCTCTGCGAGGTTTGCCTGCAAATTCTTGATGTGGAAGTGGGCAGTAGGCGAGCACGTCCACGCTACGAGTTTCCCAGTTAAGTGGGATAGGCAGACGATATCGTGCGTTGCGCTTTCTGATGACGCCGGTTCTGAGGTACTCCGAAGAGCCGGGTCCTTC
>DASRRM010000159.1:0-4808 GCA_035695715.1 Tepidisphaeraceae bacterium
GGATTCCTTCACAATGCCTTGAAACATATCGCCGGTCTTGGTGCGGATGACGGTGGTGCTGTATCCGACGGCGATGGTGGCCGAGGGAAACAGAACCTGCTGAATCAGATCATCGCGGCCATATTTGTCGCCAATCGCAAACAGATCCGGCCCGGCCTTGCTGGCGGTGCCGTCGGTGGTGTGGCAAATCGAGCAGGCCACTTTTCCCGGCTCGGCAAAAAGCGCCTTGCCGACGACGGCATCGCCCTGGTGAATCATGGCAAATTTCTGATACGCCTCACGCGACGGCTGCGTCGCGGGCGCGGGTGTCGCGGCCGAGGTAAACGAGGCAAGTGATAGCAGGGCGGGAATAAGCAGCCGCGAAGTTTGGAAACGAATCATGTTACAAGGGATACATCGGCGGCGCGAGAATGTGTATTCGTCGCTGAACAAGGGGGCGTGGCGATCAAAACAGCGAGGGGATTCCTCCCCCGTCTTCCTCGTGTAGCCCAGGGAGACGTTCGAGGACCATCCAAAGCAGCGACTTCGCTTGAGAGTTTTTGCAGACCGGCAGATGTATCGTGATGCGTTGACCGCAGCAGGAGCCGGGGATGCCGCGAAGAAAGATGCAACCGGCGCCTACCGCGTTGAGGATGGAAAGCGTCTCGGATGACGATCCCCCTAATACGACCGGTACGTATTAATATACGTCGTCGTGCTCCCATCCGGATTCTGCACCACCGTCTGCGTCTGATAATAGCCCGGAGGCGGCGCGGGCGGCGGGTAGGCGTAGTAGCGGTCGCCGTAGTAGTAGGCGTTGGAGCGATCGATGTCGTGGCCGATGGAGGCGCCGGTGAGAGCGCCCAAGGCCCCGCCGAGGATGATCCCGGCGGGGTTGCCGCGGGTCAGGGCTGCGCCCGCGCCGGCTCCTGCGCCGGCCCCAACCAGTGCGCCGGTGCCGGCGTTGGTCGCACAGCCGGCCAAGCCCAGGCCAATCACGCCAACTGCAACCGGTTTCAACCAGGTGAATGTTTTCATAAGCATCCTCTTCATTTCTCTTATCGCGCAAGCGAGCCGGGGACTTAATTAATCAGACACGCGTGCAAGCACGAAGTTTGGCATACGATCAGCTCGATACGGCATATAAAATTCGCCTATTCCTATACTTGCGAGCGATTCAAATCCTCTGCCTCGCGTGGCAAAATCTGCCTCCTACTTCACCCTTCCTAATCGCAAAACCGCGGCCAAATTATTGGCCCGTATACCGGCCCTGTCATGCAATATCCCGCACCATCCGTGTCCTTGCTCGCGCTCGTCCGCGGCGTGGCAAACGTTCACTCCTCCCGCGGGTATCTATCGGCAACGCTTGCCACTCATAAGGAAACTGTTTCATGCCAATTCGTATTCATTCCGCCAAATCTTTGTTCGTCCTCATTGCCGCGACCGGCGGCCTGGCCTGTTCGCTTCTTTTTAGCGCTGCGCCAAAGCCTCCAAAGCCTGAAGAAAAGCCTGCGGTTCCGACCGCCGAAGATGCGAACATCAATCCGCATCAGCGTTCGCCGCAGGATGAGATCGCGGCCATTCATCTTCAGCCGGGATATCACCTCGAGCTGGTCGCTTCCGATCCTGACATTATATCCCCGGCGGTTTGTGCGTGGGATGGCAATGGCAGAATGTACGTCGCCGAGCTGCGCAGCTATATGCTCGACATTGATGGCAGCAAGGAAAAAGAGCCCATCAGCCGGGTGTCGCGCTGGGAGGACACCAAGGGTGATGGCCATTACGACAAGCACACGGTTTTCGTGGACCACATGATGCTGCCGCGAATGGTGTTGCCGCTGGATGATCGCATCCTGATCCGCGAAACCGACACCAAGGATATCTACGCCTATCGCGACACCAAAGGCACCGGCGTGGCCGACGAAAAGACCTTGTTTTACAAGGGCGGCGGCTGTGGCGGAAACCTTGAGCATCAGGCCTCCGGACTTCTCTGGAACATCGACAACTGGGTCTACACCACCGTCGAGCCGACCCGCTATCGCTTCACCGGCGGCAAGGTGGAAACCGAAAAGCTGGCCGCCAATCTTGGACAATGGGGGCTGGCGTTCGACGACACGGGCCGCACTTTTTTCAACACCGCCGGGGGCGAGAATCCGGGCTTTGGCTTTCAGGTGAATCCCGTTTACGCCGACATCCGTTTGCGCGATGAGCTTTCCAAAGGGTTCGTTGAAGTTTATCCGCTGCTGAAGATGACCGATGTGCAGGGCGGCCCGGGCCGGCTTTGGCCGGGCGGGGGGTTGAACCACTTCACCGGCTGCGCGGGAGGCTCCATCTATCGCGGCGATGCGCTTCCGGCCGACCTGTATGGCGATTACATCCTTCCCGAACCCGTCGGGCGGCTTATTCGCCGGGCAAAGGTCACCAACGAAGACGGGAAAATCGTCCTGACCAACGCCTATGACAAGGATGAATTCATCCGCAGTGAAGACCCGAATTTCCGCCCTGTTTGGACAGCCACGGGTCCCGATGGCTGCCTCTATATCTGCGACATGTATCACGGCATCATCCAGGAATCCAACTGGACCAACAAAGGCTCCTACCTCCGTCCCCATATTCAAAAGTACGGCCTCGATAAAAACATCAACGCCGGGCGAATCTTCCGGCTGGTTCACGACGGCGCCAAACGCCGCGAAAAGCCGCACATGCTCGACGAGCCAACCGCCGATCTCGTCAAGCATCTGTCCGACCCCAACGGCTGGTGGCGCGACACGGCCCAGAAGCTGATCGTCCTGCGCAACGATCCGTCCGTCGAGCCGCTGCTGACCAACCTGGCGCGAAAATCCGACAACCCCATCGCCCGCCTGCATGCGCTTTGGACGCTGGACGGCCTGGGGCTGGTCAAGCCGCCGCTGCTTGCGGCTAAGTTGAAGGACGCCGACCCGCGCGTGCGCGCCGCGGCGTTGCGAATTGCCGAGCCGCTCCTGGCGAAGAACGATGCGGCGATGATAGAGGTCATCAAGCCGATGGCCGGCGATTCTGATCCAAACGTCGTCATCCAGTATTGCATGTCCCTGCTCCACACCGACATGCCCGGCGCCGCCGTGCAGATCAAACTGGCCCTGGATGATCATCCCAGGAATGAAGCCATCAAGGATGTGGTCAGGTCATATCAGGATCATGTCGACAAGGCCCGACTGGAAGCAGGTCTTGGCAAGCAGATGATGCAGAAGGACCCCAAGCTCGCCCAGCAATGGCTCAAAGGCCGCGAGCTGTATCTGCAAACCTGCATCGCCTGTCATGGCGTTGATGGCAAAGGCGCGCAAATCCCCGGCGCGCCGGAAGGAATGACCCTCGCCCCCAGCCTGCGCGGCTCGAAGAAGCTCCTCGGCGAAAAGGAAATCACCTGCCGCATCGTCCTGCACGGCCTGGTCGGTCCCAACGACGGCGGCAAAGTTTATCTCGGCCAAATGGCCGGCTTCAAAACCGCCGCCGACGACTGGCTCGCCCCGATTGTGACCTACGCCCGAAATGACTTCGGCAACCACGCGCCGGCCATCACGCCGGAAGATTTGAAGCATGTGCGCGAAGAAACGAAGGATCGGGATAAGCCCTATACGCTGGAGGAGCTGAAGACCCTTATTGAGGCCAAGCCAGCGGAGGGAGGCGCGAAGCGGTGAGAGGGTCAACCTCTATGGCTTCCCCACTGCATGATTTTTCCTCGCGCACGATCTAAATAACGTTGCGCGATTAGGCGCTTCGAATCTTCGTAGGGTCCGCACCGCCGACCGTGTTTTTCCATCTCAAACGTAATGGTCCGCGGTGCGGACCCTACACGAATCGCGCAGGGTTATTTAGTCTGCTTGGGTAAGAGTCCCAGAACGCCGAGCCTGAGGTACTCCGAAGGCTCGGGTGCGCGGCGCTCTTAGACCCGAGTCTTCGGAGTACCTCAGACGTCGGCGTTCTTAAAACGGGATACAGATTCGCTGACAAACGGGACGGTCGTTGACAAACGGGACGGGTTTGATTCTCCCGCAACGACGCTCAGCGCTGCCGAGAACCTGCGTTTGTTTGACGTTCCTCAAAATGTCCCAACAATCTGCCAAAAAGCCCGGACGGGACACGGGGATTTCTTTCCAAACCCCTTCGAGGCAGCGACTTGCGCGGCCGCGTCTCATTGCCGGTCCTCCCAGGCGAACGATGGCGTCACGAACCACGCCGGCATCCAACGCTTCTTGAGAAAGTCCGCGCTCCTCCAATACCTCAAAAACAATGTTTTCACCCAACCGCATCACATAACTGCTTTGCATGGCGACGATCGCGTCCAGAAGACCGCGGTCGCTATAGGCGCAATCGCCGACGTAGCAGCAGTCGGTCTTTAGCGCCCTCTTGAGCACGCGGGCTTCATGTTGTTCGCCGGCGTTGCGGGCGCTGGTCAGGTCCATGTGCCCGGGAGTGAAGGTCGCCAACTCCAGTTGCATGTGCAGACGCCATCCGTGCACTTGACCATGGTGTGCCGTGCGGCAGGTCCCTTCGACGGCGGCCTTGGCCAAGTCGGGCAATTTGCTCAACAAGGTGCTGTCGACGAGGGTGAGGGCGCGTTTGACATCATGGAGCCTGGGATTAAGACTCAGCGGACGGAGTTCTCCGGCCAGCTCCTCAACAATGTTTTTTAACTGTTGAGGCTCGAAAACCACCGGGGCTTCAGAGAAGCTGCCCAGGGAAAATCGCCGCACGCCCAGGGCTTTAAATACCTTGGGCAGGGCGATGGCCTTCTGCAGCGCGCGCATGGACCCGATAAGCGGGTTCCACATGTACAGCAGGACCGTCTT
>DASRRM010000160.1:0-34659 GCA_035695715.1 Tepidisphaeraceae bacterium
CTCGTCCACGGCGTGAATTGGGTGGTCCTGTAGACCAATGCCGTGTGGTACCCGGATATAATTCATGCACGCCGTGGACGAGCGCCAGCGAGGACGCGGATCGAAGTTCAGAGCATGCGAATTCTCGCGGCACTGCGGGAACCACATGTTAAAGGTGAGCGGTTTTTACAGAAATGCTTCCACGCCGGGGCAAGCGGACTTCGGCGAGCTCAGTCGAGCCACGCAGCCGTGTGTGGAGTCAGGATGACGATTGCCCGCTGCATCAACCTTAAAAACATGGGCGAGCCGCCCATGCCACGGTATAACAGCGAAAACATTGAAGCTTCTCTTCGGCGATTGGAGCCAGCATGCATTTCCGATTCTTGCCGTTGATTTTGGCGACCGCCCTGCTCTGTTCCTGTGCGCACGGGCCCCCGGCGGCCGATCGCACCAGCCAGCGCCACCCGACGCCCGCGGAGCAGGATCGGGTGATGGCGGAGAATCTCGGCAAGGCCGTCGCGGCTGATCTGGCGGAGATCATCGAATCGAAAACGTCGACTGCGAAGGACAAATGCGCTGCCTGTTATGCATTGGAAGTTATGGGCCGCTATTCCGCCTCGGCGACCGGGGCGCTTGCGGATGCACTGGCGGCCGACGACCCGTTGCAGACGTATGCGACACGCGCGTTAATCGCGATCGGCCCGGCGGCTGTTCCCATCCTCCGCCAGCGCATGAACGATCCGAAGGCGGTCATTCCCTACACCATCGCCCAGACGCTTGCGCAGATCGAGGTGAATGCGAATATTTCGCCGATGACGTTCGCGCATCGGTTAAACAACGGCCTCGGCGTTGAGCGAATCGAGGCGGCTTGGGCGCTGACCTACCTTCGTACTCGCGACAGCCAGCGCCTAAATATGCCCGGCGGTGCTCCAGCGCCGGTCATGGCTGATCCGATTGCCGTTCTCACATCCAAATCCTCCACGGTGGCGGACAAAGTTGACGCGTGCCAGGCGCTGCACGCGATGGGCCAATCGGCCAGCGGCGCAACCGGCGCGTTAATTGCCGCCCTTGGCGAAAGCGGCTTGGTGCGTTTCAACGCCAGCCGGGCGCTGGTGGCGATTGGCGAACCCGCCATGCCCGCCCTGCGCCGGGCCGCGCGCGAAGGACCGGCCGACCTGCGCCAAATCGCGATCGAAATCCTGGCGCAGATCGATGTGAACATCGGCGTCCCCGAGGGAGTGCTGAAAGACCGGCTGGCTGGCGCCGATCCGATCGACCGCGACGTGGCGCGCATCGCCCTGGCCGGCTCGCAAATTCAGTTCATCCGCTCCAGCTTTTACCACGACGCAAGCGAGCTTCATCGGCTTGTCAACGTCGCGATTTCAGATGTCCCCGCCCGGCAGGTGATTGCGTTGCAGGCGATTTCCGACTTGCAGTCTGATGCCAGCGATATCGCGCCGCTGATTCGCCCGCTGCTGGAATCGAAGTCGCCGGAAGTTGCCACGGCGGCGGCTCATGCGCTGGCGTCGATGGGAGCGCGGGCGATGCCGTTGCTGCTGGACGGTTTGAAATCTCCGGTGGCCCAGGCGCGAATGCTGGCCGCGACGGAACTGGGACTTTTCCCGGCGATGCCCGGCAGCCTCGATTCAAAAGCCGAGTTCATCGCCGCTCTGACGCCGCTGCTGGACGATTCCTCGCCGAAGGTAGTCCTCGCGGCGGCGCGAACGCTAAGCGGCTATGGCTTGGACGCCCATCCGGCTTTGGTGAAGGCGATGAAGGCGGGAAAACATTACGTGAAAGCCGAGGTTGTCGAGCAACTGCTGACGCAGCCCGAAGGCTTCACGGAACACCAGGGGAGGCGCGGATCGGCGGTGCCGCCGAATGTGGAAAAAACCGAAAGGGAATTGGCCCGGCTGGTCGCCCCGGCTCTGCTGGAGCGTGCCAAGGCCGGCAACAACGCCACGCAGTGGGCGGCGATGACGGCGCTGCGATGTCTGCCGCCGGAGGTGGTGGTGGATCAGCTCGTGGGGGTGGTGCAACTGTCCACGACCGATCCGCAGGCGGCATTCAACGCGAAGGTTGCCGGCACGATATTGGCCGAGCTTGGGCCGGCGGGAATTCCAAAGCTCGTCGAGGTGTGCAGCGGCCATAACATTCCGATGCGCGCCACGGCGATGCAGGCGCTGTTGCTCATCCCGTCGGCCAAGGATGATCCGAAGGTGGTCGCGATCATGACCGCGGCCCTGAACGATCCTTCTGATGTCGTGCGCGCCCAGGCGTTTAAGTGGGCCCTGACCGTGCCCAATCCGCCGCCGCAGATGCAGAAGTTCATGATCGATGCCATGTCGGATCAATCCGACACGATTCGCTCCGATGCGTTCTGGTGGGCGCTGGGGCTGCAGAATCCGCCGGCGAAAGTCGTGCAGCATGTGGCCGACGTGCTGCTGGCGTATGTGAGCTTTACCAAGGGCGGAACATTGGTCAACGAAGAGAAGGACCGCGTCGCGGCCATTACCATGCTCGGCCATTTCCCGTTGGAAACAGACACCGGCGTGAAGGCATTGATGCTCTGTCTGAATGATTCATCGCAGCAAGTGCGCCTGAGCGCGATAACCGCATTGCGCAGCTACAACGAGCGGGCGAAAATCGCCCTGCCGGTGCTGGGGAAGCTGGCATCGTCGGATGATGAAGTGCAATCGACCGCCGCCGCGGCAACCATGCTCGATTGCGGCCGCGAAGGACGAAAGGCGGTTGCGCCATATTACATCCATCGCCTGCAACTGAATCTGGACGTGGGAGGCGACCTGCGCGCCATCGCGCTGATCGGCCCGGATGCCACCGGCGCGGTGCCGCTGCTGAACCCATGGCTGTCGTCGCAGGACAACGCGCTGCGCGTCAAGGTTGCCGACGCACTGGGCGAGATCGGTCCCGGCGCAGCCGAGGCGGTGCCGGGCCTGGTGCGCATGATGGACAACGCCAACGTCGATATCCGTCAGAGCGCTTCGCAGGCTCTGGTGAAAATATCCCCCGATGGCAAAGGGCTGAGCCCCGCGCTTTTGGCGGCCATCTACAACAGCGACCGCGCCGCCGCCGATCGCCTGGCGGCGGCTCTGCGGAACACGACCGATCAAAAGAAGCTGCTGGCGCGCGTCGGCGATCTGGCCGCCAACGATCCGGACGCGGCCGTTCGCGCCACGGCCCACCTCGCGGTGGGAGTTTTGTCCAGCGACGCATCCCCCGCCGCCGCCACGCAGCCGGCAAAACCATCCGTTCCATAGCTCGATTCATCCGGGAAATAATCCCGATTCTATCTATAACGATTTTCATGTTGGTGGCGCGTCTCCGTGACCGTCATCCTGAGACAGACGTACTTCGACGGATCTAAATTAAAACACGGGCGAGACGCCCGTGATACGGGAAAATCCGCCCGCGTCGACGTGGGCGGGTGGTTTGGTTGCGGCCAGCGGTTCACTCGATGCATGACGCCCTATTCCATCTCCACATCGACATGATGTTCATGCTGATCGTCTCGAAGCTGCAACGCGTGATCGGACTGCTCGGCGCCGTCGACAACCACGCGGCGGACGGATTTGCCCTGGCCGGTGTTTTGGAAACGGATGTGATAAACCGTGGCGTGGAAACGGTAGTGAACCATGTAGTTGTCCCAATCGGCGTGGCGGCAGGGCGCGAAATGCAGCCGATCGATTTCCAGCCGCAGGCCCAGCAGCGATTCGGTGATCAGGCGGTACATCCAACCGGCCGAGCCGGTGTACCACGTCCATCCGCCGCGGCCGGCGTGCTGCGGATTGGTGTAGACGTCGGCAGCCACCACATACGGCTCGACCTTGTAGGTGGCGATTGCCGCGGCGGTATCGCCATGGCGCACGGGGTTGATCAAGTTGAAAAGCTCCCAGGCGCGATCGCAGTTTCCCGAGGCGGCAAACGCCATCACCGCCCACACCGCCGCGTGCGTGTACTGCGCTCCGTTTTCGCGAACGCCCGGGACGTAGCCCTTGATGTAGCCGGGGTTGAGCGGCGTCTTGTCGAAGGGCGGCTCGAAAAGCTCAATGACGCGGATATCGCGCCGCACCAATTTCTCCGCCAGCGAATCGAGCGCTTCGCCGGCCCGGGCCGGCTCGGCGGCCTTTGACAAGACCGCCCAGCTTTGCGGGAGCGAATCGATCTTGCATTCATCGTCGAGCGCCGAACCCAGCGGATCGCCGTTATCAAAATAAGCGCGCCGATACCACGCGCCGTCCCAGGCATGCTGCTCGATATCCGCCGCCAGCGTCTGTGCCTTTGAGCGGCACAGCTCGGCAAACGGCCGGTCATCGCGCCCCTCGGCAATGGGGATGAACTGCATCAGCACGTCGTACAGGAAAAACGCCAGCCAGACGCTTTCTCCCTTGCCGTGCGCGCCGACAAGGTTCATGCCATCATTCCAGTCGCCGCAGCCCATGAGCGGCAGTCCGTGCACGCCGAAGCGCAGGCCATGCTTGATGGCGCGGACGCAATGCTCGTAAAGGGTGCCGGATTCCTCGGAGCGCACCGGCAGGTCGTAGTAGCTTTCTTCGTTTTCCAAAACGGGCCGGGCATCCAGGAAAAAGCTCTTCTCGTCCAGCACGCCGGTATCGCCCAATGCCTTGACGTACCGGCAGGTGGCATACGGAAGCCAGAGGTAGTCGTCGGAGATATGCGTGCGCACGCCGCGGCCGGTGGGAGGATGCCACCAATGCTGCACATCTCCTTCGCGGAATTGGCGCGAGGCCGACCGCAGAAGTTGTTCGCGCAGCAGCGACGGCTGGGCGTGGATGACCGCCATGGCGTCCTGAAGCTGATCGCGGAAGCCATAGGCGCCGCCCGACTGATAAAACCCGCTGCGGCCCCACATCCGGCAGGCAATCACCTGATACATCAGCCAGCCATTCACTAAGAAGTTGACCGATTCATCCGGCGTGTTGATGTTCACCGCGCCCAGCGTCCGATTCCAATACCCCCACACCCCTTCCAGCGCCGAGCGGGCCGCGACGGTGCCACGGAAGCGGCTGGCCAGATCGCGGCTGTCACCCAGCTCGCGCCCCGATCCAAATACAAACGAAATTTCCCTTTCCTGTCCCGCGGGAAGATCGATATTTGCCTGCATGGCCAGGCAGGGATCAAGCCCTGCGCCGACGCGGCCCGACAGCCGTGCCCGCGCCATCGCCGCCGGCGCCGCTGGGGTGCCGTTGCGCCCCAGAAATTCGGTGCGGTCGCCGCTGACGGTGCGCTGAGCCTCGCTGCAATCGAGAAAAGCCACGCGTTCGGCAAACTCGCTGTTGTAGGCGTTGCGCGCCAGCAAGGCGTTGGTCTTGGGGTCGATTTCGGTGCTGATATACGGCGCGTTCATCGATCGCCGATCGCCCAGCACCATCTCGAAGTATCCCGTCACGGAAACCCGCCGCGGCCGCCCCGACACGTTGCGAAGCTTGATGACCACAAACTTCACCGGCGCATCGGTGGCGACGTAGGTCGACGTCTCGGTGGAAATTCCGTTTTCGGAATATTCGAAGATCGTGTAGCCAAAGCCGTGGCGGGTCGTGTAAGGCATCGGCCCGCGCGCCGGCAGCGGTGAGGGAGACCAGAAATATCCCGATTCCTCGTCGCGAAGATAAAACGCCTCGCCGCCGATGTCGCAAACCGGATCGTTGTTCCACGGCGTGAGGCGGTAGGAATGGGCGTTTTCGCACCACGTGTAGGCGCTGCCGCTTTCGCTGACGACCGTGCCGAAATATGGATTGGCCAGCACGTTGACCCAGGGGGCGGGCGTTGGTTTTTCGGCGGTGGTGGTGATGATGTACTCGCGGCCATCGCGGGTGAAGCCGCCCAGGCCGTTGAACAGTGCCAGATCCTGCGGGGTGACTTCGACGGCGACGGGCGGCTCGGGCCGGCGGCCCAAAAGCGGGAAGAATTTCGGCATCGGCGCTTCCAGCCGGGCGCGCCGTTCCACCTGATCCGATAGCGAGCCGGCCGTGTCGCTGATGATCACCCGCGCAACGGCCTGCATCAAAACCTTGTCCTCCTCCGACATCTGATCGACCCGGCGAATGAATATGCCGCCCGGCTTGTCGATGGTGCCCACCTCGTTGCGCGCCACCACCACCCCCATGATCTGCTCCTGCAGCGCCTGGCGGTAGACCGACTGATCCTCGTTCCAAATCACCAGATCGGCCACCAATCCCTTCACCCGCCAAAACGCGTGCGCCTCGACAACCTGGCGGACGATGTTGATCTGGCTCACATCGCCGATCCGCAGCAAAATGATCGGCAGATCGCCGGAAATGCCAAAGCCCCACAACCCCGATTGCCCCCGCCGGTTGCGGGCAATCACGCTGGCCGGCGCCCGCAACATCGGGTTAGCGTACAGCACGCTTCCGGCCAGCCGGCCATAAACCCGCGTGTCGGCGTCGGTGATATCGAGCTGCCGCAGCACCACCTGCCCGTGCGTCCAGGCCAGTTCCAGGACGCGGCTTGCCAGGTGCGTGTCGTGGTATTTCTCGATCATGTGCATCGCACCTTCGCGCGTTTCAGCAACGCCGGTGACCGAATGCAGCCGCACCACTTCGTCAGGCCCGAGGGTAATGGTGTTGCGGATTGCCACGATCGGGTCGAGCACCGCGCCCTGGCTGTCGCCCAGCGCCGCTCGATACATCGCGGCGGGGTCGGCGATCGATCGGCCGCGGCCGATGAAATCCTGGCGCGATGTTTCATATGTCGTCTGCCCGGTCGTCGGGCCGTGCACCGTCATCAGGTGAACCATCCACGGCGGGCGCTCATCGTTGGAGCGCGCGCGGCGCGTGCAGAGAATCGATTGCCGCTGCCTGACGATTTCCGTCTGAACGAACAGATTGCTGAACGTCGTATGCGCCGCGTCGGCGGCGGGAGCGGCGATCACCACCTCGGCGTAGCTGGTGATCTCGATCGTGCGGTTGGCGCGACCGCGATTGGTCAGGCTGATCTGCCGAAGCTCGATGTCATCCTCCGGCGAAACGCCAATCTCCACGTGACATTCAATGTCCTCGTCGCGGCGGCGGAATTCGGCGCGTCCCTGCGAGTAGATGGCTTCGTAGGCGGAGGCCTTCTTAAGCGTGGGCTGGTGCGTAGCCGACCAGAATTCGCCGCTGTCGAGATCGCGGATAAAGAAAAATGTTCCCCAGCAATCGCGGGTGGCGTCTTCGTGCCAGCGCGTAACGCCCAGCCCGCGCCAACGGCTGTAGCCGCTGCCGGCGGCGGTGACGGCGACGTGATATCCGCCGTTGGAAAGCAACTGCACTTCGGGGGCGGCGGTGTTGGCGGTGCGGAAGACGCGGTAATTGGTCCCCTGCTCGGTGGCGGTTCCGCGGACTTCGGAAACCTCTGCCGGGTGCGGGAAAACCGCCGACGTGCGCGGCACGCGCTCCTGAAGCAGCAGATCGGTGGCGCGAAATGACCGGTCGGATGCGAAACGCCGCTGCATCGGCCGGTCCAGCAGCAAATACGCCAGCGCCAAAAATGACATCCCCTGATGATGCGCCATGAATGATTTCACGACGGCGTTGGTTTGTCCCGGCGGCAGGCGCGACGGCGTGAAATCGACCGCTTCGTAAAAGCCATATTTCGCAAGCCAACCCGCGTGCGACAGCCGCTGCAAATTCATGCAGGCCGACTTCGGATCGACCATCAGCGCCATCGCGGTGGCATACGGAGCGACCACCAGCTCGTCGGCCAGGCCGCGCTTAAAACCCAGGCCCGGGACGCCAAAGGCATGATATTGATAGTTGAGATGTGCATCGGTCTTGGCGTAGCCGGATTCGGAAATTCCCCATGGCACTTTCCGTTCCCGGCCGTATTCGATCTGCCGCTGCACTGCCGCCCGGCAGGTTTCATCCAGCAGCGTGTTGTCGTAGGTGGGCATGACCAGCATCGGCATGAGATATTCAAACATCGACCCGCTCCACGACAAGAGCGCCGGGCGGCTGCCGGTGGTCGTCAACAATCGGCCCAGGCGAAACCAGTGTTCCTGCGGCAGTTTTCCCTCGGCAATTGCCACGAAGCTCGCCAGGCGCGCTTCCGAAGCCAGCAAGTCGTAAAAGCTGGCGTCGAGCCGGCGCTCGCCGACGTCATAGCCGATGGAAAGCAGCAGCCGGCTGGGATCGAAGAGGAATGAATAATCGATGTCGGCGAATTCGCGGCAGCGGACGGCCAGGGCGCGAAGCTCGGATATTTGCCTGGAGTCGTTGTCGGACGGCGTTGCGCCGGATTCGCGCAGGCGTCCGAGCCATTCGTCGGCGAGCATTTCAAACCCTGCCGCCAGCGTCAGGAGGTGCCCCACCAGGTTGCCGCTGTCGACGGTGGAAACATAAAGCGGGCGAAGGGGCTCTAGCGATTGGGTGTCGTACCAATTATAGAAATGCCCGCGATGGCGCTGCAGTTTATCCATGGTTGCCATGGTGCGGCCGGTGCGTTCCAGGAGGCCATCCATGGTGATGTATTCGAAGTCGTACGCCGCCAGATTCGCCAGCAGCGACAGCCCGATGTTTGTCGGGGAGGTGCGATGGGCGACGCCGTTTGGCGGGTCTTCCTGGAAATTATCGGGAGGCAGATAGTTGTCGTCGGCGTTGATGAACGTCTCGAAGAACTGCCAGGTGCTGCGGGCGACGATTTCCAGGAATGCGAAGTCCTCTTTTTTCAGCCGCGGCGTTTTGCGGCGGATGGGCGTGCTGATCCATGACGCGACAGCCGGGCAAATCAACCAGAGCACGAGGAAAGCGCCGGTGAGTTTGAGCATTGCCGGCTGCGCCAGAAAGAGCACGATCCCGATGACCAGGGCGGTAACCGGAAGAATCCACATCGAGCTATAGAACGCGGCCATGGAACCTCGCGCGCCGCGTTGGGCATCGCGCGCGGTGCGCCATTCCAGGAGATTCTTCCCGGTGTGCAACAATCGCGACGCCGTGCGGATGATCGCATCGGCGTTGGACATCGCATCATAAGGAAGCGCGGCCAGCGAAAAAATTTCCTGCAGCGCCTGGCGCGTCGACCGGCGGAAAACCAGCCGCCAATGTTGCCACACCGGCAGATCGCGATCGCCGCGAAGAACCTCGGCCAAACCAATCAGCAGCGTCGGCAGCAGCAATATCGCCAGCACCGCTATCGTTGCCGGCAGGGCCGCATGCGGAAAAAACCATCCCCCGATCAGCGCCAGCAGCATGGCCGGTGCAATCAGGCTTCGGCGCAGGTTGTCGAAGATTTTCCAGCGCGACACATCCGAAAGGGGATTGGGCAGCATTTGCCCGTCCGCCGCCGGAACGCGCCGCAGTAGCCATGGCGCAATCTGCCAGTCGCCGCGAATCCAGCGATGCCGCCGGCTCACATCCACCGGATAGGCCGACGGATAATCCTCGAACAGGCTGATGTCGCTGACCAATCCGGAGCGGGCGTATGCGCCTTCGATCAGGTCGTGGCTGAGGACGCGGTTTTCGGGAAAGCGCCCGGCCAGCGCCTGCTGCATCGCATCGATGTCGTAGATTCCCTTGCCGATGAACGAGCCTTCGCCGAACACGTCCTGATAGACGTCGGAGACGGCGCGGGTATAGGGGTCGATGCCCGGTTCGCCGGCGAAAAGCCGGGAAAAATGCGACTTGTTGGCGCTGGGCATGGTGATGCCGACGCGCGGCTGAAGAATGCCGTACCCGTCGGTCACGCGGCCTTTTGCCTGGTCGTAGCGGGGGCGGTTAAGCGGATGGCTCATGACCGCGGCAAGCTGGTGGGCCGAGTCGCGCGGCAGTTCGGTGTCGCTGTCGAGGGTGATGACATAGCGCGTGCCGGCAAGGCGCTCGACCGGCCCGACGATCATTTCAAAGGCGCCGGTATTTCCGCGCAGGGCGGCGTTAAATTCTTCCAGCTTGCCGCGTTTCCGTTCCCATCCCATCCAGACGCCTTCCTGCTCGTTCCAGCGGCGCGGCCGGTGAAACAGGAAAAACGCCGCTCCCCCGCCGCGGCTTGGCGCCGGGGCCTGCACGTCCGCGCCGGCTTGCGGTTCGCTCGGCGCATAACGGGCGTTGAGTGCTTCAATTCCCTCCCGGGCGCGGGCGATCAGCGCCGGATCCTCCGGCGTATGTTCCTGCGGCGCATCGGGCAGATCGGTCAACAACGCGAACAGCAGATTCTCATCGCGATTGGCCAGAAAACGAACCTCCAGCGCCTCGAGCAGATGGTCGATTTCATCGGCGTCAGTCAACATCGCCGGCACCGCAACCACCGTCCGCGCCGAGGCGGGAATGCCGGCTGAGAAATTGAGCCTGGGAAGGAGTTTGGGCGGCACCAGCAGCGTGACGGCCCAGTTCACCAGCGCTAAAGCAAGTTGCGTCATGCAGACGGCGAATAAAATTCCCAGGCAAACCAATCCCGCCGCCCCCACGCCGCTGCGGGCAAATCCCAGCAATAGCAGCGCGGTGAAAACCAACGTGGCAGCGGCGATGGCGGAAAAATAGATGGCGAACGGAAAGCGCCGGGCAAATCGGCCCAGCCGCTGCCAGGGCGAGGGTTGCATCTGCGCGGCGGCTTCCAGCGCCGCTCGGCCCGGGCCGATGAGATAATACCCCACATGCCGGGCGCGGTCGGCCAGCAGGACATCCGTGCCGTTTGCGCCGTGGGCGTGAAGCGGCGGCTTGGAAGCCAACGCGATAGCCCGGGCCGCCACGACCGATTCGGTCAGCACGCTGCGTCGGGCGATTTCCTCGACGCCATGGCGGTAGTTGTCGCGGGTGACGAAGGCCATGTCGCTGTAAATTCCCGCCGGATCATTGCGAAGCGTTTTCTCCACGTCGCTCATGCTCTCGACGAAATCGCGCCATTCCGTCGAGCCGAGCATGCGCAGGCTGCCGATGCTGTTGCCGATGGAAACCTGGTCGGCGGCCTGATTCTGGCTGGCATGGCGAAAGATGCCTTCGACGGTCTGCCCGCGCTCGCTGAGCCGTTGTTCCAGCCAGGTGATCGGAATCACCATCGCCGTCGATTGCCGCTGCAAGCGGCTGGCAAATTCCGCCACAAATGGGACGGACAGCCGCGGCCTTTCCTTCAGCATCTCGGCCAGCATCAGGACGACGTCGCTTGGGTCTTTGGCGGCGGCGTCGAGCATGCGCTCGATCCACATCGCGGCCTGTTCGCGCTCGGCACGCCCGCGCGCGATGGTCAAAACCACCCGCCGCAGGTTTTCCAGCAGCGCAAGCCGAAGCATGATGGGGATGGCCCAAAGTTCCCCCAGCCGAAGCGACACGCGGGTTTGATAGGCGGCGACAAACGTGCGCAGGCTGTCGATATCGATGCGCCCATCGACGTGCGAAATGAATTCCAGCGCCAGGCCATAAACGCGGGGTAATCCCGCCGACGGGCCATTGGTCAGCCGGGCCAGTTCCCGGCTGTAGCCGCTGGGTAAATGCCGGCGGGTGATGCGAATTTGTTCTTCGATGAGGTGATAGTTGTCGAGAAACCATTCCGCCGCCGGCGTAACCCGCCGGCCACGCTTAACGGCGTCGGAAAGCATCTCATAAGCGTCGGAGAGAACCTTTTCGTTCTCTTTCAAGCGCGGCAATAAACGATCCGGGCCGCTCCAACCCGCCACTTCGTGAACGGTGGAAAGCGTTTTGGCGTGCTGCTCGAGCTGACTGACGCTGAAGAGATCGTCGCGCAGCGGCGTATCACCATCTTGTGCGTCTTCGAGGGAATTGCCGTTGCTCGGCGGGCCGGAAGTAAATAACTCGCCCATCCTTGCGCGGACCGACCTCAGCTTAATACGGCTGATAAAAAACATGTGCCGTGACGGTACTATCCAGCGGCACAAATCGGCAACTGAGATTCTTGTGGGATAAACATCACCGATTGCCGGCAACGCTTCGTGCAACTGCCTTTAGCGACAAGCCGACGGCTCCAATTCCGCCATGAATCTTCACCATTGGCGCCACCGACGGCGGCAGGCTGTACAGGAGATCCTGATTCAGAATCGTCAATTGCTGATAGGCGAGCGGAAAGCGGTCCCAGAAATTAAATCGACTGAAGAAAACCGCATTCATCGCCATCAGGGGATGGGCGGCGGTAAGCCGCTCGACTGTCGCCTGTGCGTGCGGTCCGGTCAGCCACGCGCAAAGCCATACCGGCCATGTAAGCCACAGCGCGCCAAGCAGAACCGTCGCGCCGGCTGAGAAGATTTTCCCAAGCCGCAGCCATTGCAAAAGGGATGCGACCCCGGCCAAAGCCAGAACATACGCCCCCGCCACCGCCGCCGATCGAAACGCCTGTTGTGCCGGGATATTCGCCACGGCAATCCAGACGGCACAAATGCCCGCCGAAAGCGAAAGGCACACGATCAGCCGGCCGAGATTTGAATCCTCGCCCATGACCAGCGGCGGGACCAGAAACGTCACAAGCAGCATCGGACCAAAGAAAAGTCCCAGCGAAACGCCGGATGCCGCATAACAACTGCCGGCCAGCAATATTCCCAAAAGAAATGGGACAAGTATTGGATAGATCCAGCGGGTGTGCGATGGAGAAAACGGAGGAGATGCGGCGCTTGCGTCGCCAACGGCGGGAAAAGGCGGGGGAAATGATGAATTGGAAGCCAATCGCGATTCTCGTTTCGAAACTTCCAACACTCACTGTTCCGGCCGCGGGGTGGTCATGTCCTGATATTCCTTTTCCAGCTTGTCGATGGTTCGCTGAATTCGGTCGGCTTCATCGATGAGCCGCTGCTGCTCGCGGCGCAATTCGGTCATCACCTTGTAATGGGCTTCGGCGGCCTCCTGAAGCGCCTTTTTGTGCGGCGACACTTTTTCCTGCCAATACTTCTCCATCTTGTCCACTTCTTCCTGATTGATGTGGACATCCGACAGCGGCGACGGCGCGGTGGTTGGCGGCGCGGTTGCCGGCTGCGTGGCTGCCGGGGCGGGGCGCGCCGGTTCCGGGGCGGCGGCGTCTGCCGACATGCATCCCATGCTGATCCCCATGACCATGACAATAAGCGGAGCAGTTGATTTCATTTGCGTTCCTGGTTGAGCGTGACGGCATGAGCTTCCAACCGGATCATAGGAACCGCCCATGCCGCCCGGTGCCGGGAAAATACCTATTTCTTCTCCAATGTGGAAGTCGATCCCGGGGTTGCCGCCGGGGGTGGCGACGCCGGCGCAGCGGGCTTGGCCGGAGTCTTTGCATCCTGCGGTGAGCCTGTCGAACCCGGGGCGGCATCCTTCTTCTCATCAGCCCCCACCGGCTCGATGATCATGGTGACCTTCGTCCCGACCTTGGGCATCAGCGCGGCGTTGCGCTCCCATTCCAGTGTGGTATTATCGCTGCTCTTGAGCTCGGGAATGTCGATCAGCGTGTAATCGAAATTCACGATGCTGACGACATACCCGGTGGTGTCAGCGCCGAAGATCCCGTTCTCGGTTCGCGAGCCGGTGTAGACCCACGTGAACGCATCGGCGACCTTCTTGGTCTTGAGGTTCCGCAGCCAGCGGTTGGCCGGATAGGTGATTTTCTTGCCGTCCTTCTCGAATTGAACGCTGATATGAAGCGGCGGGCCTTGCGGCGGAAGCCATTTCATCAACGCCTCGCTGTAAGTAATCGGCTTGCCCGGCTTCAGCCCGATCGCCAGCAGGCCAATCTGAATATCCGACGGCTTGGCGGGTGTGCGCAGGACCGACTCGTGCTCGTTGGTGCCGGAGACGCAGCAGAAAAACTCCAGCGGCGCATCGACATTCAACGCCTCGCAATCGACGCGAACCTGCCGATGCTCAACGTCAAATTCCACGTGCGGCAGCTTGCCGATCTTCCCGTCGGCAAACAACGCCGGTGTAAAGCCGGCCAGCGAGACAATCAACGCCAGTAAATGGATCACGCGCATGGCGAAACCTCCGGGTAATCCCGAAAGTTTATCCATGTGGGCCGGCGGATGCGAGGATAAGCAGTCAACAGGCAGTGTGCGTGAAGCGGAAGGAGTCACGCAAATTGCACAGCGTAAAGCATTGATGGGCGGACCTGCCAGTCGTGCGAGAGTTTGCCCGCCCGAATAAAGCCGTGCAGAAAATGCCCAACGCAAGGCGATATTCGGGCCATTTGACGCGAAGGTACGAAAGCAGACGAAGGGATCGAAGGAGTCCTCCCACGTCCGAAATCTCTTCGCGACCTTCGTCTTCTTCGCTCCTTCGCGTCAAGAAAACGACGAGGAAACCGAAGTAGTTCTCCCACGTCCGAAATCACTTCGCGACCTTCGTCTGCTTCGCTCCTTCGCGTCAAGAAAAGGACGAGGGGATCGAAGGAGCTCCCACGTTCGAAATCACTTCGCGACCTTCGTTTTCTTCGCTCCTTCGTGTCAAGAATCCGACGAACATGCTTATACCGCAAAATCCAACTGCTGGCGGTTGAAATACACCGAGCCTTCAAACCATTCCGGCGTCGCTTCGCGGCAGCGGAGCAGCGTGCAGGCGATCGTGCAGTCGCGGCCGTCGGGCAGCGTGATGTCGAGCAGGCCGCCATGCCCCAGCGCCAAACGAGTCTTGGTGATGAATCCAAGCCCGCGCTGGTTTACATCGCGGGTGTAAAGCGTCGCCGGGGGTGTATTGGGCTGATCGCTGAAAAGTCGAAG
Organism: Tepidisphaeraceae bacterium; assembly: GCA_035695715.1. Classification (GTDB taxonomy): domain Bacteria; phylum Planctomycetota; class Phycisphaerae; order Tepidisphaerales; family Tepidisphaeraceae; genus RYN-428. Next base: position 14,633 of record DASRRM010000160.1, read on the forward strand.
CGATGCCTGCACGCGATAAACCGCGCGGGCGATGGATCGGCGTTCGCGATAACCGTGCCGGCCGGTTTCGATTGCCGACAGGATCAATTCCACCTCGGCCGGCAGCGGCGCCGCCGAGGCGGGGTGTCGCAGGGTTGGCTGCTGTGGCTTGGGAATCGTCAATTGCCCGGTCAGAACCATCGTCATCTCCAAAAAACGCATCGCCGACCAACCCGTCGCTGATCGGCACACAGAAGCGATGCGTTGAAGTACGATATGATTCTGGTGCGAGGCAAATTTGCCTGGTTTTTTCCCGTGGAATATCGTGGTGAGCCGGATTGCGGGGAGTTATCGGACTAAACCTGCGTTCTAACCGCGTAATGATCTTCCGGATTATCTCTGTCACAACTTACATTTAATCCGTTGTACAAAAGGAGCCGCGCACGAAGGGTACTCCCGAAGTAAGCGGCGGTCGTTCACTGAGGGCTCCGGTCGACCGCCAATCGCCTTTCGCCCGCGCCGCACATTATGGCCCGTGCATCTGGAAGCTGAGGCACGTGCGGGTTACAGTCGTCTCCGCGGAATTGGGACTGGTATATCAATTTCATCAAACGAGGAAACCGCCATGTTGAAACTTCGCGCCGCCTTGATCGGACTGGCCCTGCTGCCCCTGGCCTCGCTCTCCCCCGCCGCCGATGAAAAACCTGCAGCTCCGGCCGCCGCCAAAGCATCCGAAAAAGCACCGGAGATTACGCCGGCAACCGCCGACGACGCGAAGAATTTCTTCAACGGGAAAGACCTGACCGGCTTCTGGGGCGACGTGTCGCTCTGGCATGTCGAGAATGGCGAACTGGTCGGAAAGACTTCAACGGGAATCAAGAAAAACGAGTTCCTCAAAACCACGCATTCCTATGGCGACTTCCGCTTGATCTGCAAAATGAAGCTCGTCCCCAACGGCGCCAACAGCGGCATCCAGTTTCATTCCGTCCAGCACGAAGGCAACGAAATGGCCGGCCCACAGGCCGACTCCGGCGCAGGATGGTGGGGCAGCCTGTACGGTGAAAACTTCCATAACAAAACCCTCTGCCCCAACAAAGCCGGCGAAGCCAATTCGGTGAACAAAGAGGATTGGAACCTGTACGAGATCGTGGCCGTCGGCACCAAGGTTCGCACGGCCATGAACGGGCATCTCTGCGTCGACATCGACCTGCCCGACATGCCGACGACAGGAATGTTCGGCCTGCAAATTCACGCCGGCGGGCCGACGGAAGTGCGGTTCAAGGATTTTCAGGTGGAGCTGAATCCGAAGTTTGAGCTGACGACGGTAAAGAAGTAATCACCAAGTTCGGAAAGAGGAGAAAAACCCACCGCATCCTTGGCGGCATTGCTTGGAGTCCCTGGCGTCTTGGCGTTCACTTTCAGCATTTTGTCAGGAGCTTTTCGTCGTTCTGACGACGCATTACTGCCCATTCCCTCGTATCACCACCAGGTAATTCACGATCGGCTCGACCTGTTCATCCTGGATCGGCGCGCCGTAGACTTTCTTCATTTTCTCGACTTCGTCGGTCCACTTTTTCCTGGAAAACTTCGGCTGCATCGTCACGTAGCGCGGAGAATGGCACAGCGTGCAGGCCGACATCAGCGTCAGCTTTCCGGGGCCTGGGGGTAGATTGGTGTCCATCACGGGAAGCGTGATGGCGTGCACGCCGCCCGTCGGAATTTCGACGTGGGCCGGGGCACTGGACGCCGGCGCAGCACAGGTTCCCGTTGAGCAGGCCTTGCATTGCCCGGCGGCGTTGGAATCATATTGCGGATCGTGAAGCTTCTGGCACGCGACTGCCGTCAATGCCAGGGCGGCAGCGGCGGTTGCAGTGAGAATCGAACGTGCAATAAATGGGGATTTCGTATTCATTCAAACCACCGTCACTTCCAAAGTTTCGATCATGTTCCTGGCATAGCCGCTGCGATTCCAATTTTGCTCGGCGCGCTGGGTGCGGCCATCATTGGCCGTCGCCCGCACCTTCAATGTGTGTTTTCCCTTGTGGATCGTCCGCCACGGATGCTTCCATCGCCGGAAGGAATATTTTCCCAGGTCAGGGCCAAGGTCGGCCTCCTGCCAGGTGACGCCGCCATCGAGGGAAATCTCAACCTTCTTAATTCCGCTGCCGCCGTCGAAGGCGATTCCCTCCACGTTCGGCGGCGCATCCTCCGTGCCGAGCCATTGCATTGTCCCGCCCGGCTCGGGGCTGGTGAATAGCGAGCGCACCAGCATCTTCGAGATTGGCACCGTCTCTTTCGCCAGGTCCTTGGGCGATTCCTCATCCTCGGGGTTGTTCGGCACGCGATACGCCTTGTCCATCCAGAAATTGTGAAACTTTTCGCCGAGCACATTGATTTCACTCAACGACTTCACCCAATACGTGGCGTACCAGCCGGGCACGATCAGCCGAAGCGGAAAGCCGTTGAGCATCGGGAGCGGCTTTTCGTTCATGGCGTAGGCGACGATGACCTCGCCGTCGTTGGCGTGGTCGAATGCCAGCGATTTGATAAAGACCGGCGTGGCTGGGAGCACGGGCCGATCCAGGCCCTGAAAAGTCACATCCACGGCGCCGGGCTTTACCTTTGCCTTGGCCAGCAGATCGCGCAGGCGCACGCCGGTCCAGCGGGCATTGCCCATCGCGCCGTTTTGCCATTGACCGCCGGCAACCCGCGGCTCAAACAACGATCGCGAATTGCCCGAGCATTGATTCACCGCCACCACCGAAACCTGCTCGAACTGCTTGAGGTCTTCCATGGAAAGACCCAGCGGCGATTCCACATGGCCGCCGATATTCAGCTTGAATGTGGCCAGGTCGACGCTGGTTGGAATTCCCGAGAGGTGCCAGCGAACGAAGAACGCTTCGTTGGGCGTGATATCGGTGGCGAAATATTTGAGCGGCGTTTCAAGCTGCGGCGGGCGGTCCGTCAGCAGGATCAAGTCGGTTTTCTCGGGAAACTTCGCCATCTCCAGCGCTGGCGCGGCGGCCGGTACAGTCGTTGAGGGGTCCTCGGCCCATGCCGGCGCTGGCAACAGCGCCGCGGCTCCGGCCGCCGATGCCAGTTTCACAAAGTTTCGCCGATTGATACGGGGTTCGATCCGATCAACAGCCTCGGGCCGTACAGTTTTCAAACTCATTGCATTCTCCACGTGCTCGCGACCGGGAGCACTTTTTCAATTTGCCATCGCATGTCGGCATCATCCCGATACGCAGGTCGTTCATCATCGTCCTTGAGCGTTGATCAGGTTGATCGAGCGGCCAATCGTCATCCTGAGGTACTCCGAAGGATCTTGCTCGCCTTCGCGCACCGGCCAGATCCTTCGGAGTACCTCAGGATGACGGTCGCGCGAACGTGCCACCAACCTCAGAAACCCTGTAAATCGTCTTGCGCGATTAGTATAGGGTCCGCACTGAGTTTGAGAAGATTTCGTGGCATGGGCGGCTCGCCCATGTTTTTTCGTACCCGGAAACACGGCCCGGCTACGAATAGGTTCTCAACCTCACTGCGGACCGTAGCGCTTACGGCGGAAAAGACGGCCCGCAGTGCGGACCCTACGAAAAATCGCCCGCCGACTCGCGCGACCTCATTTGGAGTTTATCGCGCGGAAACGAAAATCACAAAGCTGGTGAGCGGCGGAAAACCTGTTACACTTTCCCCCGGCCGCCGGAAGTTTGCGGCGGATCTTGGAACGGACTCTTTTCCAGGCAGGGACGCCATGGAACTTATCAGCCGCACGCTTCGCGCCAATTTCACCTCCGCCAAAGCGCTGGGCGCTTCCCTTGCTGCGATCTCGATCATTGCCTTTGCGCTATTGCCCTGCGGTTGCAGCCAATCGCACAGCCGGCCGCCCGGGCCGGCGGCCACGCCCATCGTTCGCGTGCTGATTGTCGAAAACAAGCCCCGCGCCGAACTCAGTGCCACCGAGCCCCCTGCCGTTCGCGTCGGCTCGGAAACGCCGCAGCGCATCGGCCTGTCCGGCGGGGCATCGGCCACCATCACCCTCAGCGCCGCGGGGTGGCGGCTGGGCGATGTGCTCTTCCCCGCCGGCGTGCTCAGCGTCGAACCGGCTTCCGAAGGCAGCGTCTCGATTGACGGCCACGCCTACCGCGGGAAATTCCGTTTCGTCCCAAAAGCCGGCGGGAAATTCGATGTCGTCAATGACGTCGACGTCGAGGGATATCTGATGGGGGTCATTGCCAAAGAGCTGTTCTGGAACTGGCACCCCGAGGCCTATCGCGCCCAGGCCATCGCCGCGCGAACCTACGCCCTTTACGAATCGCGCACGCGCAGCGAGTCGGCGGCGTTCGATTTATTTGCCGACACGCGCAGCCAGGTGTATGGCGGAATCGCCGCCGAATCGGCCAAAAGCCGCGAAGCGGTCGAAGCAACGCACGGCATGGTGGTCGCCTTTGGGCCGCAGGGGAAGGAGCGGATCTTCAAGGCGTATTTCAGTTCCTGCTGCGGCGGGGTGACCCAATCGGCCGCCGCCGCATTCGCGGAGCCCGCCAGCGAGCCGCTTTCGGCGCAGCAAACCTCCTGTTGCACGCAATCGCCGCACTATGCCTGGGCGCCGGTCAGTATTTCCAAGAATGAGATCACCCGCCGGCTGCGAATCTGGGGCGCGAATGTCAACGCGCCGGAAAAAACCATTGGCGAGGTGGCCCGCATCGACATTCTCACCACCAACCGCTTTGGCCGGCCCGAAAGCTTTGCGGTGACCGACGTTCGCGGGCTTCGCTATCGGCTTGGATCGGAGGACCTGCGAATTGGCATCGATACCGACGCCGGGGACGGGCCCAAACTTCCCAGCAGCTATTGCAAGCCGGTCAACGAACCAGGCATTGTCCGTTTCACCGAGGGGCATGGCCTGGGGCATGGCGTGGGCCTTTGCCAATGGTGCGCCCAAGAGCAGGCCGTCGCCGGCGAATCGTACTCGCAGATCGTTCTCAAGGCGTACCCCGGCGCGGTGATTGTGGCGGCATATTAAGGCCCGTTGGCCGGGTTTCAGACGCGTGTTATAGTCAGCCGCTACGTCGGGTAGCCGATTTCGATCGACTCTGTTCTTCAGGGAAACTGCCTTCATGTTTAATCATGCCAACCGCCGGTCTTTGCTCAATTCGCGCTCGCAAAATCGGGCAATTCGCCAGGGAAAAGCTACAAAGATAAGGCCGTGCCGCGAACGATCGGGCCGCCAGATCGATTCCCTCGAGCAGCGCGTGCTCTTCAGCGCCATTGTGGTGAATACGACCGCCGCCAGCGGCGCGGGAAGCCTCTCGGCGGCGATCGCGACGGCCAACACCGCCGCCTCTGACACCACCATCTCCTTCGACCCGACGGTTTTTGCCACGCCGCAAACCATCACGCTTGCCGGAACCGCGCTGGAGCTTTCCAACACCGCTCATTCAACGACGATCACTGGCCCGACCGCCGGGGTGACTGTCAATGCCAACAGCCAGAGCGCCGTTTTCATTGTCGATATGGGCGTGACGGCAAGCATCAGCGCGTTTGGCGTGACCGGCGGCAGCGTCGGCGGCATCGAAAACAATGGCTCGCTCACCCTGGCCAACGATGCCATCTCGGGAAACTCCAACGAGAATATCACTAACATGGATTTCACCGTCACCGTGACCGACGGCGGCGGAATTGATAACGCCGGGTCCATCTCCCTTACCAACTGCACAATCTCCGGCAACAGTTTCACCAGCGCGGGCGATGCCCTCACGTCATCCGATCATGGCGGCGGCGGAATCTACAACGGCGGGACTGCAACCCTCACCAACTGCACCCTCACCAGCAACACCATCGAAGATGCCGACGAAGACACAGTTGGCGGCGGCGGCATTTACAACGGCGGCAACGCCACCCTCACCAACTGCACCATCAGCGACAACGGGCACTTTGTTGGCATTGGCGGCGGCGGGCTGGATGTGGGCGGCGGAATTTATAATAGCGGAACCTTGCTCGCCACCGGTGACAACGTCTCGGGAAACGCTTCCTACAACGACGCCGGGGGTATCGAAAACACCGCCAGCGCCACCTTCACCAACTGCACCATCGCCAACAATCTCGCCGAGGACACCGGCGGCGGCATCGAGAATTCATCGGGCGCACTTGTCCTCAACAGCGACACCATCTCGCTCAATCAGGATAACTCCGGCAGCGACGGAATCGCCGTCAACGATGGCACCGTCACCCTTGGCAACACCATCGTCGCCGGAAACACCTACCCCAATAACGCCAGCAACGGCGATATCGTCGGCAATGTCATTTCGCTGGGGCATAACCTGATCGGCGTCGGCGACTTCGCGAGCGGCCTGGTTTCCTCTGACCTCAGCGGCACCCAGGATGACCCCCTCAGCGCCAATCTCGCCGCGCTGGTCAACAACGGCGGGCCGACCCAGACCATGCTGCCCGGCAACGGCCCGGCTGTGGGCGGCGGATCTATCGCCGTCCTTCCCGCCGGCACAACCACCGACCAGCGCGGTGCGCCGCGAACGGTAAACGGAAAGCTCGACATCGGCGCCGTGGAATTGCAGCAGGCGCCGGGGCTTTCCATCACCAACATCGCATCGACCGGCAATGTGACCGCCGGCTCGGGCGCAACGCTCAGCTATGTCATCACCGTGACCAACACCGGCTCCACGCTGGCGACTGGCGTCGTCGTCAGCGATCCCCTGCCAGCGGGATTGACCTTCTTGTCGTCAACCCCGATCGGCGAGTACAGCGTCAGTGCCGGCACCTGGACCATCGGCGACCTTTCCAGCGGCGCGCAGGCCACATTGACGATTGTCGCCGACATGACCGCCGGGAGCGGGACATTAACCACCAATGCCGTGGTCACCTCGACATCCAACAATCCCAATTCCGCATTTAATACCGCATCGGAGACTGTCACGGTTATTCCCATCGCGCCGGTGGTGGCTGATGATGCCTACACGACATCGGAAAACGTGCCGCTCACCGTCGACGCCGCCCACGGCGTTTTAGCAAACGACACCGGCGGCGGGCCGCTGACGGCGACCCTTACCGGCAATCCAGCCGGCGGCACCGCGACCCTTAACCCCGACGGCAGCTTCACCTTCACCCCCACCCCCGGCCTCACCAACACCGGATCGTTCACCTACGAAGCATCGGTCGCCCCCAACGGCCCGCCCAGCGCCGACGCCACCGTCACCATCACGGTCAATGGCCCAACTCTGGCATCCACGACCACGCTGGTGACTTCCAACGGCGTGATCGGCGAGGGTGATTCGGTCACGCTGACGGCAACCGTCGCGCCGGCCGTCGCCGGATCGCAAACGCCGACCGGATCGGTGATGTTCACCGCCGGTGGCGGGATCGTCCTGGGCAGCGCCCAGCTCGCCAGCGATGGAACTGCCACTATTGCCACAACCGCCCTTCCCGTCGGCACGGATTTCGTCACCGCGACCTATGCGGGCGACGGCCTGTACGTCGGCAGTGAATCGGCGGCGGCGATGGAAATCGTCGGCGCGTTTTCGACGCCGATTTCCGTGGGTGTTATTTCCAGCAACAAGCAATATTCCGCGCCGCCAATCACGCTGCTTAATGGAACGGTGGTGAAAGTCACCGTCGCCGGCGGCGCGGGAACCCTCACGCATGTCGGCAATGAAATTGACCTGACGCTCAGCGGAACGCCAAAAGTCACCTTCCACACCAAAGGCGGCGAGAACAGTTTCACGCTTTACAACGTCACCGCCGCGTCGGGAATCCGCAGCCTGATCGCGCCGACTGCCAACCTGACCGGCACGCTTACGGTTCCCGGCACGCTGAGCACATTGCGCCTGAACGACATCAGCGGTTCGGTGATCGCCGCCGGCGGCATCGCCAGGCTGAATGCCGGGAACGTGAGCGGCTCGGTCTCCGTTGCCGGAATCCTGGGCAATGCAAAGCTCGCGGCCGTCAGCGGCGTGATCGCCGCCGCGAAGATCAATACGCTGTCGGCAACCACGTTCAGCGATGCGCAGATCCTGGCGGGGGTCACCCTGGGTTCTGACGGGCTTCTCGGCGGCGTCGGCACTGCTGCCGACACATATTCCGCCGGTCAAATCCTCGCCTTGCACGTGAGCGGACCTGTCACCGATTCGATTATTGCCGCCGGCGCTGGCCCTGGAACCGACGGGGTGTTCGGGACGAGCGACGATACCCTGGCCAATGGCTTGCCCAGCCGGATCGGATCGATCAGCACGAAAGGCAATGTCGATTCGATGACGCGATTCGAATCGGCGATGCTGCCGAAGATCGTGCATATTCCGGGCCGTGTCGTGACCGGGGGCGATGGGCGCTTTGTGGTACTGGGATAAAAGGGCGAAACCGCCGCTAGAATCAGCTCGATCAAAAGCTCCTAACAAAATGGTTGAACGCCAAGACGCCGAGAACGCCAAGCTCGGAAAGAGGAGGAATTCATCGCAATCTCCTTGGCGATTTTTCTTGGCGTCCTTGGCGTCCTGGCGTTCAATTTAAGCATTCGTTGCGAGTTCTAATAGCCCTTGCCCACCCTCTAAAAGGCGACGTGGCACGCATATCGATCGGTCAATTCCTTCGGTGAAATTTTTGCCCTCCGCCGTGCGGCGAAATGTGTGCTATATATCGATTGTGAACGTCCTATAACCAATCACTCAGTCCCAGGTCCACTTTTTTCGGGGAACGAACCGTATGTCGCTCAAATTGCCAGTCGCTCTTGTCGGATTCTTTGTTCGCAAATCGGCCCTTGCCGCCAAAACAGCCGGCCGCCAACGATATGGCCGATCACGGCTGATCGACTCTCTGGAGCAGCGGCTTTTGTTTAGCGCAATAGTTGTAAATACAACCGCCGCCAGCGGCGCGGGGAGCCTCGCCGCCGCCATCGCCAGCGCCAACACCAGCTCTTCTGACACCACCATTACCTTCGATCCCACCGCTTTTGCCACGCCGCAAACCATCACCCTCACCGGATCGGCGCTTAGTCTGACCAACACCGCTCACACCACCACCATCACCGGCCCGTCCGTTGGCGTGACCATCGACGCCGGCACGCTAAGCGGCGTATTCACCGTCGCCAGCGGCGTCACCGCCAGCATCTCCGAACTGGGAATCACCGGCGGATCGTCCAGCGGCATCACCAACAACGGCTCGCTCACCCTCAGCAATGACATCATCACCGGCAACGAGAATATCACCCCAGCCGCCCTGGAAATGGTGACGACCGCCCCCGACGGCGGCGGAATCGACAACGCCGGGTCAATTTCACTCGCCAACTGCACGATTTCCAACAACAAATACCTCGGCCCGGGCAATGCGCAAGTCGACCACGGCGGCGGCGGAATCTACAACGGCGGAACCGCCACCATCACCGACTGCACCTTCAACGCCAACAGCATCAGCGACGTCTCCGACACCGCCGGCGGCGGCGCGATCTATAACGGCGGCACCGCAACCCTCGCCGATTCCGCCCTGTCGGGCAACGGCCATATCACCGGCGGCGGGCTGGAAATCGGCGGCGGCATCTACAATAGCGGCAATATTCAGTGCGTCGGCGATGCCATCGTCAACAACAATTCCTACAACGACGCCGGTGGTGTGGAAAACACCGCCACCGCCAGCTTCACCAACTGCACCATTGCCGCCAATTTCGCCGATGGAGCGGGCGGCGGAATCAGGAACTCCGCCGGCAACCTCACCCTTGCCGGCGACACCATCTCCCAAAACAACGCCACCGCCGGGGGTAACGGCGTCGCTGTCCTCGGCGGGACGGCAACCATTTCCAATACGATCATCGCCGGCAATATTGTTTACGCCCAATTGCCCGGCGGCGCAGGAGTCGTGGATGTCGAGGGGGCGTTCACGTCTTTGGGCCACAACCTGATCGGCGTCGCCGACGGCGGAACCGGATTTGTCTCATCAGACCTGACCGGAACCGCCGCCAGCCCCCTCAATGCCGACCTCGACCCACTGGCCAACTACGGCGGATCGACGCAAACCATGCCGCCCGCTGGTGGGCCGGCGTCGGCCGCCGGATCTGTCGCGCTGATTCCCGCCGGCATCACCACCGACCAGCGCGGCCTCGCCCGCACGGTCAACGGGATGGTCGATATCGGCGCTGTCGAGCAACAAGCCGGGCTGACGATTTCCAATGTGCCATCGACGGTTAATCCCGGCATAAGCAGCACCGAAACCTTCACCGTGATCGTAAGCAACACTTCGGGAAGCGACGCGGATAACGTTGCCGTCAGCGATCTGCTCCCTTCCGGTCTGACCTACGTTTCCTCAACGCCCAGCGTCGGCACATACGATTCAACCACCGGCGCATGGACCATCGGCACCCTCGCCAGCGGAACCCCGGCCACATTGACGATTGTCAGCACCGTTACCGCCGCCAACCCCGCAAGCGCGACGACGACTGCCACCCTCAGCACGACCTCGACCAACGGCAATTCTGCGCTGAATGTCGCCACCCAGTCGCTCAATATCATCGCGGCGGCGCCAACGCTGGCCAACGACTCATACACAACGCCGGAAAACACCACGCTTACCGTCGACGCCGCCGCGGGCGTGCTGGACAATGACACACCGGCCGGTTCAGTAACCATCACCACTTCCACCCAGACCGCCCACGGCACGCTTTCGTTCGACGTCAACGATGGGAGTTTCACCTACACCCCCGATAACAATTTCCAAGGCACGGATACCTTCACCTACAGCGCGCAGGAAGCCGCCGGCGGCGCGATCAGCACGGCAACGGTCACGATTACGGTTGGGAACTTACAGGCAACGACAACCACGCTCACAACATCCAATGCCACCGCTGGGCAGGGTGATGCGATAACGCTTATCGCCACCATCGCGCCAACCGCCAGCGGATCAGCCGCCCCCACCGGAATGGTTGTCTTTAGCGCCGGCGCCACCACGCTCGGGGCTGTCGACCTGGCCAGTAACGGAACTGCGACGCTAACCACCACGGCCCTTCCCCTGGGGACGACACAACTGACGGCAACCTATCAAGGCGACACGAGCAACGCCGGCAGCACCAGTTCCACGGTGGCTCAGAGCATAACCGCGTTTTCCACGCCGGTTTCTGTCGGCATCATCTCTCACAAGCAGCATCGCCTCGCGCCCTTCACCCTCGCCAATGGAACGGTGGTCAACATCAGCGTGAACGGCGGGTCGGGCACGGTTGCCTTCGAGGGAAATGAAGTCGATCTGACACTGAGCGGCTCGGCCGCCGTCAATATCCGAACCAAAGGCGGCGCGGATTCACTGACTCTGTCGAACGTCACGGATTCGGGAAAATTGAACAGCCTGGTCGCCGGCACGGCGAATCTTACCGGAACGCTGTCGGTGGCCGGACGTATCGGCACGCTGCGGGTGAATAACATCACCGGAACCGTCATCAGCGCAGGCAATATCGCGACGTTAAACGCCGGGGATGTCAGCGGCACCATCTCCGCCGCCGGGGTGCTGGGGACAGCCCGGCTTGCCGCCGTCAGCGGCGTGGTCGCCGCCGCCAGGATCAACACGATCTCGGCCACCACCTTCAGCGATGCGCAGATTCTGGCCGGCGTAAACCTTGGATCTGACGGCATTCTCGGCGGCATCGGCTCCGCCGCCGACACTTATTCCGCCGGGCAAATCCTCGCCCTGCACGTCGCCGGCACAATCATCGATTCAGTGATCGTCGCCGGCGCTAATCCCGGCACCGACGACCTGTTCGGCACTACGGATGACACCCTCGCTGCCGGCTCGCGCAGCAAGATCGGCACGATCACCAGCAAAGGCACGGTCGATGCCGCCACGCGATTCGAATCGGGGACACTTCCCAAGGTCGTGCATATTCCGGGCAAGGTTCTCACCAGCGGCGATGCGCGATTTGTAACCTTGACTTGAGATTGAGCGCGGACGAGAGAAGTCTTCGGTAGTACAAAACTGAAGAGTGGCGCGTGGTCCCTACGGGCGCGGCCGTCCTTTCCTGGCATGATCATGCCAGGAAGGGCGACCACGCCCTTTTGCTTTGTGGGTGCGTTCTTGAGTCTATGCGCGGCGCACGCAACTGGTATAATTGAGATTCGACAACGGCCCCGTATGTGGCAAAGTGATCGCGTCTGTCAGGAGTTGACATGAACCATGCCAAAACGAAATCAGTCTCGCGCGGGAGATGGACCGCCGAAGAGGTGCGCCGCATGCAGCCGGCTCGGCGTGACGCAATTCTGAAGGCAGCCGCCCTTGTTGCCGAGCCGGAATACCGGCTCAATGCGGACCTGATTGATTTCGAAGCATTCGGCAAGGACGACATCCATGGCGAAAGCTCCAATTCCGAGCCGCGGTGATATCTGGCTCGTCAATTTCGATCCCACCATGGGTGCCGAGATGGGAAAGTTGCGCCCTGCACTGGTGATGAGCCTCGACACAATCGGGAATCTACCTCTGCGCATCGTGGCGCCGATCACGGATTGGAAGCCGAATTATGCAGGCCTTCCCTGGTTTATGGCATTACGTCCGAATTCGACAAACCAATTGGCCAAGCATTCCGGAATTGACGCTTTTCAAGTCAAGTCAATTTCCCTCGCACGATTCGTTCGTCGCATCGGGGCGGCGACCGGTCGCGAATTCGAGGCGACGGCGTCCGCTACTATCGCGTTGTGTGTCGGAACGCCATGATAGATCGCACGGTTCTTCCGCAGGTCTGCTTATCCGAGGTCAATTCGCATGGACACGTCCATCACCTTCACCGTCAACGGCCAAAAACAAACCATCACCACCGATCCCGATCGCCCGCTCCTGGACCTTCTGCGCGAAGACCTCCAGCTTTCCGGCACGAAATTCGGATGCGGCGAAACCGAATGCGGCGCGTGCTCGGTCCTCGTCGATGGGAAACGTGCCTTTTCCTGCCAGACCCCGGCTTCCAAAGTCGACGGCAAAACCATCCGCACCATTGAGGGCCTGGCCGACGGGCAAAAACTCCACCCGGTGCAGGAGGCGTTCCTGGCTGCCGGGGCGTCGCAATGCGGCTACTGCACCGCCGGGATGATCATGGCCGCCGTTGCCCTGCTGGAGAAAAACCCCAAGCCGACCGATCCCGAGATCATCGACGGCATGAACCGCAATCTCTGCCGCTGCTGCAACTACCCAAAGATCATCGATGCGATCCGCCAGTGCGCGGGGCGTTAGTGCATTGTCACATTTACATTTTAAGGTACCGCAGGTCGTAGCGCGCGGGGAACGAGCCGCGCACGAAGGGTACTCCCGAAGTAAGCGGATCCCCCGCAACCGCTTACTTCGGGAGTACCCTTCGTGCGCGGCTAATTCGTCTCGATTACCGCGATCTGGGGCACCAAAACGATCCTGAAATGTTGGTTGTGACAAAGGACCCGCGGGAATCCCGCTCGGCATGCCGTCGGGAAAATCCCCGCTGGGTGGTGGAGGACACGCGGACTATTTCCCGCTTGAATTTCCAATCTGACTTCGCTCCGCGCTCGCCGGGGGCCGGGCTCGCTTGTCGAACAATCGCGGCCAGCGCCAAGCCGCCAGAGTCATGATCAGGCCGCAAAGCGCCAGTGAAACGGGCCATCCGAGCCGATTTTCGAGATGACGGTTCGTTAACCGTTGAACGCTAATTGCCGAGTACAGCAATCCGGAGAAGAAGCACGACTTCATTTGCTTCGGCACGCTGATAAACACAAACGACAGTGATGCCAGCGGCAGGATCAATTCCGCGATTGTCCACGATGTGCCGGGGATCGGCCAATGATTTTCCAAATGCAGGATCGGAACCAGAAGATGCGACGGTGCAAGCCAGAACAGCAAATTGCCGATCCACCGCAGCCATGCGCTGCTAATGGATCGATCGGCGAGAAACGCGACCAGAAAATAGAGCACGCCGTTGATCATGAAGCCGTAATCAAATTGCGTTGTGGAAGCTGGGTCGGGTTTGACTGCGCCGAGCCAGACCAGCGTCGGGCCAAAGCGCGCGATAAGCGTCAGGGCGGTCAGGACCAGAAAAAGTCCGACGATATAAAATGGTGAACCCCACGCCGCCGCCCGGCGGCGAAGATCCAGCGTGACGGCAACGCACAGTAACACCACGCCGGGAATGAGATACCAACCGGCGACGGTATCAACATGCCCCTCGGCCAGCTTATGCCGCAAGCCCAGCAACGCGAAGGCGGCAGATGCCACCGCGACGCAAGCGAGGCACGAGATGACGGCGAACGCCGCCGTGCGCGTGGCGCGCCACAGCGCCAGGCTGACGCAAAGGCCCGCGAGGGAGGCGGCCAGGAATTGGCGATCGGTGGCGAGTGGGCCGAGCAAATTTTCGGGGCTGGTGGACGTTGCTAAAAGATGAAAGAACTGCAGCGCAGTTGCGACCGCGATGGGGCAGATGATCGTCGCCCCCACCAGCAGCACGAGCGCGATGCGGTTGGTCTTCCTGCGCCGGAGCCACCCGCCTGCCGCCGACATCAGCGCCATCAACCCGGCCGGCAACGCCCATCGCGCCGCGCCGATGTTGGGCCCGTCCTCGGCATCGGCGATGCTCAACCCCAGCTTGCGGCCCACGGCCATCAGCAAGGGCCTGTACCGCACGTCGAACGCCTGCCAGGCCGAAGGGTCCGACAGGTTCTTCAGGCCGTCGAGGAGCGCTGTACTTGTTCGGGTGAGCACAAGGCGAGTGTAGCCCGCGGGTAAGGCTGCGGCAATATTCGGTAATTTCTGTGCGCCACGTAAGCATTGCTTTAATGAAGAGTTACTGCGGTTTGGTGGATGTGATCATTATATTTCGCGAATTCCGTGTCAGATTGCGGCCAGCCCCGGCGAATACATCGATGAAAGGAACACTCTTATGAAACGTACATCCCCATTTTCGTATTGCGGCGCTCTTCTCGTGATTGGCTTGCTCATTTTCGCAGGCGGCTGCGTCACCACGACCCAGCCAATTCTCCTCGACAATCAGGTGGTTGCCGACAACACCTTCATCGGCAAGTGGGCCACCGACGACGCCAGGAACAAGGTTGCCATTACCGCCGGCGCTGATGAGAAGACTTATGCCCTCGTCTACACCGATGACAAGGAGAAAAAAGGCAGCTTCACCGCCCGATTCGGCAAGATTGATACCTTGCTGGTGATGAAACTATCGCCGGCCGATCCGGCCCCCGACGCCAGCGATGTTTACAAGGCTCAATTGCTGCCGCTGTATTCGTTTTACATTCTGGACAAGAAAACGCCGGATCAAATCAGCCTGCGGGTGATGAAGAGCGAATGGCTTAAGAAATACAATTCGGATCATCCCGGGGAATTGGCGATGATGACCGGTAGCCCCGATCGGATGATCGTCACCGCCGCCACGGCAGACTTCCAGGCATTCCTGAAAAAGCACGTGGGCGACGAAGGCGTGTTTGGAGATCCCGCCATTTTCAACCGCGTCGCCGAAGCGCCGGCCAAGTGAACGTGCTGGCAAGGGCTTTGTGAAGCAACCTCCATGTCATTGCTCAACGGCGTGGCGACGGCGATAATCTCCGCAGGAGCACCTCCTATGGACACCCTGACCACCTTGACAGCCAACCACCCGGATCAGGCACTGACCACCGATCCTGATGGCCCATTGCCCGATGTCATGGATAACCCAAGCGCGATATTTCCAGTGACGATGGATATCGACCTCCAGGACGAATCCTCATCCAGCCCAAGCCGTCGCGATGTTTTGCGGGCGCTGGGCGCAGGTTTGATGATCGCGGTGCTTGCTGAAACCGCCCGTGCCCAAGTCCCCCCGCGGCGCGGCGGGTTTGGCCGCAATAGCGGGCCGTCTACCATTGCCGCCCGGTTGCACATCGGCCAGGACGGCATCATTACCGTCATGACGGGAAAAGTGGAATGCGGCCAGGGCGCTCGGGCGGAACTGACCCAGGCCGCCGCCGAGGAACTTCGCGTTGCCGCCGACCAGGTTCGGCTGATCATGGCTGACACGCAGCTTGCGCCCGACGACGGTGGAACTTCGGGAAGCCAGACCACGCCAAGCACAGTTCCCTCGATTCGGCGCGGCTGTGCCGCGGCCAGAAACATGCTCTGTACATTCGCCGGGCGAAAGTGGAATGTCGATCCGAAGACGCTTGATGTGAGGGACGGAAAAGTCAGTGATGTCGGCGGAAAGCAGGCGATGGGTTATGGCGATCTTGCCGCCGATAAGGACGCCGCGAAGTTGCTGGATGGCCCGATACCGCGCGATGTGGCCCTGTCGGCAGTCGGGTCGTGGAAAGTGATGGGAACATCCATCGCCCGACCCAATGCCCGCGATCTGGTCACCGGCGCGCATCAATATCCCTCTGATATTCGCCGGCCCGGAATGCTCTATGGAAAGGTGCTCCGCCCGCCGGCATACGGGGCGACGCTGGCCTCGATCAATACCGCCGCCGCCAAGGCAATGGCCGGCGTGATTGTCGTGCAGGAGCAGAATCTCGTCGGCGTGGCCGCTCCAACCTCATTTCGCGCCACGGCGGCAATCGAAGCGCTGGCAACCGCCGCGAAATGGAATCCCGCCCCGCCGCAGGCTTCCAGCGAAAAGCTGTTCGAGCATCTGCGCCAAACCGCGCGGGGCGGCGTGCCGAAGAATCCTTACGCCGACGAAGCAAAAAATGGCAAATCGCTGGCGCAGAGTTATCACGTGGCCTATGTGCAGCATGCACCGCTGGAGCCGCGGGCGGCGGTGGCCGAGTGGGCCGATGGCAAGCTGACCGTCTGGACCGGGACGCAGCAGCCTTCCCGCGTGAAATCCGAGCTGGCCTCGGCGACGGGCGTGTCGGGGGACCATGTGCGGGTGATTGTCCCCGATTTTGGCGGCGCGTTTGGCGGGAAACACACCGGCGAATGTGCCGTCGAAGCCGCCCGGCTGGCAAAAGCCGCCGGCAAACCCGTCAGCCTGCGCTGGAGCCGCGAGGAGGAATTCACCTGGGCCTATTTCCGCCCCGCCGGCCTGATCGACGCCGCCGCCAGCATCGACGATAAAGGGACGCTTACAAGCTGGCACTTCATCAACGTCAATTCCGGCGGCAACGAAGTGCAGACGCCCTACCGCGTCGCTAAAAGTGAGTGCAAATTCGTCAGCGCCGACCCGCCGTTAAAACACGGCTCCTACCGCGCGCTGGCGGTTACCGCCAACAACTTTGCCCGCGAATCCTTCATGGACGAGATGGCCCATCTGGCCGGACGCGATCCCCTGGAATTCAGACTGGCGCATCTGGATGAGCCGCGGCTGAAAGCCGTGCTTCAGGAAGCCGCCAAACAATTCGGCTGGGCCGGGCGGGTGAAGAAAAAGGAGCCCAACGTCGGCATCGGGCTTTCCTGTGGAACCGACAAAGGCTCGTTCGTTGCCGCCTGCGCCGAAGTGAAATTGGATGACGACCGCAAGGGATACAAGGTGACGCACATCTGCCAGGCGTTTGAATGCGGGAAGATCATCAACCCCGAAAACCTCAATCGGCAGGTCGGCGGCGCGATCGTCATGGGGCTCGGCCCGGCGTTGCGCGAAGAAATGCAATTCGCCGACGGAAAAGTCCTCAACGCCAGCTTCGGCGACTACAAAGTCCCGCGTTTTAAGGATGTGCCGGTGCTGGACATTCACCTGATGGACCGTCCCGATCTCCCCTCGGCCGGCGCGGGAGAAACGCCGATCATCGCCGTCGCCCCGGCCATCGCCAACGCCCTCTTCGCCGCCAGCGGCGTGCGGGTGAGGCAGATGCCCATCCGATTGCCGGCGACGGCGTGAAGGCCCGTGCGCGCGGCTTCATGATGCCTTGCTTTTGATTTTTTCCATCAGACTTTCGGCGATAAGCCCGGATAAAGTCCGGCCGGTGCGCCTGGCATAGACCCGTGCAGCCTGTTTCAAGGTCGGAGTCATGCTAATCATGACCCGGGTGGCCTTTTTCGAGGCCGGCTTCGCCGGTCGCCCGACACTTCGGGCAAGCGCTTCCGCGCGACGCTCGGTAACGCTAAGCGAGTGGCCAGCATCGAAGCTCAGATTGCGCGCCCATGCGTCCAATGCTGGAAAATCGTGCTGGCTCGGAGTGGAAGCAGTCTTTGGCGTTCGCGCTTGGGTCTTTGATTTCACTCTCATTTTTACTTCCTGCGGCGACGCATCTGCCGCTTCATATCGGGCGTTAGTTCCATCGCATGGATGATCCGGGCGATCTTCGCGGCGGGCTTCGTCTCCAACACCGCCCAATCCAATGGGTCAACCGCCTCGAAGGCGACATCATCCTGGTCTTTCAACACATAAATCACCTGAAGCATTCGACGCGCTGCCGTCTCGCCCCAGACGCGCCGCTTTCCATCTCCGACGTGCTGTGGAAAGGGCGAGGTCGCGTTTACCACAACAAACTCTGCCTCCGACGCAGTCACATCATGCTTCGCGAGGTGATCCAGGTTCTCCACGTCCCACGCGAAGATCATAAATTAAAGTATACAACGAAATCTTGGCCTGACAAGATATTTTGGAAATGGCTTCTGCATGCGCGATGGCGCGCAAACCATTCCGTCCAGCGCTTTACGTATTCTTGTGCAACCGCCGTCAAGTGGTTAGCGTCTGCATATCCGGTCGCGCATTTTCGCTGTTCGGCATTCAAGGAGTCCATCATGAAATTATGGGCACGGCGATTTTCCCTGATCCTTCTGGCGGCCGGCCTGGCATTCTGCCTGAGCGGATGCCTGTCGGCGCGATATTTCACCATGGTGCGATATGATGACGCCAAGGATGAATTCACAATCCTCAACGTCTACCAGGGCATCGATGCGCCATCCGCCGGCGACGGGGAATACCTCTTCCAGCTTTGGCGCAATCGCGATCATCTGATCCGCGTGCCGAACATCGATATTCTTGCGATGCCGGCATTCCTGAGACTCTCGGCAACGGAATACGCCCCGATCAATCTCGGCCAGGCGCCGCCAACTCTGGATAAAACCAAAACGCCCGTTTCGCTCGACCAGATTCGCGTTTTGCCCGGCACATTTTTCCTGCGCGGAACGGATACGCTTTGTTACTACGATCAGGTGATTCTTCCCGGAAAGGTAATCGACCAGGCATTGCAGCAGATCGGCCCGGCCATCGCGCCGGACCTTACCAAGGCGATCGATGAGGAAACGCAACGGCGCAAAGCCGGCGGCAAATTGCTCGATTGGGACGAGACGCGGCAGCAGATGATCGCCGGGGTGCATTCATCGGTTGATCCGAGCGCCGCCCCCGCCGGCCCGGCACCCGACAGCCCGGAGGCCAAACAGGGGCCGCTCTCGCTTTTGGATGAGCAGTCGCTTGCGCTTCTGCGGAAAGGCGCCAATGACGGGGCTATCAAGCTCACCCGCGAGAAACAGGTATTCCGGCTGACTGTCCCCCTTTCCGACGCGGACGTGGCCCAGGTCGAAAAAACCTGGAAGGCCGCGGCTGACGCCGTGAAGGCCGACGGCCCGAATTCCCCGGCAGGTTCTCCCACCTTCGTCACATTCAAACTTCTGCCGGCGTTCAAGCTTTCCACTCAGGCACACGCAGTCGAACTGGAGATCAACCTGCCGGTGATTATCGCAATATTGCCGGAGTTGGCCAGCATTACCCAGCCGTTGGAGGAGCCAACGCCGGACAAGCTCAAATCGATGGCCAGCACGATCGCCGCCCTTCGCGCCCGGGGCGTTGCCATTGACGAAAAACTGACGGTCGAGCAGTTGGCGAAGGATTTTACCAATCAAACGGTGAAGTCGTATCCATCGGAGCATCCGGTCGAACCGGGAACGGGTCTGGCGCAGGCGCCGCCCGCCAAGCAGTGATCAGATTCTTAACGCGCGACGAATGCGAACTGATGTAGGGTGGGCGTGCTCGCTTACCACGTTTCCGCCGCCACCGAAATGGTGGGCGAGTACGCCTCAAGTTGAGGGACATCTTTGTTACACTCTTGTAGTTGATAATGGACTGGAGGTCCATCAGTTACGAACCGGGAGTTGGCATGGATGTCACAAATGTTTCGACGGCCGCTTTGACCTTCGGC